>URLR01000001.1 GCA_900548815.1 uncultured Collinsella sp.
GGCGGCATGACCAGAAGGTCAATGCCGCCTCGTTTCAAGGCACCTTGCTCGCCCTGGCGGGCTTTCGCTGACATTGCCAAAACATCGGCGTTGCCATGGCCCGGATGCGGCACTTGGGGACGTTCCTTTTCTGCCGGCATCTGGGGACATTCCTTAGTCATTGGGGACGCTCTTAAACGACTAGTCTGGGCGGCGGCCGTGTGCTGCTGTCCGCGTGGCGGCGTATAATCGGCGGCAGATGACTTGGACGTTAGGAAACCATGACCGATAGCATGCAGCAGATGGCGCTCGACACGCTCGGCGCCTATTTTGGCTACACCTCGTTTCGCCCGGGACAGGACCGCATGGTCGATGCGATCCTTGCCGGTCGCGATGCGCTGGGTGTTATGCCCACGGGCGCCGGCAAGTCCATTTGCTACCAGGTGCCCGCGCTCATGCTGCCCGGCATCACCTTTGTGGTGAGTCCGCTGCTGTCGCTTATGGAGGACCAGACCCGTGCGTTGCTCGCGGCGGGTGCGCGACCCAGCTATCTCAACTCCAGCCTTACTCCGGCCCAGCAAAACACCGTGCTCAAGCGGGCGCGCGAGGGCCGCTATCAGCTTATGTACGTGGCGCCCGAGCGCCTGCTCGAGCCGCGTTTTATAGCCTTTGCGCAGGAGGCCGCGGCGGACGGCGGCATCGGCGTGCCGCTCGTGGCCATTGACGAGGCCCACTGCGTGAGCCAATGGGGCCAGGATTTCCGCCCCGCCTATCTGCAGATTCGCGAGTTCATCGATTCCCTGCCGCAGCGCCCTATCGTGGCGGCCTTTACCGCTACGGCGACCGAGCGCGTGCGTGCGGACATTCAGCAGATGCTCGGCCTGCAAAACCCCGCGACCGTGGTGACGGGTTTTGATCGCAAGAACCTCTACTTTGGTTGCGAGGAGATGGGAGACAAGGCCAAGACCGCGTGGGTGCGCGACTATGTGATCGCGCATTCGAGCGAGAGCGGCATCGTGTATTGCTCGACCCGCAAGACGGTCGATGCGCTGGCCGCGGAGCTTGCCGAGGCACTGGGCCCCAGCGGCATTCGTGTGGGGCGCTACCATGCCGGCATGGGCAACGACGCCCGCCGCCAGAGCCAGCGTGCCTTTATCGACGACGACATCCAGGTGATGGTTGCCACCAACGCCTTTGGCATGGGCATCGACAAGCCCAACGTGCGTTACGTGATTCACAACAACGTGCCCGAGAGCATCGAGGCCTACTACCAAGAGGCGGGTCGCGCCGGCCGAGATGGCGACCCGGCCAGCTGCCATCTGCTGTGGAACGGTAACGATTTCCGCATGCGGCGCTTTTTGATCGACCGCGGCGATGCGGCCGACGAGGCGCTTGACGACGAGCAGCGCGCGTGGGCGCTCCAGAACCGTTATCGCCTGCTCAGCCAGATGGAGGGCTACTGCAATACCACCGGCTGCCTGCGCGAATACATGCTGCGCTACTTTGGCGACGAAGCCGCGGCCGAGCATGCGGTTGCGGCTGCTGCGGGCGGCACCACAGACGACGCCGAGGGCTGCGGCAACTGTAGCAACTGCCTCACGCAGTTCGAGGTCGAGGACGTCACCGATATGGCCCGCGCCGCCGTGCGCTATGTGGCCACGCGCCCCATGCGCTTTGGCAAATCGCTGGTCGCCGACGTGCTCCATGGCGGCAACACCGAGCGCATTCGCCAGATGCATCTGGACGAGGACCGCGGCTACGGTGAGCTGTCGAGCGAATCGGTCGGGCGCATCAAGGACATCATCGGCCAGCTGTGCGGCCGCGGTTATCTGGCCACCTCGCAGGGGCAGTACCCGGTCGTGGGACTGGGTCCGCGTGCCGGCGAGGTCGAGGACGAGGCGTTCGCCTTTACCGTTAAGCGTCGCGCGTCCAAGCGCAAGGCCTCGGCCCGCGCCCGCCGCGCCGTCGATCTGCTGCGCGAGGAGGCCGAGCTGGATCAGCGCCCGCGCGTTGGCGACGATGCCGAGCTGTTCGAGCGCCTGCGTGCCCTCCGCAAGGAGATCTCGACCGAGCTGGAGATGGCGCCGTATATGGTCTTTTCCGACAAGGCCCTGCGCGGCCTGTGCCGCCTGCGTCCGCAGACGCGCGAGGAGCTGATCCAGGTCAACGGCATTGGCGAGAAAAAAGCCGACGCCTTTGGCGAGCAGTTTATGGCGGCGATTGAAGAATTTGAGTCCGAGCATGCGCGGGATGGAGTGTAACGATGGCATTCGACGATAAAACCGACCGCACTGACGTGCCCGCCGTGCCGCTGTACCAGCAGGTCATGGACGACCTAAAGGGCGAGATCGCGCGCGGCGTGTACCCCGCCGGCTCGCGCATCCCTGCCGAGATGGAGCTCGCGAAGTCCTACGGCGTGGGGCGCATCACCGTGCGCCGTGCCATCGAGGAGCTGTCGCGCGCGGGGTATCTCAACCGCCAGCAGGGGAGGGGCACGTTTGTGTGCGCCCCCAAGCTCAAGCGCAAGATTCGCCAGAAGGGTGACGTCCAGAGCTTTACTGAGGGTTGTGCTGCCAACGACATGGTGCCGGGTGCGCGTCTGGTGTCGCACACGGTGGTCGCGGCGACGCACGAGGATGCGGCGTTCTTTGGCGTGGAGCCCGGCTGCGAGCTTATCGTGGTCGAGCGCGTGCGCACGGCCGACGGCATCCCCGTCATGCTCGAGAACAACGCCTTTGTGCTTGCCGACCACCCGTATCTACAAACGATGCGCGACGAAGACCTCGCGGACAATTCCATCTTTGCGCTCGTTGCCGAGCACTCGGGCCACGTGCCGCTCAAGTCCGACCCCTGTACCGTGGAGATTGCGCTTGCCGATGCTCAGGTGGCCCCGTTGTTGGAGGTGCCGGTCGGCGAGCCGCTCTTTTATATGGAGGCGTACTTTACCGATGAGGACGAGCGGCCCCTGCTGCTCGGTCGTCAAAAGATCGTGGGCTCGCGCTACGTGTTCGACATCTAACGTTCACGAATAGAACAACATGGAACAAATTTACTGCAATGGCTTCCACCGTGGCTGCTTGCGTGGTATATACAGAACAACATAGAACGACAGCAGGTACGAGCAGCCGTCGCCAAAAGCCGCCACGCAAGGAGGAGCATCAGCATGAACGCACACGATCTGGTTCAGGAAATTATCGAGCGCAAGGGCAAGGTCGAGAACGTCTTTTGGATTGCCTGCGGCGGTTCGATGATCGACCTCATGCCGGCTAACGAACTGCTCAAGCGCGAGGCCACCACGTTTACCTCGACGGTCTACACGGCACGCGAGTTTTGCCTGATGGCCCCCAAGAGTCTTGGCGAGAAGTCGCTCGTCATCGCCTGCAGCCACAGCGGCAACACGCAGGAGGTCGTCGACGGCTGCGAGATGGCGTTGGCTGCCGGCGCCGAGGTCATTGCCCTTACCGACTGCGAGGGCTCCAAGATCGACAACGGCAAGTGGACCACCTGGGTCTATCCGTGGGGCGAGGGCGTGTCGCAGGCTGAGGTGCCGCAGGGCATCGGCGCTCTGATCGCCGCCGAGTTGCTCGACCAGCAGGAAGGCTACGAGTCGCTCGCCGACATGTATGAGGGCCTCAAGCAGATGGATGCGCTGCTGCCCGCCGCCCGTGAGAAGGTCAACGCCGAGCTGGGCGCCCGCTTTGCCGAGCTCTGCCAGCAGCACAAGTTCTTCTATATCCTGGGCTCCGGCCCCAACTTTAGCCAGACCTATGCCATGGCGATCTGCTCGCTCATGGAGATGCAGTGGCAGCACTGCTGCTACATCCACTCCGGCGAGTACTTCCATGGCCCGTTCGAAGCCACCGAGCCCGGCGTGTTCTACTTTGTGCAGCTCGGATCGGGCGAGTGCCGCCCCATGGAGGAGCGCGCGCTGGCGTTCCTCAACACGCACACCGACACGATCATGGTGCTCGATGCGCTCGAGTACGGCGTGGGCGAGGTGCCTGCCAGCGTGCGTTCGTACCTGGAGCCGATCTTCTTCTATGCGATGAGCTGCGAGCTGCGCGCCGCCCGCGGCAAGGTGTTCGACCACAGCCCCGAGGTTCGTCGCTACATGGGCATCGAGCAGTACTAATCGAGTGGTATAAGGTTACCGGGTTAACAACTTTTCACGACGGGGCCCTTGCCAAACGCGGGTCCCGTTTGCGTTGCGGTGCCCTTTCCTGTTTGTTGGAAAACGAAGTCTAATACTTTTCCGCGAAGTGAACGACCTGTTTTGGACCCCCGAAGCATCCACACTTTTTGGCGGCAAAACCGCAGGAAAACCTCGACGAAACCGCAGGAAACAGTGCCTGAAAAATGTCGATGCTTCGAGGGTCCAATTTTGCTCGTTCACTTCGCGGAAAAGTATTTAACTTCGATTCGTATGGGCACTGCGTGAGTCAAAAATGCGGGCCGCTCCGGTAGTATTCCGGCGCGGCCCGCTTTGCATGGCGTCCGTATGAGTGAGGTGTCGCGTTAAGCGGCGGACTACTTGGCGTCGTAGGCCTCGGCGTCCCACCAGTCGAGCTGGGCGATGTTGTCGCGGATGTGCTGGCAGCTCTTGTGGAAGCCCTCGAGTTCGTACTCGGAAAGGTCGAGTGTGTAGACCTCCTCGACGCCCTCGGCACCGATCACGCACGGCAGGGAGGTAAAGATGCCCTCCTCGCCATACTGGCCGGTCATAAGCGTAGAGGCCGAGAGCACGGCGTGCTCGTTGTGCAGCACGGCGGCGCAGACGCGCGCGGCGGAGTTGGCAACGGCGTACTCGGTGCACTGCTTGCCCTGGTAGGTCACATAGCCGCCCTTGCGAGCGAGCTCCTCGACCTCCATGTGGTCGAAGGCGTACTTGTCGGGGTTCTCGGCCTGGAGCTCGTTGAGGCTCTTGCCGGCGATGGTCGCGGCCTTAAAGGCGGCCAGCTGGCTAAAGCCATGCTCGCCGATCATGTAGGCGTCGATGGACTTGGGGCTCACGCCGACCTTCTTGGAGATCTCGGTGCGCAGGCGAGCGGAGTCCAGACCGCAGCCCGAGCCGATGATCTTCTTGGGATCGTAGCCGGTCAGGTACCACAGCTCGGTACACACGACGTCGCAGGGGTTGGAGATGCTTACAAAGATGCCGTCAAAGCCGGCGTCGACGATGCGCTTGGCAAAGGTGCGGGCGGCGTCGGTGGTAAAGAACAGCTCACCGTCACGGTTGCCGGCGGCCAGCGCAACCTTGCCGGCGGCGTTGACGATGACGTCGCAGCAGGCCAGCTCCTCGTAGTGGTCGTAGCAGTTGACGATCTTGGTGTTGTACGGGACAAACGAAAGGGAGTCGCGCAGGTCCTGGACCTCGGACGTCACCTTGGCCTCGTTGATATCGCACAGGTACAGCTCATCGGCAATGCCTTGCATGAGCAGGCTGTTGGCGACATGCGCTCCTACGTGGCCCTGGCCGACCACACCGATCTTACGCGTCTGGTACATATATGTATCCTTTCGGCCGAGTTTTTCGCGTCGAACCATTGTAGCGTCCTGCTGCCACTTTGCTAGGCTAAAGCGCCGTAGATTTTTGGGACATGCCTTAATTTCTACTTTTGGAGTGATTTGGGCCGCTGGCGGCATCGCGGGGCGATACACTCGCGCGGATGGGGCTGCTCGTTGTACCATAGCTGCAACTGACTCATAAGGAGCATCTATGCCCATTCGCATTCCCGACGCCCTCCCTGCCGCCGCGCAGCTCGAGAGCGAGAACATCTTTGTCATGACCGAGTACCGCGCGCTACATCAGGACATCCGTCCGCTGCGCGTGCTTATCCTCAACCTCATGCCCACCAAGATCGCCACCGAGACGCAGATCATGCGCAAACTCTCCAACACGCCGCTGCAGGTGGAGGTGGACCTGCTGCGCACCAAAACGCACGAGGCCACGCACGTGAGTGCCGGCCACCTGGAGACGTTCTATCGCACGTTCGACGACATTCGCGACATCCACTACGACGGCTTGATCATCACGGGCGCGCCGGTGGAGCAGATGCCGTTCGAGGAGGTCGACTACTGGCCCGAGCTCTGCCAGATCATGGACTGGTCCACCACGCACGTGCACTCTACGCTGCACATTTGTTGGGGCGCGCAGGCTGGCCTGTACCATCATTACGGTATCCAGAAGTACGATCTGCCGGCAAAGGCGAGCGGCGTGTTCGAGCATTATCTGGTGAAGCCGCAAAGCCCGCTGGTTCGCGGCTTTGACGACCGTTTCTATGCCGTGCATTCGCGCAACACCGATGTGCGCCGCGAGGACGTGGAGGCCGAGCCGCAGCTTGAAGTCGTGGCCGTGTCCGACGAGGTGGGTCTGTACATCGTCAAGTCGACCGACAGCCGTCGCTTCTTTGTCTTTGGCCATCCCGAGTACGATACCGACACATTGCGCCTGGAGTACGAGCGCGACGTGAAGCGCGGGCTCAACCCTCAGGTGCCAGCGCATTACTTCCCGGGCGACGACCCCACCGCCGAGCCGCGCAACGTCTGGCGCAGCCAGGCTCAGCTGTTCTACACCAACTGGCTCAACTACTACGTCTACCAGACCACGCCCTACGACCTGGCCCGCGCCGGCGAGGAGCACTAGGCCTGTCGGGAGGTGCGCCAGCCGTTAGGCGCTGATGATGTGGGGTAGCGGCAGGTCGTGGGCATCGGTGGGAACGCCGTCGACGCGTTGCTCGTCAAAGGCGATTCCGATGATCTGGCATGCGGGCGAGAGCGTGGGCAGGTAGCGATCATAGCAGCCGCCGCCGTAGCCCAGGCGCGCGCCGGTGCGGTCGAAGGCTACGAGTGGCACGACAATCATGTCGAGAGCCTTGGCAGGCACGATGGGGAAGTGGCTGCTGTCGATGTCCGTGGCCGCGAAGGCCCGCGTAGGGTGGGCGATAAACGGGGCCTCGGACGCATCATCGGCAGAGACTGCCCGCATGCACATGCGCTGGCCACAAGCCATGGCGTCTGTTGCCGAGAGCATACACGGATAGGCCACGCGCCAGCCGCGTTTGGCGGCCGCTGCGGCAAACGCGGCAGGGTCGACTTCGGAGCCCATCGCGGCATAGACGCCAACGGTGTGCGGCGCCGCGGCATCCAAGCGATCCAACAGCTCAACAAGCCGCGCGCAGATAACGGCAGACTTCGCTGCCCGCAAGTCCAAATCAAGAGCATCACGCCGAGCAATCACCGCCCGCCGCAACTCAGCCTTGTCCATCCCAACCTCCTCTAGCAAACTTGCCAAAAAGGGACAGGTTTATTTTGGCGGGTTTTATCTGTGCTGTGATGGGCGTCTGCGGCGGTTTGTCTCGATCTGTAACAGTAACTCGGCAAAATTGGACCTAGTTGTTACAGATTGAGACAAAAGGTCGGCGTCGTCTGGAAACGTCTCGATCTGTAACATCTGGAGCCGATATTGCCGTCTAGATGTTACAGATTGAGACAAACCGCCGCGGTGGGCTGCGCCGCCCCGCTCATGCCGCAGAAAAAAGGTAGATTTTCGGGCATGTCCCAAAAATCTACCTTTAGTGCGTTAGCCCAGCAGGTCGATGACGTTGAAGCCGGCGTTGCTCTTGGCGATGACGTCGCGGCCGCCAAAGACGCACGTTGGCGACTCGGCTGCGATGCGCGTCACGTCGGCGCCGAGTGAGCGAAGCTCACCGGGCGTGGCGGCGAGCATCTGGGTGCGGCGCTCCTCGCGTGCGTGCGGATCGAGCCCGGCCAGGTAGGTCGTGTTGCGGCGCTTGGTGAGCGCGTACGGCTTCACTGGCGCGTCCATGCCGCTCACGCAGCTCACGATAAAGCCCTCAAAGGCGGCCTCGTCGGGTTCAAAGCTGCCGAGCCATTCGCCCGCGCGCGCCACGCGCTCAATCGAGGGGTCGATTGCCGGGTCGCGGTAGGTGTAGAACGCTGCCTGACGCTCGCCGCCCGCGCGGAATCCGCAGCCGTACGCGCCGCCCTTAACGCGGATCTCGTTCCACAGATAGTCGTAGGAGAGCGCGTTGGCGGCAACCGCCCAGGCGCCCGTCACGTCAAGCCCCAGGCGACGCGGGTCGCACGCGCTTGCCGCAAAGCAGATGTCGCTGGGGATGACAAAGGCCTCGTGGCGGTCGCACGGCGTCGGCACCACGAGTGCGTTGCGGCCGGCATCGGCGCCGTGGCCCGCGCCCAGCCCCAGGTCGCCCGCGGCGGCCCAGTACGCGTTAAAGTCCTCGTCGCTGCCGGTAAAGCTCGCCATGCAGCCATCGGCCACAAAGACGCGCTCCGCCAGCTCGGCAAGCTTGGTACGCAGCCCGTCCACGCGCTCGTCAAAGTGCTCGAGCAGATCGCGCAGGAACAGGTAGAAATCCACGCCCGAAAGCTGCTCGCGCACCACGGCCGAAGGCGAGCTGTAGCTCATCGCGCGGCCGAGCGCCGCCGAGTGTCCGTTGTTGATAAAGCCCTGCTCAAGCCCAATGCGAATCTGCGTGAGCACGTCGCGCACGCGGTCGGCGTCGGCATCGAGCAAAAGCGTGCTCGACCATACCTCGCGCGGCAGGCTTGCCAGCGCATCGATCTTCTCGGACAGGGCGCCGGCGCTCACCAACAGATAAGGGCGCACGTCGTCCACGTCGGGTTGGGTCATGACCTCGGTCGTAAAGCTCAAAAAGCCCAGCTTGCCGGCGAGGAGGTTGTCGAGCTCCTCGGCCGAGTGTTCGCGCGTGGGCAGCTGCTTGAGCAGGCGGCAGAGCAGCGTCACGTAGGGCAGGTCCTCAAATGCGACGCAGCTCAGGTCGAAATACTGCATGGCGTAGGCCAGGCGGTTGGTGGGGATGCCGTGGCGCAGGCAGGGGATGGGCGCGGTCGTGTCCACAACGAGCGGCGGCTCGGGGCGCGCCTCGCCAATGTCGGATACACGCAGACGCGGCAGCGCGGCCTTGGCCTCGGGCGTGTCCTCGGCCTCCTGCGCGGCACGCAGCACGGCCGTGCGCTCGACCACGTCGGCCAGCTCGGCATCGGTCATGGCATCGCGCTTGGCTGCCAGCTCGGCTGCTTCGGCGCCCTCCGCACCCTCGGCAGCGTCTACCGGAACCAGCTCGACGAGCGCCATGTGGTCGTTCTCCAGCACCAGCTCGCGCAGCAGGTCCTCAAAGTAGCTGCCGTCCAGCTCGCCGCGCAGCTCCTCGTACACCGGGCCATACTTGAGCGCCAGCGTCGCGGCGTCGTCATCGTAGAGCCACGTGCTCAGCGCGTCGCACGCAATGGCCACGCCGTCGGCGATACCGTAGTCGCGCTGGCGCAGGTCGTACTCGTTGCTGCTGATGATGGCTTCCAGGCGCTCGCGTGGAACGCCGTGTTCGCACAGGTCGCGGCAGGCGTCCTGGAACACGCGGCGCAGCTCACGCGCCACGCCGGGCTGCGCGTTTTGCAGCATGATGAGCTCGTAGGGCTGCAGGCTTTCGGCCGCGGTGTAGCTCACCACGTTGCCGCCCAGGCCGGCGGCCAGAATGGCCTTCTTAACCGGCGCTTCGTTGGAGCCCAGCAGCGCCTCGAACAGGATATCCGCCGCGATCGTGCGCTTGCGGTCGAGCGCGCTGCCCAGCACCAGGCCCAGGCCTACCAGGGCGTTCTCGGGCGTGGTGGCCATCTCGACGCGCTTGTACTCGCAGGTCACGGGCGCCTGCACGCCCAGCGGATTGGGCGCCAGCGTGGACGGGTCCTCGCCGGCGGCAACGGCAGCGTCCATGCGGCGGCTTGCGGCACTCGGCTGCGACAGATAGCGCTCGTCCAAAAAGGCCAGGGCGCGGTCCACGTCCAGGTCGCCGTAGAGCGTGATGTAGGAGTTGGAAGGATTGTAGTGGCGCGCGTGCGTGTCCAGGAACTGCTCGTAGGTGAGTGCGGGAATCGCGCGCGGGTCGCCGCCACTCTCGTGCGCATAAGCGGTGTCGGGATAGAGCGCGGCGTTGACGGCGTCGTCTAGCACGCTCATGGGATCGGACAGAGCACCCTTCATCTCGTTGAACACCACGCCGTTATAGCGCAGCATGCCCTCGCGCAGGCTGGCGGCGCTGCCGTCGCCCTCGTCCTCGACGCTCTCCGGCAGGTCCAACTCGTAGTGCCAGCCCTCCTGCTCAAAAATGGTGGGCTTGGTATAGATGGCCGGGTTGAACACCGCGTCCAGGTACACGTCCATCAGGTTGTACAGGTCCTGCTCGTTGGTGGTGGCAACGGGGTAGATGGTCTTGTCGGGGTAGGTCATGGCGTTGAGGAACGTCTGCATGGAGCTCTTGATCAGGTCGACAAACGGCTCCTTGACGGGGAATTTGGCCGATCCGCACAGCACCGAGTGCTCAAGAATATGGAACACGCCGGTGGAATCGGCCGGCGGCGTCTTAAAGCCAATGGCAAAGGCCTTGTTTTCGTCGTCGCACGCCAGGTACAGCAGGCGAGCGCCCGAGGCGGTGTGGCGCAGCACGTAGGCGTCCGAGTCGAGCTCGGGCACGGTCTCGCAGCGCTCGACGGCAAAGCCGTGGCAGGTGGTGCCGGGTGCCAGCAGCGCGGCGGCTGCGGCGCGCGGATCGGTTGAGGTGGTGGGCATATGCAGTCTCCTTTGACGCCCCAGCGGGGGCGAATCGAGTCGAATCCTCGAGAGTATACCCATATGGGGCCGCGGCACTGCGGCGAACTGAAGACGATGCTGGCGGATTGGGCAAAGGCCCTGCGTGACCGCCGCGCGAGCGTGGAAACTTGGACGCCTATCGAATGAGAGTGGATTTTCGGACGGAATCAGCCTCAAAACGCCCAAAAACCGTCCAAATATCCACTCTCATTTCCCGATCGTCCAAAATCCACGCTCATCCGACGCCCACACATCTCTCATATCTCATTCGTCTCTAATACGAGAGATAACAGAAAGATGAGAGATAACAATGCTGCAAAGAGACAAGCAACCATGATATTGTCTCAATATAGATTGTTTTACCAGCAAAAACATGTTTAAATAAAACAGATGGCAGACATCTTATCTTTCATCTCTCACTCATCTCTAATATGAGAGATAGCAGAAAGATGAGAGATAATTACGAGAGATAACTGAGAGACGAAGGAAATTTATTCGCGGCATTCTCCGCAGAACCGAGCGAAAGGACGTGCAGATGAACGAAAACGAGCTGGCCGGTCTGCTCGAGTCTTTAAGGCGCATGGGCTCGGACGATCTTAACGTCGAGGTCAAGGAGAGCGCCACGACGCTTTCCCGCGACGTATGGGAAACGGTCAGCGCTTTCGCAAACACCGCCGGCGGCATCATCGTGCTCGGGGTGAGTGAGCGCGCGGGTTTTGTCCCAGTTGCAAACTTTGAGACCGAGAAAGTGCTCAACCAATTCGTGGCGGGCATGGGCGATGCCGGCGGTCGCGGAAAGCTGGCCAATCCGCCCAAATACGCGATCGAGCGAGTGGAGCTTCAGGGCGTCATCGTTCTCGTCATTACGATTGAGGAGCTTGAATCGTTGAGCAAGCCCTGCTATGTCATAGAGCGGGGCGCTCAAGGTGGCAGCTACAAACGCATCGATGACAAAGATGTCCCGCTTTCGTCGACCGAGGTTTTGGCACTGCCGTCATATGAACGGACGAGTCCTAGCGATCGCGATGTGGTGCCCGGCACGAGTGTGGGCGATCTCGACGAGTCGCTGGTCGACCGCACGATAGAGCGTGCCTATTCGTTGACGCCTCGAGCGATGCGCGGTGCGGCGGACAAGAAGACAAAGATGGAGCGTCTGAATTTCCTCGACTTCCAGGGCAATGTTACCAAGGCCGGCCTCCTTGCCGCGGGCGTTTACCCTCAGCAGTTCTATCCCAAGCTCTTCATTGATGTGGCTGTCCACGTGGGAACTCAAAAGGGAGTTGCGGGGCCACTAAGGTTTATGGACCGCACAGTCTGCGAGGGCACCCTAGGCGAGATGATTTCGGATGCCGTCGCGGCTGTTGCCAAAAACCTGCGCCGCATCTCGACCGTCCAAGGCGTCTCGCGTGTCGACTCGCTGGAGATTCCCGAGGAGGTCCTGCGCGAGGCAATCGCCAACGCCGTAATCCATCGAGAATACGGGGATCGGTTCTGTGGACAATCGATTGCCGTCGACGTCTTTGACGATCGTGTCGAGGTGACGAATCCTGGCGGCCTTTACGGGGGAAAGACTCGCGAGAACTTGTTTGACGGCAGCTCCCGATGCCGTAACGCGACGCTCGTGAAACTCATGTCGATTGTCCCGCTGCCGGATGGCGCAGGTTCGCCGGCTGAGGGCAATGGCTCGGGCATCCCGATGATGATCGATGCCATGCGCGCGCATGGTCTGGCCGGGCCCCTGTTCTGCCCGGGGTTCGATCGGTTCAAGGTCGTACTTTACCGTTCAAAGATCGAGCCGGTCGATCATGGCGGGGGCTTAATTGTGACGGCACTCAAACACTACGGCGAGCTGGGGACGCGCGAGCTGGCAGAGCGCACAGGGCTCACAATTTCCCAGGTTAGGTCGCGCGTCAACGCGCTCATTGCTCAAGGCGAGCTTGAGCCCACGGCGCCGGCGACGAGCCGCAACCGCAAGTATCGACTGTCAGAGTGCGTGGAATAAATGCGTTAGTGGACGAGGCGAACCAATAATCGACCTTCAATTGGTGCCCACTAAGGTAAAGCGGTTGTTGCTCAGTCGACGGTGATGCTAAAGACTCGGCTTACGCCGGCATGGCCCCGAACCCGTCCATCAAGAACAGCCTAAGAACCAGCTTGATGACATATCCCGGTTTGACTTCTGCCGCGCCAAAGACGCTGCGCTCGGCGAGCTCGCTGCAGTATGCATAGATATCGCGGATAAGGTCCGCGCCCGAAAGCGTAAACATGTAGCCTGCGTCCGAAAGCGCATTGGGTGCGGCGGGCAACTTGGCCATACGACAAAAGGTCAACAGGTCGGGCGCCATGGCGTCCTGGTAGCCAAGATGGCTACCGTCTTCTTGTGCGGCGAGTTCCAGCTGGCGTACTCGATCCAGCGCCGCTGCCAGCACAAAGCTCGGTGTGGGAGCATTGACGTCCTCCGTGCTCGCCACAAGCCTGCCCGCCGCCTGCGTGATAAGCCAAGCGACCTCGCGCTGGCAACGCACAGCCTTGCGCGTAACCGGCTTGATGGATGAAGAAGAAACGCTCCCCTTAGGCGGATTCGAAGCAGCCATAAGACCCTCCCATGAACAATCCGGCCCAACAAGCCCGGATGAAACACGTGCTACATCAGTATACAGGGGAGTGGGGCAGCGGGGTACAAGCGCGCCAGCGGCAAACCGAGAGCATCAACGATGCGCCGACCGCGGGATTCAGGGATCTTCTGGCCGGGCCAGGATCGGGTGAAGCAAGATCCCAATAAGACCTTTGCGCTTTCGGTCCATAACTCTAGAAAGAGCTTCTACACCGATGTACCTCCGCTCTATTTGGACGATGGTACGTGGGTCATTAAGTACTCGGTTCAAGCGCCGGGTACCGTTGGTTCTCGAGACCAGAATTACAACCGTAAAATGCTCAACTGCATGGAATGTGGCGTCCCAGTTGGAGTCATATTTGCAACCGAGGTGGGCTATAAGGTGCTCGGCCTTGCGTTTGTTGAGCGGTTCGAGCCAGAAAACGGATGGTTTGGACCCAATACGGTGTTTCTTGAGGCCCATCGCATTGAGTTCGATCACTCGGAAAAGAAGCGTGAAAAGGCGGGGCTTCTGCCGTATTAGCGTATTTGGCTTTGGCATTCTTTGACGATCGTGTTGTTTGATCGGATCGCGTGGCGATGCAATCTCGCGCCCGTCCGCCGGTGCATGCTCTTCCTGATTTGTATAGCGAGAGGGGAGCGTGTATGAGCTGGCGAGGCGATATTGCGATGGGGAAGTACGGAAAACTGCCGTGTGCCCTTATAGACAACAATATGTTTCCGAGCGTAGAGGTTGATTGCGGGTCGTTTGTCGCCGCCTGTCCTTGCTGCAGCTCGCAAATACCGTGTCTCGACATTCGGTTTATCGATGCGCGCGATAGGCTCAGCGACGAAGCGAGAAAACGGACAGGTGTTCATATGCCGGTGTATCCGGAGAAATGCCCTGTTTGTGGTCTCGATATCGTGTACGACGCCGGCGACGAGGGATAGGTGATGCGGAGGAGCTGGCTGTGAAGGCCTCTCCGTCTCTACAGATAAATCCCCTCACCGAGCTGCTTGTGGAACTCGGCGTGATGGTCGCGTGCCCAGGTAAAGAGCGCCTGGTCAAAGTCGGTGCGCGTGGCCGGGACGCCAAAGACGCCGGCAACTTCGACGCGCACAAACTCCAGTGCCGGCAGCTTGTTGATGGCAGTGAGGGCAAACGGGGATGTGGGCTCCTCGAACAGATAGCGGCTGCCTTGCAGCGCGTCGCAACTGGTGCACGTGTTGCCGAGCGACGGAGCTTTGGAGGCTCGCGCGCCTACGGGCTTGTAGCCGCAGCGCTTATGAAGGTAGTCACGGATCTCGCTCGGCACGCAGCCAAGAGCGGGCACGATGGCGAGCGCGTTGGCGTTGACCGTGTCGATGGCAATGTGCCCGGCTTCGTTGGGCGCGTGCGCGATGGCGATGCTCTCGTCGCTATCGGTTCGATAGGGAATGCCGAAGGCCGCGACCGAGGTCTCTTTGTGACACTTCCAGCACTCGCGCTTGCCCAGTACTAGATATATATACGGCACTGAGGGATCTGATCGGTCAACACCGGGCAGCCACTCGGCAAAGGGCTCGGGGTTGACGCCGCTGGGTACATACCAGATCTTTTTGGTCCGGTCCCATTTGGCGCCCAGCGCCTTGGCTTCTTCTTTATGCGAAAAGGGGACATCGAGCTCGGTGCGCATGGCGACTCCTTGGTGCTGCAGGTGTAAGTGGCTCAAGGATACCGCAGGGTGTGGACGTTGTGACGTTTTGCCGAGAAGCTGCGGCACGGACTGGTTGGTTACGCCGTTGGATAAATTGGCAAGTAGATGGTCGGCTTTTGGCCAGTTGGGCGGTTGGAGCAGCTTGCGGCGCAGTTTTGTGCCTGGCTATTGTTGATGTTGGGGTATTGAATTTGTTTGGCCGCCATTCGTCAGGTGAATTGATGTTACGTTGCGATAACGGTTGGAGCTGCCAGCGGATTTGGCGGCATAAAACAAAACAGCTCAGAGACATAGCCTCTGAGCTGCGAACATTTGGTGGGCGTTAGAAGATTTGAACTTCTGACCTCTTCCGTGTCAGGGAAGCGCTCTCCCCCTGAGCTAAACGCCCGATCAAGGGTGCGCAAGTGCGCAAGGGATAATATAACGGAGCCTGAACTCGGTGGCAAGAACATTTTTAAAAATCGCTTACATTGTGGAATTCGGGGGCTTTGTCATATCCATTTCAAAAGAGTCTGCTGCCGCGATTTGGCTGTCGACTAATGCAAGGCCATTGCGGTATCGAGCTATGGAAAGACGCCTGCGGAATTGTCCTACCGATAGGCGGACAAGCCTCCAGCTGGTGCCTTCGCCGTGGTAAGGTAAGCCGAATTGTTCCCAGGCTGTTTCGGGGGAGTGGAATGAGCAAAGAGTGTGTCGAGCAGGTCGAAGGCACAGGGGCTTCGGTGCCGATGACGGCGGCGTCCGATTTTGTCGTGCCCGAGGGAACTGACGAGCTCAGCCGCAGCACCCGCCGTGCATGGCGTGACCGCCTCAACGATGCGTCGTCGCGCAGGATGGCGTTGGGCGTGTTGGCTACGCTCGTGGGTGGCTCGTTTTGGGGCTTCTCGGGCACCAGCGCGAGCTTTCTGTTCGATACCTACCATGTCGATACGCTGTGGCTCATGAGCGTGCGCCAGATTCTTGCCGGCCTGCTCTTTATGGTCGTGGTCGTCGCGCGCGACCGTGCGCGCCTGGTCAAGCTTTGGACGACACCGGCCGACCGCAAGCAGCTGCTGCTCTTTACCGCCTTTGGCCTGCTGTTCAACCAGTTTTGCTATCTTTCGGCCGTGCGCCTGACCAACGCCGGAACCGCGACGGTCCTTCAGTGCCTGCAGCTGGTCATCATCATGGGATATACCTGCGTGGTCGATCGCCGCATGCCGCGTACTCGCGAAGTCATCGGCATTGGCCTGGCTCTGGGTGGAACCTTTTTAATTGCCACCGGCGGCGACCCTACCAGCCTGAATATCTCGCCGCTTGGACTGGCAGCAGGTCTTATGTGCGCGGTCAGCGCCGCGTGTATGGCGGTGATTCCCGCCAAGATCCTGCCCGAATACGGTAGCCCCATCGTTACGGGCTCGGCAATGCTCACGGCGGGCGTGGTCTCATGTGTCTTCGTGCAGCCCTGGGCGCATATGCCGGCGCTCGATGCCGCCGGTATCGAGGCGCTCGCGGTGTTCGTGGTTATCGGCTCGTTTTTTGCTTACATGCTCTATATGCAGGGCGTTAAGGATATCGGCTCGGTGCGTGCGAGCCTCATCGGAACTGTGGAGCCGGTTTCGGCGACCATCACCAGCGCCGTTATGCTGGGCACGGTGTTTTTGCCGACCGACCTTATCGGCTTTGCCATGATCATCGTGATGATGTTCCTTACGGTGTAGTTGACGCCGCCGCCAAGACAGAAAAGGTGTTGTGCCGCATTTTCGCCAATTGATGTCCGCGTCTGGAGTTTAGCTGTCGATGCTCAAAATGCCATAAACTAGTAACGTTATGGACTTTTTCATTGCGACTCAATTGCGAGGATTTCTTTATGGCTGGTAATCACTTTAAGTGCAGCGATAGCGGCCGTCCTGCAGTTCCGCCGCGTCCGAACGGGGCTGGTAAAGCCGGCACGCCGGGCGGCGCCGGACAGGGCGGTTCCGGTAAGCGCGTGTCCCCGGGCGAGACGGCGATGTTTACCGCTCTGTACGAGCAGTCTCAAAAGGCAAAAAAGACCGGCCGTGCAAGAGGGAATGTCTTTGCGGGCGGTGCAACCTCCGCGTCGCAGCCGAGCGGGGCTCCTTCGGTGCCTGCGAACAACGCAGGTGCTGCCAACGCCGCGAATGCCGCCGGCAACGTTAATGCCGGCAAGGCCGCCAACAATACTCCCTCTGCCGGTGGCGCGGGGCTTACGGGTAACCTCGGCACGATTTACACCGGCGCCTCCGAGACTGGCACGTTCGCCCGCCTGGATGATAGCGGTGCCGAGTTTGCGGGCTCGGGTTCCAAGGAAGATTATTACGATTTTGGCTTGAACTACGGTAGCGACGCTTCGTCGAGTTCGACCTCTGACGGTCTGGTCCGTCATCGCCATCGCAAGGGTGAGCGCAAAAGGCGTCACACCGGCGCCATTATTGCCGCTGTAGTCGCGGTGCTTCTCGTTGCGCTTGGCGCAAGCGGCTTTATGCTGCTTAACTCGGCAAAGACCGTAAAGAGCGAAGCGAAGGAGGCTGTCGAGATCGTCGGTGGCCTTAAGGACAAGGTCACGTCGGGCGATTTTTCGACGCTGCCTGACGACGCGAAGAAGATCGATGAACTCTGCGACAGCATGAAGGCGGAGACTTCGAGCCCGCTGTGGACGGCGGCTTCGTTTATCCCGGTGTATGGCAGCGATATCAATGCGGCCCGCACCATGATTGACGCCCTGTCCGATGTCTCGAGCAACGCGTTGGTTCCCATGGCCGACAACCTTTCGCAGGCCACGCCCGGCAAGCTGTTCCAGGACGGCATGATTAACGTGTCCGCGCTGCAGGCGGTCGCCGATTCGCTTTCCAGCAGCTCGAAGGTGTTCAAGAGCGCCAACGAGAAGATCCAGGGCATTGGCGATACTCATATTTCCCAGGTGACCGAGCTGGTCGATAAGGCCAAGGACGGCTTTGCCACCCTCAACGGCGCGGTTGACGCGGCGGAGAAGGTCGCCCCCGTCCTTCCCCAGATGCTCGGCGCCAACGGCCAGACGCGTCATTATCTTGTGCTCGCGATGAGCAATGTCGAGATCCGCGCCTGCGGCGGTTTCCCCGGTTCTCGCGGCGTGATGTCGGTGACTGACGGTAAGCTCGAACTGGGCGATTTTGTCAAAGTCGACATGATGAAAGAGCCTTTGAGCCCGCTTCCCATCACCGATGAAGAGGCAAACTTATTCACGACCGGATGGGGCCTGACCGGATTCAACACGCTCGGATACACGATGGGCGACGTTACGATGACGCCCGATTATCCGCGTGCGGCTCAGCTTGCCAGCGATATGCAGAAGGCCATTGTCGGAGATGACATCGACGGCGTATTTGCAGTCGATCCGGTATTTTTGCAGTATATGCTCGGCGTTGTAGGCGGCACACAGCTTCCTGACGGCACCGTCGTTGATGGAAGTAACGCCGCAAAGGTACTGCTGCACGATATTTATTGGAATTACCCGGTAGAGGAACAGGACGCCATTTTTGCGGCGGTTGCCGGATCAGCTTTTAACAAGATCGTGGACGAACTGGGCTCCAGCGATATTACTAAGATTGCTGCCGCCATCGAAAAGGGTGCTTCCGAGGGTCGCATCCTCATGTATTCGAGAAACGATGACGAGGAAAAGGCCGCGAAGGCTCTTGGAATATCGGGCGCTCTCCAAACCGATACGTCGGAGGCTCCGATCTTGGGCGTCTATGTGAACAACTACAGCTATTCAAAGATGGATTGGTTCCTCGATAAGCGAGTCACCGTCGATTCTTCGGTTGAAAATGCCGATGGCTCGACGACGTATCGAGTGACCACCTCGCTCAAGAACACGATGACCCCTCAGGAGAAGGCCGAGATGCCTGGCTATTTCCAGGGCCATAACGGCATTAGCCAGGATATTGATGATGAGGTGCTGAGGCTTTATCTCTATGCTCCTGCGGGAGGCAGCATTTCAGATATTAAGACTTCGGGCTCCGGTTCTATCGAGATGAACGAAGCGACGCACGATGGCTTGAAGGTTGCATGGGGCGGTGTCCACATGCTTCTTGGACAAGACATAAAGGTCGAGTACACGGTCACGACTTCGAAGGACTCTGGGCACAAAGAGCTTAAGGTTCGTACCACGCCAACCGCTCAAACGTTCGAACAGGATAAGTAAGATATGAAGTACTTTGGCACCGACGGCTTTCGCGGCAAGGCCAACGTTGGGCTGACGGTAGAGCACGCTTATAAGATCGGCCGCTTTGTGGGCTGGTATTACGGCGCCAACCGCGAGCGCAAGGCACGCGTGATCGTGGGCAAGGACACGCGTCGTTCGAGCTATATGTTTGAGGCGGCGCTGGTGAGTGGCCTAGTCGCGAGCGGTGCGGACGCATATATGCTGCACGTGATCCCCACTCCGGGCGTGGCGCACCAGACCGTGGAGGGCTGCTTCGATTGCGGCATCATGATCAGTGCGAGCCACAACCCGTTTTGCGATAACGGCATTAAGCTCGTCAACAGCGACGGCTTTAAGATGGACGAGGACGTGCTGGAGCTCATCGAGGATTACATCGATGGCAAGAGCGAGGTGCCGCTGGCCACGGGCAACCACATCGGTGCCACGGTCGACTACATGCAGGGTCGAAACCGCTACATTGCCTCGCTCATTGCAAGCGCGAACTTTTCGCTGCAGGGCGTCAAGATCGGTCTCGACTGTGCCAACGGCTCGGCATCCTCGGTGGCCAAGCCGGTGTTCGATGCGCTGGGCGCCGATGTGCGTGTGATCAATGCCGCACCCGATGGCTTTAACATCAACGTCGACTGTGGCTCCACGCATATGGAGCGCCTGCAGCGCCACGTGGTGGAGCAGGGGCTGGACGTGGGCTTTGCCTACGACGGCGATGCCGACCGCTGCCTGGCCGTGGACGAGCGCGGCCGCGTGGTCGACGGCGACCAGATCCTGTACGTGTGCGGCGTGTACCTGAACAAGCACGGTCGCCTTTCGGGCGGTACCGTGGTGCCGACGATTGCCAGCAACTTTGGCCTGATCAAGTCGCTGGAGCTTGCCGGCCTGAGCGCCGTGACCAGCGGTGTAGGCGACCGTCACGTGTATGCCAAGATGCGCGAGGGCGGCTACAGCCTGGGCGGCGAGCAGACGGGGCATACGATCTTTGGCGATATCGAGCGCACAGGCGACGGCATTATGACCTCGCTGCGCGTGATGGAAGTGATTCGTGCCGAGCGCGAGACGCTCTCGCAGCTCACGGCTCCGTGCAAGCTGCTGCCGCAGGCGCAGGTTGCCGTGCGCGTGGCCGACAAGGACGCCGCGCTCGAGAATATGGGCGTGCAGGCCGCCATCGCCGAGGCCGAGGCCGCGCTGGCGGGCGAGGGCCGCGTGCTCGTGCGCAAGAGCGGAACCGAGTCGGTGATCCGCGTACTGGCCGAAGCTCCTGACCAGTCAGCCGCCGACGCCGCCATGAAGCGCATCGCCGCCGCACTGGAAGCTTTATAGTTACGCGGTTTTACCAAACCGCGTAACCGCTCGACGCTGCAAACGGCCCCAAGCGGCAATCTGACGTTCAATTTCATTTTCCGGCACTTGGGGACGTTCCTATTGTGCCGGCATAAAAGGAGCGTCCCCAAGTGCCGGGTCTCTGGCTTAGGTGGAAAAGGGGCGCCGCGGATAGATCCTGCGGCGCCCCTTTGCGTTGGCGTGTTGCCTAAGCTTTACAACTCGTAGAGCGTGGTGAACTTGTCCTGCAGGTAGCTGCAGTAGTAGCGGGCGTCGAATGCCATGCCGCAGGCGCCCTTGATGAGCTCCGGCGCGTCCTTGGCGCGGCCCCACTGCCAAATGTGCTCGCCGAGCCAGGCCCGGACGGGCGCCAAATCGCCGCTTGTGCAGGCACCGGTGAGGTCGACGCCGTCGCGGCACATGGCCGGCACGAACATGGCGTCGTAGGCGCTTCCCAGCGCATAGGTGGGGAAGTAGCCAAACGAGCCGCCGCTCCAGTGCGTATCCTGCAGGCAGCCACGTGTGTCGTCGGGAACCGGAATGCCCAGGTACTCGTCCATAAAGCGACTCCAAAGCGCGGGGATATCCTTGGCCGTGGCCTCGCCGGCAAACAGCATGCGCTCGATCTGGTAGCGCACCATAATATGCAGCGGGTAGGTGAGCTCGTCGGCTTCGGTACGGATCAGCGACGGCTGCGCGATGTTCACGGCGCGGTAGAGCGTGTCCTCGTCCACGCTTCCATAGACCTCGGGCGCGTGACGGCGCAGCACCTCGAGCAGCGGGCCCATAAAGGCGCGGCTGCGACCTACGGTGTTCTCGAAAAAGCGGCTCTGGCTCTCGTGGATGCCCATGGAGGTGCCGCCCTCCAGGCAGGTGCGCGCATAGGCAGGATTGACGCCCAACTCGTACATGGCGTGTCCCGCCTCGTGGATGATGCTGTAGACATTAGAGATGCAGTCGTCCTCGTAGATGTGCGTGGCGATACGCGCGTCGCCCACCGAGAAGCCCTCGCTAAATGGGTGCTCGGTAAAGGCGAGCGTGGTGTCGTCCAGGTCCAGGCCGACGAGCTTCATCAGGTCGAAGCTCATGGCACGCTGGGCGGCCTCGGGCACGCGGGCGTGCAAAAAGTCTGCAGCGGGCTGCTGGCCGCGCTCGCCGATGGCGTGTACGAGCGGCACGACCGTCGCCTTAACCTCGTCGCAAAACGCATCGAAGCTCTTGGCGGAAAGGCCGCGTTCGTACTGGTCGAGCCAAACGTCGTACGGGTCGCGCTTTGGGTCCATGAGCTCGGCCTGATGCTTAAGCTGGCCGACGATTCTATCCACATAGGGCTCAAAGCTCGCCCAGTCATTGGCCGTCTTGGCCTTGTGCCACACGGCGTCGGCCTCGCAGGTGAGCCTGGTCCAGGCCTCGGCTTCCTCGGTGGGAATGACGCTCGCTTCGCGCTGGTCGCGGCCGAGCACGCGGATCTCGTCGAGCAGCTGCGGGTCGTCGATCTTGCCGCCGGCGACGGTCTCGCGTGCCAGCGAGCGCACAAGTTCGACGGACTTTTCGCTGGTCAGCAGCTTGTGATGCTCGCCGGCAAGCGTGCCCATGGCGTCGGCACGGGCGGCAGCGCCGTTGGCAGGAGCAATCGTCGCTCCATCGAACTCGGCAATCTTGAGCAGGTACTCGCGGGTCCACAGCTTGCCCTCGAGCTTGCGGAATTTTTTGACGGCCTTATCGACCTTCATGCCTTTGGGCGTCTTGCCCGCTGCGGGCTTGGCCTTCTTATCGTACTTCTTTCCCATACCATATCCTTAATCTCGCAGGCCGAGCGCCGCAGGCGGGTGCACGGCCAGTTTGCACAGCTACTTGCCTTGTACCCAGCGCGAACAAAACGGAACGCGGCGATGCGCTCGCGAAATGTGTTATCCTATAGCCCAATGCGTTGACGGAGAGGGTTTTGCCCGCCGCGTCGCCGGCGAGAGAGGGAAGGTCATGGGCTGCAAGCCTTCCTGCGGTGGCAAGGGCCAAGCGTTCACTCCCGAGCAGCGACCTCAACGGGCGCGCGGCCAGTGGCAGCAAAGCCCCAGTAGGGAAGCCGTGAGCCTCGCGACAAGAGGCGCAGAGTGGGCACGGCGGGCCAGACATCCGCCGGGTCAAACAAGGTGGTACCGCGGAATTCAACCGTCCTTGGGCAATGCACATGCCCGAGGGCGGTTTTTTGTTACCGAACCGGGCCGCGTTTTCGCAGTGCCAGACGGCGACAGTCGTCCCGGCAGGCGGAAAGCGCGAGAGACGAAAGGGAAGACATGAGTCTGATTGATGATCTGGTCAAACTCGAGGAAGAGGCCAAGGAGCTCGTCGCAGGCGCCGACGACGCTGCCAAGCTCGAGGCTGCGCGCGTTGAGCTGCTCGGTCGCAAGGGCCGTATCACCGGCCTGATGCGCATGATGGGCAAGCTCGCCCCCGAGGATCGTCCCATGATGGGCAAACGCGCCAACGAGATGCGCCAGCTGATCGAGGGCATGCTCGACGAGCGCACCACCGAGATGAAGGCCGCCGCCCTCAAGCACGCACTCGAGCACGAGGCCGTCGACATCACGCTGCCGGGCATCCGTCCGCAGATCGGTCACCAGCACCTGATCAAGCAGATCATCGAGGAGGCCGAGGATATCTTCTGCGGCATCGGCTACACCGTCGAGTCCGGCCCCATGGTCGATACCTCCTACTACAACTTCACCGCGCTCAACGCCCCCATGGATCACCCGAGCCGTTCGGCCCGCGATACCTTCTACGTGGTCGACAACAACCCCGGCAGCGTCGCGCACCCCGAGGCTCACGCCCACGGCGAGTCCGACGTGCTGCTGCGCACCCAGACCTCGGGCGTGCAGATTCACACCATGGAGTCGCAGAAGCCGCCCATCTACATGATCTGCCCGGGCACCGTCTACCGTCCCGACACGGCCGACGCCTGCCACCTGCCGCAGTTCAACCAGATTGAGGGCCTGGTCGTCGACGAGGGTATCACCTTTGGCGATCTTAAGGGCACGCTCGACTACTTTGTTAAGTGCATGTTTGGCGAGGATCGCAAGACGCGCTACCGCCCGCACTTCTTCCCCTTCACCGAGCCGAGCTGCGAGGTGGATGTGAGCTGCCACGTGTGCGGCGGCAAGGGCTGCAACTTCTGCAAGCACAGCGGCTGGATTGAGATCCTGGGCTGCGGCATGGTCGACCCCAACGTCCTGATCAACTGCGGCATCGACCCCGAGAAGTACACCGGCTTCGCCTTTGGCATTGGTGCCGAGCGCGTCGCGGCACTGCGCTACGACCTGCCCGACCTGCGCACGTTGATGACTGGTGACATGCGTTTCCTGAATCAGTTCTAGGCTGCGGCTTGCCCAAGCACGGCACCTCGGCGCTCATTCGTCGCTTGCGTACCAAAGTACGCGGCGCTCCCCTTTCGGGCCGATCTGCCGCACTTGGACAACCCTCGCTTTGTAAGGAATGTTCACAAAGTTGAAGTTTCCACCTGCATCTCTTCGCAGGCTTTCAGTATGAAAGGAGAGCTAGATGCGTGTTTCTTACGACTGGCTCAAGACCATGATCGATATTCCGGAGGATCCCAAGACCCTTTCGGACGAATATATCCGTACCGGCACCGAGGTCGAGGCAATCGACACCGTGGGCGAGTCCTTCGACCACGTGGTGACTGCCAGGGTGCTCACCAAGACCCCGCACCCCGATAGCGACCACATGTATGTGTGCTCGGTTGACGTGGGCGACAAGAATCTCGACGCCGACGGCAACCCCGCCCCGCTGCAGATCGTTTGCGGCGCGCAGAACTTTGAGGCTGGCGACCACATCGTCACGGCAATGATCGGCGCTGTGCTTCCCGGCGACGTCAAGATCAAGAAGAGCAAGCTTCGCGGCGTCGTGTCCATGGGCATGAACTGCTCTGCGCGCGAGCTCGGCCTGGGCGGCGACCACTCCGGCATCATGATCCTGCCCGAGGATACGCCCTGCGGCATGCCGTTTGCCGAGTACGTGGGCTCGAGCGACACCGTGCTCGACTGCGAGATCACGCCCAACCGCCCCGACTGCCTGTCCATGATCGGCATGGCCCGCGAGACCGGTGCCATCTTCGACCGCGATTTCCACGTTGAGCTGCCCGCTATCAAGGCGGAGACCGGCCGCGCGACCGACGACGAGCTTTCCGTCGAGATTGCCGACGAGGGCCTGTGCGACCGCTACGTTGCCCGCATCGTGCGCAACGTCAAGGTCGGCTCGTCGCCCGACTGGATGGTCAAGCGCCTTAACGCCTTGGGTGTGCGCCCGCACAACAACATCGTCGACATCACCAACTATGTGATGATGCTCACCGGTCAGCCGCTGCACGCCTTTGACCTGGACACCTTTGCCGAGCGCGATGGCCACCGTCGTGTGGTGGTTCGCGCCGCCCAGCAGGACGAGAAGTTCACGACGCTCGACGGCGAGGAGCGCGTGCTCGACGCCGGTATGGGCCTCATCACCGACGGCGAGCGTCCCGTGGCGCTGGCCGGTGTCATGGGTGGCATGGATTCCGAGATTGAGGACGACACCGTCGACGTGATGGTCGAGAGCGCCTGCTTCAACGCCGGCCGCACCTCGCACACCAGCCGCGACCTTTCGCTGATCTCCGACGCCTCCATTCGCTTTGAGCGCCAGGTCGACGAGACCGGCTGCGTGGATGTCGCCAACGTCACGTGCGCGCTCATCGAGGAGATCGCCGGCGGCGAGGTCGCTCCCGGCTACGTCGACGTTTTCCCCGCGCCCAAGACCATCGATAGCATCAAGCTGCGCTTGGCCCGCGTGCACGCCATCTGCGGCGCCGACATCGAGCCCGACTTTATCGAGCGCTCGCTCACCCGTCTGGGCTGCACCGTCGAGCGCGACGGCGAGGACTTTATGGTTACCCCGCCGAGCTTCCGTCCCGACCTGCCGCGTGAGATCGACCTGATCGAGGAGGTTCTGCGCCTATGGGGCATGGGCCGCGTTACGGCGACCATCCCGGCTGCCAAGAACCACATCGGCGGCCTGACCCGCGAGCAGAAGCTCACCCGTAAGGTCGGCGAGATCCTGCGCGCCTGCGGCCTCAACGAGACCACGACCTTTGGCTTTGCCGCCCCGGGCGACCTGGAGAAGATTGGTATGTCCACCGAGGGCCGCGGCTGCCCCGTGGTTCTCATGAACCCGCTGGTGGCCGAGCAGACCGAGATGCGCCGCTCGCTGCTGCCGGGTCTGCTGCAGTCTGTGGCCTACAACGAGGCCCACGGCACGCCCAACGTGCACCTGTACGAGGTCGGCAGCCTGTTCCATGGCCGCGAGAACGCCAGCCTGCCCAAGGAGACCAAGTCCGTGGCGGGTGTGCTCTCGGGCCAGTGGAGCGAGCAGTCTTGGAGCATGAAGTACCGCAAGCTGCGTTTCTTCTTTGGCAAGGGCATCGTTGAGGAGCTGCTTGCCCAGCTGCGCATCGAGAAGGTTCGCTTCCGTCCCGTCGAGGGCGAGAGCTATGCCTTCCTGCAGCCGGGTCGTGCTGCCGAGGTGCTCTCGGGCGGTACCGTGCTGGGCTGGGTTGGCGAGATCCACCCCGAGGCGCGCGAGGCTATGGGCATTGACGAGGTCGTCGTTGCCTTTGAGCTCGACCTGGACAAGCTGATCAAGGGCGCCCGCAACCAGGAGAACTACCGTGAGTTCTCGCAGTACCCGGCCGTTGAGCACGACCTTGCTATCGTGGTCGACAACACTGTGACCTGCGAGGATCTTGAGCGTCGTATTACGAGTGCCGGCGGCAAGCTGCTCGAGGGCGTGCGCCTGTTCGATGTCTACCGCGATCCGGTCCGCATCGGCAAGGGCAAGAAATCCATGGCCTTTGCGCTTACGTATCGCTCCGACGACCACACGCTCACCAGCGAAGAGGTCGAAAAGGCGCACCAGAAGATCGTCACCAAGGTGTGCAAGGGCGTAAACGGCGAGGTCCGCGGCTAGGTCCTGCGCTGGGGTATGGGTCAGCGGTGGCTGCTGCCGAGTCCTACGTGACTGCTATGCCCGGTATAAGGCACCGTTGAGCCTGCATATATGACACGCGCATTACATAACGGCGTGCTGCTTTGTCGGCAGTGCGCCGTTTTGCTATGATAGCCCGCGGAGTGTTACGAATCTGACATTACGTAACACTGGAAAGGTGATTCAAGCGGCGTTGCAATTCCGTGCGCCGATAACCGGGAGGCGTACATGCACATTCCAGATAATTATCTGTCCCCGCAGACCGATGCCGTCATGGCAGTGGCGATGGTGCCCGTTTGGATCCACTGCATCAAGAAAGTGCGCGCCACGCTCGATCGCGAGCACATGGCTTTCCTGGGCATCTGCGCCGCGTTCTCCTTCCTGCTTATGATGTTCAATGTGCCGCTGCCCGGCGGTACCACAGGTCACGCCGTCGGCGGCGCGCTCATTGCACTGCTGCTAGGCCCCGAGGCCGCGGCTATCGCTGTCTCGGTTGCGCTGGCGCTGCAGGCGCTGCTGTTTGGCGACGGCGGCGTTCTGTCCTTTGGCGCTAACTGCTTTAACATGGCCTTTGTGCTGCCGTTTGTCGCTGCTATCGTGTTCCGTGCGCTCAACAGCCGCCTGCACGACAAGAGCTGGGGCACCTCGGTTTCTGCCGTCGTGAGCGGTTGGGTCGGCCTGTGCCTGGCGGCCCTGTGCGCGGCAATCGAGTTTGGTATTCAGCCGATGCTCTTTACCAACGCTTCGGGCGCGCCGCTGTACTGCCCCTTCCCGCTGTCCGTGGCTATTCCGGCCATGTTGATCCCGCATATGCTGGTTGCCGGCGTGATCGAGGGCGTGGCGACGGCCGCCATCTACGGTTTCATTAAGAAGACGGCGCCGAGCGTTATCGTCGGGCCCGAGGCCGTCGATGGCCAGCTTACTGCCGAGGGCGCTGCTGCCAAGAAGACCTCGCTGGTCCCCACGCTCATCTTGGTTGCCGTGCTTGTCGTGGCTACGCCGCTCGGCTTGCTTGCCACAGGTGACGCATGGGGCGAGTGGGACGCCGAGGGCGCCGCGACCGCCGTTCAGGAGGCTGGTGACGACAGCCTGCAGGCTTCGGTCGGCCTTGATACCCCGACCTTTGCCGACGCTCTGCCTACGGGTGATTACCTGCAGGCCTATTCCGAGGAGCAGGGTCTTGGCTTTGCCGGTCAGGCTGCCATGTATATCCTGTCCGGCGTGATTGGCGTGGCGGTGCTTACCATCGCATTCCGTCTGATCTCGCTGACGGTTAAGGAAAGCGGTGCTCATGGCAATAGCCGAGCTGCCTAGCTGGCTTGCGGTCGAGCAGCGTTACGAGCCCGTGGGGGCTCGGCATCGCGTGATGCAAAAGAATGTCCTGCACCTGGCGAGCCTGCTTGAGCGGGTTCGCCTGGGTGGGGGCGCGCACGAGGGCGGGTCGATGGTCGACCGCGCCCTTTCTTGCGTTTCGGCTCCGGTGCGCCTGGTGGGGATGTTCGTCTGCGTCCTGTGCGTGTGTCTGACACAGAGCCCGCTGTACCTCATGTTGATGGCGGCTATCGCGCTAGTGCTGGTCGCGGTGCGCCCCGCACGCGGGCTGCGTGCGACCATTGTACCGGCGCTCGGCGCCACGGGGCTTGCGGTGGTTCTGGCATTGCCTGCCCTGCTGCTGGGCGCGTCTGCCACGGGCGCCATGCTCAAGATCGCGCTCAAGACCTTCATTAATGTGTCGCTGGTGCTGGGCGTTTCGTGGACGCTTACCTGGAGCCGCATGTCGGCGGCGCTCAAAATGCTGCACCTGCCCGACGAGGTCATCTTTACCTTTGATATGGCACTCAAGCATATCGAGGTGCTGGGACGCACGGCGCACGATCTGTGCGAATCGGTCATGCTGCGCAGCGTTGGCCGTGCGCCTGAGGGATTTTCGCGTACCGATTCGATCGCGGGTATCATGGGCATGACGTTTATCAAGGCGATGGAATGCAGCCGCGCGATGGACGAGGCCATGCTCTGCCGCGGCTTTGCCGGTGCGTATCCGGCTCCCGCGCGCGCCAGGTTTGGCTGGCGCGATGCGGCCTATGCGGCCGGCGTGGCGCTGCTGACAGTGTTGTGCGCCGTGCTGTAGGCGCTGCTGGTTCCGACTGGGGATGTAAATGGGGAAGGGCGACGTTTTGACGATCGATATGAATAGTGCGGCGGGCACGAACGGTGTGGGCGGCGCCGAGGTCGTTCCGCTCATCGAGCTGCGCGACGTGGTGTTCTCCTATGCGGGGCATACGGTTGTCGATGGCGTGTCGCTGCAGGTCGATCGTGGTGAACTCGTTGCCCTGCTCGGTCCCAACGGCTGCGGCAAGACGACGATTATGCGTCTTATTAACGGCCTTGAACTCGCGGACGCAGGGGCATACCTGTTTGACGGGCACGTGGTCGATGCGGCGTATCTGAAGGATTCTGCTGCTGCTCAGAAGTTCCACCAGCGCGTGGGCTTCGTATTCCAAAACGCCGATGCCCAGCTGTTCTGCGCCACGGTGGGCGAGGAAGTTGCTTTTGGTCCCGCGCAGATGGGGCTGCCGGCAGACGAGCTCGAGCGCCGCGTGCGCGATGCCATGGGGCTGTTCCAGGTTGCCGACCTTGCCGACGCCTCTCCCTATCAGCTCTCGGGCGGGCAAAAGAAGCGTGTGGCGCTGGCGGCAGTTGTATCGATGAACCCCGATATCCTAGTGCTCGATGAGCCCACCAATGGGCTCGACGAGGATTCATGCGACATCGTGGTCAACTTCTTGCTGGCCTACGTCGCGGCGGGTAAGACGGTCTTGATGAGCACGCATCACCAGGATTTGGTGCGACGCCTGGGTGCCCGTGCAATCTATATCGATCGATATCACCATGTGGTCGAGACGCCTTCGCCGTCGTATGGAACCGAAAGCGGTACTACGGACTAGTTGCTGCGTAGAGCGTGCGTAGCCGCCCGCGCGGCTTTGCCGTGATGGTATAGTTATCCAGGTTTTTTATGGGGGTGGCTATGCCAAGTTGGAACATTCATATCGCTCAGACGGAGCGTTTGCTGGAGCGCACCGGTGCACTTGCCAATAGCGTGCGCGACCGCAATGCCTTTTTGTTTGGCTGCGTGGTTCCGGATATTTTCGTGGGCTATATGGTCCCTGGCATCGCCGATCCCATCCCGTACCGCATTACGCACTTTGCCAAGCCCGAGCCTATCCCTAAGCCGCGTGAGCACGAGTTCTGGGATACCTATGTGGCACCGTTGTTTAAAAGTTCGCCCACCGGTGCGCCAGCCGCGGCGACCTCGATTATCGAGGAGCGCGAGCGACTGAATCGCGTGCACTATCCCCAGCGCTACAGGGATGCTGAGCCGGTTGTCGGTCCCGGCGCTCGTGAGTTCTCGCTTGCGTCCGAAGATGTGGCGCAGTCGTTGCTCGATTTGACACTGGGTGTCTGGTCGCATCTGGTGGCCGATACCGTATGGAATACGCGCGTGAATCAGTACCTGGAGGCGCACGGCGGCAAGCCGTGCGAGGAGTTCCGCATTAAAAAGCAAGGCGACTTTGACTGGTTCGGCAAGACGCTCGGCATTGTTTCGATTCCGCGCGCGACCGATCGCCTGTATACTGCGGCGACGCGTTTTGGGCAGTATCCCATCCATAAGGAGTATGTGCTCAAGACCATCGGCGTTATGCACGAGATCGTGCGCGAAAACCCCGGCGAGCCCGACCATCCGCCATACCGCCTGCTGACCGAGAAATTCTTCGACGCAACGTTTACCGAGGTCATCGAGCTGACCGAGGCGGGCTTTGCGGCTCGCGTTGCCGCTTCTGACGTCCCCGCAGTCCCCCTGATCGCTAGCTGCTAGCCGGCCGGCCCGGCAGTGAATAGCTCAACCCAATCGACAAGTAGCTCTTGCCGTAAGGTATCTTCGGCAATGCGCTCCTGTTTGGTCTTTGGGATGTGGGGAAGCCCGGCCTTTTTATGGATGAGCTCGGCTATGTGGTCGAAGCTCTTCTTCTCCTTGATCTGGTCATAGGTAATTTGGATGACGTCGTAGCCCATGCTTGTGAGTGCGGTGGCGCGCTCGGCATCGGAGAGGCTCGCGGCTTCGCTGTCGTGGGCAGAGCGGCCTTGGCATTCCAGAATGACGCCCATGCTGTCGGTGGCGCTTTCGATGAGGATATCGGCGTAGCAGCAGGTTTTGTCATACAGCGAACGTGCGGCTTCACTGAGCGGGATGTGCGCGTTGTTGGCGATCTCGATGCCCTGGCCGCCCTCGTCGCGGGGGAGCGAGATAAGCATGGAGGTCTGTACTTCGAAGGGCGAGGCGGCCTGCCCCGTCATGTGCTCGGCCGCCCAGCGCAGTTGTTTGACGCCGCGCAGGCCTGCGGCTTGCTTGGCGAACGCGGCGATATCCGTTGCGGTAAGAAGCGGCGTGCGCTTCCACAAGTTGGTGTCATTGCCCTTGGTGTCGTTAACTCGCTCCCAGCCGCAGTTGGGTGGAATGAACTTAAGCGAAATAGCTTCATCGAGTTGTTGTTGCGTTCGCTCGCAGGGCTTAAACACTGCAAAGGAGCCGCACATCTCGTAGCACGCCATGAGTAACTGGTTGCGTGAGACCTGCGTGGCAAGGCTGAGCAGCGTGAACTCCGGTGACGTGACATCAAACCCATGTTCAGTCTGCCTAAAAGACCCCGGAGGTGGTTCTTGGGTCAGGAGGTGCGATTTAAACAGGCTTCGCGACCCGGATTGTGCCCGAGTGAATACAAGCCTGTGAAGTGGTGCGTGAAGCAGGTCTTTTACAACTGCATGACTTCCGAGGCCACAACATCTGCGATCCATATTGCCAAGGCTAATGGCGGGGTAAAGGCCTAATACCTGCGGCGGGATGCGGTAGTAGTTAAAGGCGGATTGCCCACAAAGCGTCAGGTCCATAATGCCCTCCTGGCCGAAATCATCTCTTTGAAGCGAGTGATGCCAGCGTCAATCCGGAAGTATGCGGCAAAATCTGAACCCTATGAGCGGACCTGGCTTTTGAGGCTAGTTTATCAGGCATTTTGTTGCGAAAAAACAGGGTGTGCTCGGAGGTTCCAGAATTTGCCGCATACTTCCGAAAACCAGGTCGATTTGGTTCTTGCTAAAACGATTTATCAGCCCTGTGTGAGGTGTGGGTTTGCCACCGGGCGAACACTTTTAGCGCTTGGGGCTTTATTTTTTGGGCCTCGAAGGGTGGATTTCGCGCTTTTGGTAAAGAAATGAGTGCGTGTTTTGCCGTGCGGCGGCATTGGCACAGAAAAAGGGCCCGGAAGGCGAAGCCTTCCGGGCCCTTTGCAATGCAAATCTGCTGCAAGTGCGATTTAGCGCACCTGAGCGACGTAAGCGACGTTGGTCGAGGAGACCTTGTCCTCGAGCTGGACGCTCATGCGGGGATCGCCGGCGGTGGCGACGGTCAGGTCGCCGGTCTCGACGTAGCCGAGCTCCTTAGCGGTTTCGATCGCCTTGACGATCGTACCGTTGACGGTGCCCTGGGTAATCTCGGCCTGGTGCGGGATAACGCCCCAGTACATAATCATCTGCTGGACGGCCCACTCGTGGCGGGAGAACGCGCAGATCGGCATGTTGGGACGGAAGTGCGAAATCAGGCGAGCGGTACGACCGGTGGTCGTCGGCACGGTGATGCACTTGGCGCCAACGGTGGTGGCCATGTTCACAGCGGACATACCCACAACGTTGTTGACGACGCGGGTGCCGTGAGCGTCAGCCGGAACCTCGAGCGGAGCGTGAGCCGGGAGGTACTTCTCGGTCTCGAGAGCAATGCTGGCCTGCATCTTAACGGCCTCGACCGGGTACTTACCGGCAGCGGACTCGCCAGAGAGCATAACGGCGTCGGTGCCGTCGTAAATGGCGTTAGCAACGTCGGCAACCTCGGCGCGCGTCGGGCGCGGGTTCTGCTGCATGGAGTCGAGCATCTGCGTAGCGGTGATAACGGGCTTGTAGGCTGCGTTGCACTTAGCGATGATTTCCTTCTGGATGTGCGGAACGAGCTCGGGCTTGATCTCGATGCCCAGGTCGCCACGGGCGACCATGATGCCGTCGGAAGCCTCGAGAATCTCGTCGAAGTTCTCGACGCCCAGGGCGCACTCGATCTTCGGGAAGATCGTCACGTGCTCGCCACCGTTCTCGCGGCAAAGCTTGCGGATGCCGCGGACGGACTCGCCGTCACGGATGAAGGAAGCGGCGATGTAGTCGATGTTCTCGGTCAGGCCAAAGAGGATGTCCTGACGATCGCGCTCGGTGATGGCGGGCAGAGAGATGTTGACGTTGGGCATGTTGACGCCCTTGCGCTCGCCGATCAGGCCGTCGTTCTTAACGACGCAGGTCATGTCCTGGCCGTCGACGGACTCGACCTCGAGGGCAACCAGGCCGTCGTCGATTAGGATAAGGGAGCCCTTCTCGACCTCGGAGGGCAGAGCCAGGTAGTCGAGGGAGATGTGCTCAGAGGTGCCGTGGAAATCCTCGGACGTGGGCTGAGCGGTGACGACAATCTTGTCGCCGGTCTTGACGGCGACCTTCTTGCCGTCGACCAGAAGGCCGGTGCGGACCTCGGGGCCCTTGGTGTCGAGCAGGATGCCGACGGGCAGACCGAGCTCCTTGGAAATACGACGGACGCGCTCGATGCGACCGTGGTGCTCGTCGTAGGATCCGTGCGAGAAGTTAAAACGGGCGACGTTCATGCCCGCCTTGATCATCTCGCGGATGGTCTCGTCGCTATCGCAGGCGGGACCCATGGTGCATACAATCTTGGTGCGCTTGTACATTCAGACCTCCATCTGACATCGTCTTGCGCTGATAGATAAACCATAAGAAATAAAACTGAGATGATTATAACGAAATGCCGACCGAATACCCCAAAAAATCGACCGTATGCCGAATTAGAAGTTCATTTTTTGCGAGAAAACGGTATATGCAAAAACTTTACCAACCGTTCTAACCGCTGCTATCTGGGCGATATTTCAGTTTGATGATGCACCGAAGAAAAAACGTTTTATCAATGTTGAACATCATACGGTCTGCATCGTTGCGAATGGACCCTATTTCCAAATGGATTGTTTTGGCTAGACGCGTCGCTTTGGGGTACCATAGCTCCACTATCAACTGCCGCTCAGCACGGCAGCCTTGATGAGCCCTTGCCCTTCTCCTGGGAATTATGATCGGGCATCAATCTGCTGAGTGGCCCGAATCCCAGGAGGGGACTCTATATGCAAAAGGAATACCTGTCCGCCGCGGCGGAGGTGCTCAGCGACCAGGGCGTCGATGAGAACCTCGGCCTGAGCAACGACGAGGCGTCGTCGCGCCTCGCCAAGACAGGCCCTAACAAGCTCGAGGAAGCCGAGAAAACGCCGCTGTGGAAGCGTTTCTTTGAGCAGATGGCCGACCCCATGGTCATCATGTTGATCGTTGCCGCCGTTATCAGCGCGCTCACGGGTATGGTCAAGGGCGAGCCCGACTTTGCCGATGTCGCCATCATCATGTTCGTCGTTATCGTCAACTCGGTGCTGGGCGTGGTCCAAGAGGCTAAAAGCGAGGAGGCTCTCGAGGCCCTGCAGGAGATGAGCGCGGCGCAGTCCAAGGTGCTGCGCGACGGCAAGCTCGTGCACCTGCCGAGCGCCGAGCTCGTGCCCGGCGATGTGATCATGCTCGAGGCGGGCGACTCCGTCCCGGCCGACTGCCGCGTGCTCGAGAGCGCCACGATGAAGATCGAGGAGGCCGCCCTTACCGGCGAGTCCGTGCCCGTCGAGAAGCATGCCAACGTGATTGAGCTCGCCGCCGGCACCGACGACGTGCCGCTCGGCGACCGCAAGAACATGTGCTACATGGGTTCCACCGTGGTATACGGCCGCGGCCGCGCCGTCGTGGTCGGCACCGGCATGAACACCGAGATGGGTAAGATCGCCGGCGCCCTGGCCGAGGCCAAGGAAGAGCTCACGCCGCTGCAGGTGAAGCTTGCCGAGCTCAGCCGCATCCTCACCATCATGGTTATCGTCATCTGCGTCGTTATCTTTGGCGTCGATATCATCCGCCACGGCGTGGGCAACGTTCTTACCGACCCGACCGCCCTGCTCGATACCTTTATGGTCGCCGTCTCGCTCGCCGTCGCTGCCATCCCCGAGGGCCTGGTCGCCGTCGTGACCATCGTGCTGTCGCTTGGCGTGACCAAGATGGCCAAGCGCCAGGCAATCATCCGCAAGCTTTCCGCCGTCGAGACTCTCGGCTGCACGCAGACCATCTGCTCCGACAAGACCGGTACCCTCACCCAGAACAAGATGACCGTCGTCAAGCACGAGCTCGCTGCGCCTAAGGAGAAGTTCCTGGCCGGCATGGCGCTGTGCTCCGACGCCCAGTGGGACGAGGAACTGGGCGAGGCTGTGGGTGAGCCGACCGAGTGTGCGCTCGTCAACGATGCCGGCAAGGCGGGGCTCACTGGCCTGACTGCCGAGCATCCGCGCGTGGGCGAGGCCCCGTTTGACTCGGGCCGCAAGATGATGTCCGTGGTCGTCGAGACCCTGGACGGCGAGTACGAGCAGTACACCAAGGGCGCGCCCGACGTGGTGATCGGCCTGTGTACCCATATCTACGAGGGCGACAAGGTTGTCCCCCTGACCGAGGAGCGTCGCGCCGAGCTCGTGGCCGCCAACAAGGCCATGGCCGACGAGGCCCTGCGCGTGCTGGCGCTGGCGAGCCGCACCTACACCGAGGTCCCGGCCGACTGCAGCCCCGCCGCGCTCGAGCATGACCTGGTTTTCTGCGGCCTGTCCGGCATGATTGACCCGGTCCGCCCCGAGGTCGCCGACGCCATCCGCGAGGCGCACGACGCCGGTATCCGCACCGTCATGATTACGGGCGACCACATCGACACCGCCGTGGCCATCGCCAAGCAGCTGGGCATCGTCACCGATCGCAGCCATGCCATCACCGGTGCCGACCTCGATCGCATGAGCGACGAGGAGCTCGACGCGCACATCGAGGACTACGGCGTGTACGCCCGCGTCCAGCCCGAGCACAAGACCCGCATCGTCGAGGCTTGGAAGTCGCGCGACCAGATCGTGGCCATGACGGGCGACGGCGTCAACGACGCCCCGTCCATCAAGCGCGCCGACATCGGCGTTGGCATGGGCATCACCGGTACCGATGTCACCAAGAACGTCGCCGACATGGTGCTTGCCGACGACAATTTCGCCACCATCATCGGTGCCTGCGAAGAGGGCCGTCGCATCTACGACAACATCCGCAAGGTCATCCAGTTCCTGCTTTCGGCCAACCTTGCCGAGGTCTTCTCGGTGTTTATCGCCACGCTCATCGGCTTTACCATCTTCCAGCCGGTGCAGCTGCTGTGGGTGAACCTGGTCACCGACTGTTTCCCCGCGCTCGCGCTGGGCATGGAGGATGCCGAGGGCGACATCATGAAGCGCAAGCCGCGCAACGCCAAGGACGGCGTCTTTGCCGGACATATGGGTCTGGACTGCGTGGTCCAGGGCCTGATCATCACCGTGCTGGTGCTGGCGAGCTTCTTTGTGGGCGTGTACTTTGACATGGGCTACATCCACATCGCCGATATGATCGCCGGCAATGCCGACGAGGAAGGCGTGATGATGGCGTTCATCACGCTCAACATGGTCGAGATTTTCCACTGCTTCAATATGCGCAGCCGTCGTGCGTCGCTGTTCACCATGAAGAAGCAGAACAAGTGGCTGTGGGCTTCCGCCGCGCTGGCACTGGTGCTGACGGTGATCGTGACCGTGCAGCCGACGCTTGCCGAGATGTTCTTCGGCCCTGTGACGCTTGAGCTCAAGGGCGTTCTTGCCGCTTTGGGCCTGGCCTTCCTGATCATCCCGCTGATGGAGATCTACAAGGCGATCATGCGCGCTGTGGAGAAAGAGTAGCGTACTCGTCCGGGCCCGCCCCACGCCCTTTCTCCCTCACTGGTCCTCGCGCTTCGCGCTGCGGGATCGTTCGGGAGAAAGGGCTTCCGGGGCGGGCCCTGCGGTATCCTTGCTGGCTTTTCTTCCGTGCGGATGAAAAGGGCTGAGGGAAAGTTTGTGAGCTGGTCGGGCTTTGCCCGGCCAGCTCTATTTTTAGAGCATTTGCTCGACCGACTCTTTTTGTGAGCTGGATTGTATGGGGTTGAATCGGCGACGCGTTAGGAGAAGCCGGGAACGTCGCTGAAGGGGATTTGGGGCATAAAGAGAACGATGACGGCCATAATTCCCCAGTAGATTTGCAGAGGTAGCGGAGCCGATATCAGGGCATTAAAGAAGGACAAACCCTTTTTGCTTCCATATAGCTGGACCGAGCTGAGAAGAGCAATTCCAAAAGAGATGGCGCTCGGCCAGCATGCTTTGACAATGAGGCTAAGGAAATAGCATATTAATGTTATCGCTATGCACCCAATGCCCCAGAGCCACTTCTTGTTGAGGAAATACTGGATACCCCATACACCAATTACGGGGGCAATGATGACTGGCAACATAGCCGTATCCTAACTATTTATACAACGAATGTATTCTCCGGAGTTGGGGGGATAGACGCTGCAAGGTAGACGGTACGTGTTGCCTGCGGGTACGGGGCGTCCAAGGAGTTGCTTTGCTGCATACTCAGTCCAATAACCTCCGGTTATGCTTATGAACTTCTTAATAAGTCCGTCGATTACAACCCCCGTTACATAGCCGATGAGTTCTTTTCCAATAAAAATGGCAATTTTGACGATCCATTCTTTAGCGCCGCGTGTGGCAGCTGCTAAATCATCCAAAGACAGGGTCTGGAATCGATCGATAATTTGGACATCTCCGTTTTCATCTAGTGCGTATGTCGTCCATCCTGTGCCGGACTCATTGACAGCTTCAATGTACTCTTCGGCAGAAGGGAACTCTACTTCAAGAGGTTGCGCCTTAGATTGCTTTGGTGAAATGGCAATTGAGCAAAGCGCAACTGCGCTTGCGATGAATGACTTACGGCTTACGGGAACGTTACGTAGCATGTGTATCCTCCTGACATTTAGCTTGACATTGCTGTGTTGTTCAGATTCAACCTCCAATCCGTGAAACGCATTTCAAACGAATCAAGCGTGGAAAGGTCGAACTCGGACGCTATCTTTCCTTCAGAGATGGCAAAAATTGAAGGATAAAACTCGAATGACGGCAGAAGCGCCTTAAGTGTTTCCCTATCAACCTCCTTTTGGCTCTTAGGGACAACGAGGATCTCGATGTCGTTCTTGAGACTCGGCGAAAGCGAGCGTTCTGCCGCACGGAGCTCTTCACAGGCCGGGCAGCCCTCCAGCTCAATTTGCACGATAAAAGATTCGCCTTTGCTTAATTTCGATCGAAATTCGGGCAATGAGATATTGATTGGATCGGAATTGGTTCGTACTGACGAGAAGAGGGCGAAAAGGGACAGCGATAAGATAAGGATAAGGACGGCTTGCTTTCTCATGGGTCCTCCAAACTCTATAAAGTTAAATTACTTTATATAAAACATTAAATAAAGATTCTTAAAAATGAACGGTATCGATTTGCTGGTAAACGGTTTTGAGCGAGAGCGGTTGGATTGAAAAGTACAATGAACGTAGGGAAATAAGGAAAAAAGGAGGAGAAATGAAAGATCGCGATATACATCTGCGGTTGACGACGAGTTTTCTGACAATCTTCTGTATCGCCCTGGCGGTTCAAGCGCTATGTTGCGTGGTGTTGTTCGTTCATCTTGCGAACCTGTTGCTCATCGAGGGTATCTCTGCGGTGAGCGGCGGATTTCTGCTCTTGTTTATGGTTAGCACGCTTTGCGACGCTGCAACGTTTCTTCTGTTTACGATTCTGACGGCGAAAGTCAGGCATGAGGGTCGTCCTTTTGGTAAGTGGCAGACCAGGATTTTGGTCGCGGCTGGCCTCCTGATGTCGGTAAAAGCCGTCATCAGCATCATATGGCCGACGATTCAATTACCATACAGCAATGTTCTTGGAACGGCTGAGCCCGTGTTTCCCGAGTTTGATTTTCAATCGCTTTCTTACGGACTCGTTTTCTTTGCGTTGGCGGGGGTCTTTGAATACGGTAGGGTATTGCAGGAAGATGCAGACGAGATTCTCTAGGGGGTGGCACGGTGCCGATTGTTATGCGTCTTGACCGCGTGATGGCGGACCGTAAAATCTCGTCGCAGGAACTTGCCGAAATCATTGGAATATCGCCTGTTAATCTGTCTCGAATTAAAACGGGAAGACTCAAGGGGATCCGCTTTTCTACACTTCAAGCAATGTGCGAGGCGCTTCATTGCAAGCCCGGCGACATCATCGATTGGATGGATGATGACGAGTACGCCGCAGCATTTGGTAAGTCGGACGGAACAATGCGTTAAAATACCTGCTCAGTTGTGTGGTTTTGTGCTGGGAGGCGCTTGTGGGCAAGGCTAAGGCTAAGGCGAAGAAAAAGACGACGGGGGCGCGGGCTAAGCGTGATCGTCGTCGGAAGCTCGCGACCGAAGCCCCTGCATCTGCTGAGGAGTTGCTGGCGAGTGTACCGGGGCTTGACGCACTGCAGGATGTTCCGGCGTTCGATGACCTGCCGGTCGATGCGGCTCAGCAGGCTGCATTTGACGACTTTTGCGCACAGGCCGAGGAGCCCGAGCAGATGCAGCTTGGTGCCGTGGTGCGCCTGGACCGCGGGTTTCCGCTGGTGGCGACTGCCGAGGACACGTTTCGTGCCGAGCATGCCGTAGGGTTTGCCAAGTCGCGTGGCGAGGACGAGGTCTTGCTGCCCGCCGTGGGCGACCGCGTGGCGGTTCGCCGTGCTCCCGGGCACGACATGGGCGTCATCGAGTGCGTACTACCGCGCCGTACGAGCTTTGAGCGTTGGCGTGGCCGTGCCCGCGGTGAGCGCCAGGTGCTCTGCTCCAACGTTGACAGCGTGCTGATCGTGCAGGCGCTCGGCGCCGGCGAGGTGCTGCTCGATCGCGTGGCGCGCTCACTGGTGTTGGCGCTCGATTGCGATGCCGAGCCGGTGGTGGTGCTCACCAAGGCCGACCGCTGCGAGGCCGATGAGCTCGAGCGCGATCTGGACCGCGTGCGCCGCCTGGTGGGTCCGGACGTGCGCGTGATCGTGACATCTTCTGCCGAGGGCCTCGGCCTGGACGAGGTTCGCGCCTGCGTGCCGGCTGGGAGCTGTGCCATGATCTTGGGCGAGTCGGGCGCCGGCAAGTCGACGCTGCTCAATGCGCTGCTGGGTCACGATGCGCTAGCCACTGGCGGCGTGCGCGAGCGTGATGACCAGGGTCGCCACACCACGGTTGCGCGCGTGATGGTGGCGCTGCCGGGCGACGCCGGCGTGATCGCCGATGCCCCGGGCCTGCGCAGCCTGCCGCTTGTGGGACATGAGCGGGGTCTGGCGCGTGCCTTCCCCGAGATCGTCGAGGCGTCGCGTGCGTGCCGGTTTGGCGATTGCACGCACACCCATGAGCCGGGTTGTGCCGTTCGCGAGGCCGAGGACGCGGGGCAGATCGACAGCCTGCGCCTGGAGACGTTCCAAAACCTGGCGTCATCCATGCGCGTGAGTGCCCAAATGCTCGATCCCGATGTTCATCTGTAATTGATTTTTCCTATGACAGCCGCCTCCCAACTGCTTGGGAGGCGGCTTTTTGCTGCCAAAGCGTCTCGAAATATGCGTTTTGCCGACGTTCTGACCAAAACCTTGCCACGAGCTTGACGGGCTGGTCAGCTTTTGGTCGGCAATTGGTTTGACACGTAAAACCAAGATTGCGATTGCGCCGCTTTGCGCCTTGGCCGCCCAGACAATGGTGGTACGGGCATTTGCCCGGCACCGCCTTGAGAGGAGCGGCCGTGAACAAGAGCAAGCGCATCGCCATCAGTCTGGTCGCGGGCGTGCTTGCCGCGGCGCTCTGCATGGTCTACGGCTCGTCGATCCGCTCGCAAGCCGAGCAGGCCCAGGCCGATACTTTGGCAAAATACGGCGGCGACCGCGTTGAGGTGTGCGTCGCGGCGCGCGATATCGATGTGGGCGAGACCCTCGACGAGACTAATGTCATAACTCAGGAATGGCTGGCGAGCCTGTTGCCGCGTGATGCGGCGACCGAGCTGCGTCAGGTGCGCGGCGACGTGACGACCTCGCGCATTCCCAAAAACGCCGTGATTTGCAATGTCTACACCAAGGCCGAGAGCCACAAGCTCGAGGTGCCTAAAGGCAAGGTTGCCGTTTCGGTGGCGGTTGATGCCGAGCACTCGGTCGGCGGCGCCACGGGCGTGGGCAGCTATGTGGACGTGTACGTGCAAAAAGATGGCGTGACCGATCGTTTGTGCGGAGCGTACGTGATCGATACCAGCGAAGATGCCGGCACCACGCGTGAAGGCAAGATCGAATGGGTGACGCTGGCGGCAGACCCCGAAGATGTCAAGGAACTGCTGGGGGCATCGGGCAAGGGAACGGTCAGCTTGACGATTCCCGCCACGGCGCGCGGCAAAAAGAGCGGAGGCGACGAGTGATGAAGGCGATCTGGCTTGCGTGCTGCGCGTGCGGCGATTACGGGCTGTTGCAGCGGGAAGTCGAGGGCCGTGATGCGGGTGCACAGGTGCTTCGCGTGGGTGACCTGGACGGGCTGATTTCCATGGCGCGGGCGTTTCCGTCGCGCCGCGGGGCTGCCATCATCGCGGCGTCTCTGTTTGATACCGAAGATGTGCGCAAGACTGTTGTGCGCCTGACGGCCGAAGGCCGCGTGAGTCGCGTGGTCGTGTTGATAGAAGCACTCGATCCGTCGGATATCGAGGGGCTGTTTCGCGCAGGGGCGACCGAGGTCATCGCTGCGCACAGTATATGCGGCAACGGGCGCGCGGGCGAGGGAGCGGTTGATTCCGATCGGCGCATGACGATTGAGCCCGATGCTTTTGTTGATAGGGAACCCGGGGCGCCTCGCGCTACAAGAGGCCCGCGTGTTGATGATTATGGAAAAGCGGAAGCCGAGCATGGTCGGCGCCCCCGGAACCCCCTTGTATACGATGACGCTGGAGGGCCGGCGCAGCATGCTGGCGACTCCCCGGCTGTAGATATGGGATACGTGCACGGCGTGAATCTGGCGGATGAACTCGACGAAGTTGAGGGCTTTGCCGGGTGCGGCGAGTTGTCGCTGATGCGGCATGAGCAGATTGCACAGAACGAGCCTGCCTCGCAGACCGAACAAGCTGACATGCCGGCTTGGACGCAGCGTGTGGTTGCGGCAGGGGAGACGGGGACGCTGTCACCGACGCCCGCTCCGCCGCCTCCGATGCCGCCGGCAGACGCTGCCGCTCCGCAGCATCGAGCTCCGGTCATCTGCGCCATTTCGGGTTCGGGCGGTTGCGGCAAGTCGACGATCGTTGCCACCATGGCACACACATCGTCGCTGTTGGGCTTGCGTGCCGCCGTGCTCGACCTGGACCTGATGTTTGGAAACCTTTACGACTTGTTAGGCGTCGATGCTCCGCGCGATATGGCGGCACTTATCGAGCCGTCGGCGGCGGGCGCGCTCACCGAGCCGGATATCGTAGCCACATCGATGCGCGTGGCGCCGGGCGTTACGCTCTGGGGTCCCGTCGCGGCGCCCGAGCAAGCCGAGCTCATGGCACGTCCGGTGGAGCTATTGCTTGATGTCCTGCGTCGCGAATCCGACGTGGTCTTTATCGATACCTCGGTCTTTTGGGGCGATGCCGTGGCGGCTGCGGTGGCGGCGAGCGACCGTTGCCTGGTCGTTGGCGATGCGGCGGTGTCGTCCGCGACATCGGCGTCGCGCGTCATTGAACTGGCAAGTCGAGTAGGTGTGCCGCGCACGCGCATGAGCGCCGTGTTCAACCGGTTCGGTGCGCGCGGGGCAGACGAGGACGTCGCCATGCGCTTTGAGATTGCCTGTGCGTTGAGCTCCAAGATTCGTATCGCCGATGGCGGGCAGGATCTCGCCGCGCTCATGGCGTTTGGGCGCGCTGACGAGGCAGTGGGGCAGACCAGCGCTTTTGCGACCAGCGTGCGCGAGGCCACGCGCGAGATGCTCGTGGAACTGGGGTGCGCCGTCGGCCCTTGGAGCGATATGGTCGCCGACCGTGCAATGCGCACCGAACGCCCGCGTATCCGCCTTCCCTGGTCGCGCGAGGGTGATCAGCGATGAGCCTGCAAACGAGGATTAAGGCTGCCGGCGCTGCAGCGGCGGCAGCGCCTGTAGATGCGGGGCATCGCCGCGCGGTGAAACGACGCACCAAGCGCGCCGTGATGGACCGCATGGGTTACGACGAAGTGGCGCGTATCAGCGCCTATATCGACCCGGCACTTGCCCGCTCGGAATTGCGTCCTGCGGTGGAGGCGGCGCTCAATGTTGAGGAGCCGACCGATCTCGCGACGCCCGAGCGCGAGACTATCATCGACGAGATTTTGGATGACGTGGTGGGCTTGGGGCCGTTGCAGCCGCTCATCGAGGACGACACCGTTACCGAAATCATGATCAACGGCTGCCGCTCGGCTTTCTTTGAACGCGGCGGCGTCTTATACCCCATCGAGCGTGCGTTTGAGGATGATGAGCAGATCCGTGTGCTTATCGACCGCATCATCTCGCCACTTGGCCGCCGTATCGACGAGCGCAGCCCCATCGTCAACGCCCGCCTCAAAACGGGCTATCGCGTCAACGCGGTGATTCCGCCTGTGGCGATTGACGGACCGATTCTCACCATCCGAAAGTTCTCGGACCGCATCTGCTCGCTGGACGAGCTTGTGGGGCTGGGGTCGCTGCCGCTTTGGTATGCGCAGCTGCTGTCGTGCGCGGTGTCGCTGCGACAGGACCTGGCTGTTGCGGGAGGCACGGGATCTGGTAAGACCACCCTGCTCAACGCGTTGTCATGCGAGATTTCCACCGGCGAGCGCATCGTGACGATCGAGGACTCTGCCGAGCTCAAGTTTGCGCATCATCCGCACGTGGTGCGTCTAGAGGCGCGTGAGGCTTCAATTGAGGGCGAGGGCGCGGTGACGATCCGCGACCTGGTGACCAATGCCCTGCGCATGCGCCCCGACCGCATCGTGGTGGGTGAGGTGCGCGGTGCCGAGTGCTGCGACATGTTGCAGGCCATGAACACGGGCCACGACGGGTCGCTCACCACACTTCATGCGGGCTCAGAACAGGAGACCGTGGTACGTCTGACGTTGCTTGCACGTTATGGCATCGATCTGCCGAGCGAGCTCATCGAGGAGCAGATTGCCATGGCGCTCGACGGCATCGTGATGTCTGAGCGCCACGCCGATGGCAGGCGTTTCGTCTCCTCGTATTCGGGGGTGCGTCGCGCCGCGTCGGGCGGCGTAGAGCTCGAGCGCTATGTGACTTTCGATGCCGCCGAGCGCACCTGGACGCTTGACCGCGAGCCGCCGTTTATCGCAGAAGGCCTGCGGTCGGGGACGCTCACACAAGAGGAGGTGGACGAATGGAGGTCGCTGTGCCCCTCGTCGTAGGGGGTTTAGCAGCGTTTTCTGTCGCGACGGCGTGCGGGGCGGAACCTCGTGTGCCGCAGATACCGCCGGCGGAGCTGGCGCGTCAGGTGCTCGAGACGGTGGCAGAGAAGCTGCCGCGTGAGCTGGTGGAAAACGATCTGCTGAAAAAGATCGCCCGTTCGTGGGCATCGCTGGCTCCGGCGCATCGCCTTGGCCTCGTGATCGAGGATGCTTCGGGGCGTTTGGCGTTTCTGCTGCTATCGAGCGGTGTCTGCTGCGTTTTGCTAACGATGGTGTCGTTATCGCCCCTCGGATTTGCCTTGGGACTTGTTGCTCCGTTTGCCGTTGGCGCCGCTCGGGATGGCTTTGAGAGCCGGCGCGAGCAACACGATGCAGAAGAGACCATGCCCGAGGCGTTTACCGCACTTTCCATGTCGCTTGCCTCGGGACATTCACTGGCCCAGGGCATGCGCTTTGTGGGCGCTCATGCGCAAGAACCGGTGCATACCGAGTTTTTGCGGGTGGCGGCGGCAATCGATTGCGGCATCTCGGCGACCGACGCGCTCGATGACTTGCTCGTGCGCATCGACGCCCCTGGCCTTTCGCTTGTGACCTTGGCGCTTAAGGTGTCTCAGCGCACCGGTGCTCCGCTTGCCGACTTACTGTCCGAGGCGTCGAGCATGGTGGGGGAGCGCATTGAGCTCAAGCGCCGCCTGGATGTTAAGACGTCGCAGGCTCGCATGTCTGCGCATATGGTCGCGGCGATGCCGACGGGCATGTGCGCGGTGTTGGCGCTGCTTTCGGCAGATTTTCGTCGCGGTCTTGCGACGCCTGCCGGCGCGGGCACTGTGGTGCTGGGTCTTGCCCTCAACGCCGTTGCCCTGGTGGTTATCCGGCGCATTATGCGGGTGAAGCTATGAGCGCCCCGGTTGCAGTTGCGGCTTGCCTGTGCGCTCTGAGTGTATTTGTCGCGACGGGTTTGGATCGGGCGGATGCACGCAAGATCGCAGAGGCCTGCAAGCGCGAGGCGGTGCTGGTCGCTGCCGCGGGTCGCTCGGTGGTCGATGCTCTGGCCGCGCGAATGAAGGGCGCGGTTGGAGCGGGCGGCCCGGCGCGAGTATCGCTCGGCGAAGTGTCCGAGATGATCGATGTTGTGCGCTTGGGTCTTTCGGCCGGTCTTTCGTTTGATGCGGCGCTTGAGATTTTCTGCGCCAACCGCCGGTCACTGCTGGCTCTTCGACTTGAGCGGGCCTGCATGGCGTGGCAGGTGGGCGTGGGCACGCGTGAGGACGAGTTGTTGGCCGCCGCACGCGACCTGGATGTGCGAGCGCTCGAGACCTTTGCCATCACGGTGGGGCAGGCGCTCGCTCTGGGTGCCCCACTTGCCGAGACACTGGCCGCTCAAAGTCGCGAGATCCGTGCGGCTCATCGCGCCGCGGTCGAGCGCGAGATCGAGCGTGCGCCCGTCAAGCTGCTGATTCCCACCGGCACGCTCATCTTGCCGGCGTTGCTTCTGTCCATATTGGGCCCGCTGTTGGGAGCAGGCGGGATGATGTAGGGAGGAATACATGAACACGATGACTGACGTTGCTGGCAAGGTCTGGAGCTGGGCTGTTTGCCAGTCAATTCGCGCTCGCCAGCATGCCGGGGAGCTACTGCAGGAGGAGAGTGCGCAGGGCACCACCGAATACGCCATCTTGGTCGGCGTGCTCGTGGTGATCGCCATCATTGCCATTGTCGCATTTAAGGGCAAGGTCCAAGATCTATGGAACGCTATCAGCGAGGGCATCAACAGCCTGTAGAGGGCGAGCGCCCCATCGGGGTGCTGCTGGTGTTTGCTTGCCTGACCGTGGCGATAGCGGCGGTGCTTTGGGGGCTTAACGCCGCGCGGCAGCAGCGTCCTGGGGCCGCCTTCGATTCGGGCTCAGATTCGGCGGTGGCGTCTCAAAAAGATGAGATGCGAGATACGGACGATTCGGATGTCGCTGTCACGGCGCAAACCTTTCTGCGGACGCTCGACAAGCGGTCTGGCACTGCGACGGATTCGCCTGAGGGCAACGCGATTGCGGTCCGGCTTGCATGGTCCGAAGACCGACCGATGACCGAAGCGGCGGCGGATATGCTGCGTGCCTATCGCGAGGTACCCACGGCGCAACTTGCTCTGAGCGGCTATCTCGACATCAAGGGAAACGTGTGGGGCGCCATCGTGCGCGACGGACGCGGCTGGGTCGATATGGTGATAGTTGCCGCGGATGCTGGCGATGCCTCGTGTCGTTTGCGCGCCGTGCGTCTGGTCCCGCAAACAATAAGCTCAAAGGAGGGATCGTGAAATGCATGGCGTTCTGCGTGAAGAGGCTGCCCAAGCGACTGTGGAATACGCCATCGTCACAGTGGCGCTGTTATCGATCGTGCTGGCGATCGCGGGGCTTTGGCGTGCTGGCACCGATGGGCGCTTGGCGGCGCTGGTTGAGCGGGCGGCATCCCATGGCGTTGCCTCGACGTCGGTTATCGACGCCGCTGCGGGCGCTAAGGACATCGCGTTGTATTGATATCGCGCGCGAGGACCGGGCGCAGTCTACGGTCGAGGCCGCTTTTTTGCTGCCGACGTTTCTGACGCTCATCCTTCTCGCACTGCAACCGGTGTGCCTGCTTTATGCGCGCGCGGTCATGGAGTCTGCCGCCGCCGAGACCGCGCGGCTCATGACCACGACGACGGCGGAGGACGACGATCTTAAGGAGTTCGCCCGCCGCCGGCTTGCCGCAGTGCCCAACGTTTCGATCTTTCATGCCGGCGAGCCGTTGTCGTGGGATATCGAGCTTGGCCGGGCCGGTGCGGGTGGCGTCTCGTCCGTGTCCGTTTCCGGCGAGGTCAAGCCGTTGCCTGTGATCGGTGCGTTTGCGCAGGCTATGGGTACCGCCGAGGGCGGCTACGTTGAGCTCAAGGTCGATGTCTCGTATCAATCGCGTCCCGAATGGCTGGAGGGAGATTATGATTCGTGGATTGCTGCATGGGATTAAGCGTTTCTGGTCTAGACGCGTTTTGACGCGCCGTCCGAGCTGCCATCGCAAGCGAGGCGGCTTTATGGGTCGAGCCGGTATCGACCTGTTTATCGAAGACGGTGCCTACACCACGCTTTCCTCTGCCGTGGTCATCCTAGTGGTGCTCACGTTGCTGTTTTCGTCGACCGCGGCGATATGGAGCATGTCGCGTGCTGGGGATACCCAGGTGGCTGCCGATAGCGGCGCGCTGGCGGGTGCCAACGTGGTGTCGTCCTATCACACGGCTGCCACGGTGGTTGATGCGAGCATCTTGAGTCTGGGGCTAGCGGGGTTTGCCACAATCGGGACGGGCCTGGTTGCCATTCTCATCCCAGGTGCCGAACCAGTTGCCGGCAATATGGTCGACACCGGGATTGAGATCATTAAAACGCGCAACAAGTTTGCCAAAAGCGCATCGGAAGGCTTGCAGAAAATCGAGACGGCTCTGCCGTATCTGATTGCCGCGCGTGCCACGCAGGCGGTGTCGGCGCAGGATACCGATAGCGTGGCCTATACCGGTACGGCGCTTGCCGTGCCCAGGACATCCGAGTCGGACTTCGCTGCGCTCAAAGGGTCAGAGATCTCGACCGATACCATTAAAGACACATCAGATGATTTAGAGCGTGCGGCCGAGGAGCTGCGGAAGGCTTCTGAGGACACGGCGAAGGCTAAAGAGCGCGCTTGGCTGGCGGATTGTGGCGGGTCTGACAAGGGCTCGGTCAGCAGCTGTTCTTGCATGTGGGAGCGTGTGAAAAGTCTAACGGATCTCTCTGGTGCTCAAAATCCGCATTACGCTTCGAGCGTTACGTGGGAACCGCAAGTGGCGCTCGATCGCGCGAAGGCCTACTATCGCCAGCGCCTGGCAAATGAGAAACCGCTTGGCGAGGGTCCGGAAAAACAGGCAGATTCTGCTGCACGAAAGGTGTTCTTCGCTTATGCGGGCGAAGAAGTCGAGCGGGCATATATAACTGAAAAGGACGGCAAAGTTTCCGCCCGCATCCCTTTCCTTCCGCGAAATCCAGATGAGGCGCGGACGACTGAACTCTATACCGATGCGCGTTGGCCCACGAGTGAAGTAGATAAAGTTACCTATTTGCATTATGGGACTGACTGTCCAAATTACAAAAAAGGAAAGCCGGGTGGGCTGGCATCCGTCGCAGATTTTGACGGTCACGAAACGTGTAGCGAATGCCATTTCGGTGTGTCGTCTTTAGGGTACGTTGCGATTGCAACGACTTCTGTCGAAAGGGGCTTCGAGTACCACTTCGATAAGTTCAAAGAGGCTCTGGAAGACTACGTCGAATGCCGCAACAAAGAACTCGAACTTGAGCGTCAGACCGAGGATGAGGCCGACCGTGCGGGCAATGCGTTTGACCAGGCCATTAAAGCGCTTTCCGGCGAGCGCCCGCGTATCGCCCCACCTGGCCGCAACGGCGTGGTCGCCTTTGCAGTTTCGGGCGACATTACCAGCCCCGATCAACTTAACTCCTCGTTTAACGCGGCAGTCAGGCTTGGCGATCGCGGTGCTATCTCTGCCGCGGTGCTGGCGCCCGATGAGGCGACGGCGCAAAACAACGTGCTTTCGCGATTTTTCTCGACATTGAAGGAACGCTCGGGCGGCGTTGCCGGCGTGCTCGACGGCGTCATGGATGTTTGGGGACGGCTACTCGTGGGATACGGTGATATCCAAGGCTCAGCCGACGAACTTATGGACGAGATGATTAAAGGCCTAGGAGGGGGCAGCGGCGCGTTGGGCTCCATCGCATCGTGGCTCGGCGATACCGTTTCGGCGTCCGTGGCGGCGCTGGGTTTGGAACCGTGCGACTTGCGCCTGCGAAAGCCGGTGCTGACCGATTCCGCCAATATCATTAAGAGTCCGGGGTCTGACATTGCGGGTCTCTCTCAAGCGCAAGACAAACTGCGAAGTATTCCGTTGGGCGTGACCGATCCCAAGGCGCTTTGCGAGGCGTTGGAATATCAAGTCGAACGCACCATTAGCGGTACGGTGTTCACACTTGCGGAGATTCCTCTGCCCGGCGGCGGCTCCATCCCGCTCACCGTCGATGTCGCCACGCTGGTTGGCGCTCTGGGCGGTGGGTCGTAATGAGTATCCGCATGCGTCTGCGCGAGGAGCGCGCCCAAGCGACGGTGGAGATGGCAGTGGTTACGCCCGTTTTGCTGGTGCTGGCACTCATCGTGTACAACGTCATGATCTTTGCCGGCGCTGTCGCGCGCTTCGACCGCGTGGTGCCCGACATCGTGCTGGCGCACGCTGTGGCGCCGGGCGGGGAGGGTGACGAGAGCTCTGCCGATGCCTCGGCGACGGTCCAGACTCAAATTCTGAATGCCATGGAAGGCTATGACTTACAGATCGAAGTGTCGAGCGAGCAAGGCGCGGAGGCATCGGATGGTGGCCTGCTCTCCCTATCCGGTACGTTTAGGACCTACACCTGCACCATGCACTATGAGCCGTGGCCGACTTCTCTCAGCATCGCTGGCGTTGTGCTGGGGGCGCCGACAACGTTGTCGCACGAGCGCGCGGTGACGGTCGATCCATGGCGCCCGGGGGTGGTCATGTGACCGCGGTCTCGTCCTACATCGCCTACGCGCGGGCACTCAATAGGCTGGGTTGGACGCCGGCCGAGTTTGTGGTAGCGGAGTCGTTTGTCATGCGCCTGCGCGGCATGCTGGGACGGCGTCCGGTTGCCGCCAACGGCCTGCCGCTCGTCATGGCGTTTCCACGCTGCTCTTCGGTCCATACGTGTTTTATGGCCTATCCCATCGACATCGCCTTCATCAATCGCGACGGCAATATCCTCGCGCGCTACGAAAACGTCCGTCCTTGGCACATGTGTTCCTGTCCCGGTGCCTGGGCGGTATTGGAACGCCCTTCAATCCTCGCTACACCTCCCGCCCTCCAACAAGTACCGGCGTAAGAGATTGGCGACGGCGGACTTTCGTCATACGAAATTGGGTAAGATGGAGGAGAAGATGCATGGATGTTGAGATCCATCCGAACGCCAAAAAACACTTGACGGAAAAGCAGGTGCTTGGTGCCTGGTTCGCGGTTACTGAGTGCATTCGCCGCGAGTCGGAGGACGAGCCGCCGAGATGGTTTGCCATTGGATGGCTTCCAGATGGTCGAAGTGTGGAACTTGTTGCGGTCGAACTAATTCGTGGATGGCTCATTATTCATGCCCTGTCTCCGGTTCAGAAGAAATTCTGGCAAGAGATCGAGCGAGCTCGGCAAAGGGGTCGATGATGGGCAAGACGTATACGGCCGCTAATGGTCAGGTTGTAACGGATGAAATGATTGACGCGTGGTGCGAGTCGTACGAGCGCGGAGAGTTTCCGGATGGCGAACACACCGTTGGTGGAATCGTGCATGGACGGCCCCCGCTCTCAGGTGAGGGGACGGCAACGCTGTCGGTCAAGATTCCTCTGGGAATGAAGGAGGCCATTCGTCGACGGGCGGCTGCCGAGGGGATGACGCCAAGTGAGTTTGCCCGTGCGGCTCTGAGTGAAAAACTTCTTGCTGCCGGCTGATGCCTCTGACGTGCCGATTTATAGAACCGAGGCTGTGCTCAAAAACTTTTTTAAAATTCTCGGTTGACCGGAACGCGTCCTTGGTTATACTAATCAAGCCTTGAAACAAGGCACACCTCAAATGGCTGGGTAGCTCAGTTGGTAGAGCAGAGGACTGAAAATCCTCGTGTCAGGGGTTCGATTCCCTTCCCCGCCACCTTGAATTGACTAGGACCTCTGCAAAGGGGTCCTTTTCTTTTTTGTGGGGTTCTGCGGAAAATGCATCCCATTATTTTGACCCAGAGTGAGATGCGCTTTCCGGCGCTTACTTCCGACGTGCGTGCACATCTTGGCACGCCATCTCGGGCCCGCCCGCTCAGACATTCCTCCCGCTTTTGCGCCACTTTGCAGACCGTTCGGTCGTCTGTCCGCACGCGCGGGTATACTCAAAACGATACTTTTCCTATGCAATACGATGCAGGCTCGGCCTGCACGATCCGAAGGGGGCAGTGATGGAGAGGATACTCGGCGTTAATCTCTCTGGCTGGTTTATTCCCGAGCCTTGGGTGACCCCGTCGCTATACGCGGCGACCGGTGCATCCAACGCGGCCGAGCTGCAGGAGGCCATGGGCACCGCCGCCTATAACGAGCGCATGCGCCGTCATTACGAGACGTTTGTGAGCGAGGACGATTTTCGCCGCATGGCGCAGATTGGCCTCAATGCCGTGCGTCTGCCGGTACCCTGGTATGCCTTTGGCTCGCAGGAGTCCGATGCGTCCTACATCTCGGTTGTCGACTACATCGACCGTGCAATTGAGTGGGCTCCCAAGTACGACATCCGCGTGCTGCTTGATCTAGCAACTGTGCCCGGTGGCCAGGGCGATTCCAACGATTCGCCCACCACGCCGGAGGCTGTCGCCGAGTGGCATTCGTCCACCAACGGTCGTCATGTCGCACTCGACGTGCTCGAGCGCTTGGCCGATCGCTACGGCGAGGCCGAGAGCCTGCTGGGCATTGAGCTGCTGGATACGCCGCAGATGAGTGTCCGCAAGAGCCTCTTCACCGTGACGGATGGCATTCCGGCGCACTACCTGCGCAACTTCTATCGCGATGCCTATGAGCTCGTCCGTTCGTATATGCCCGAGGATAAGATCGTCGTCTTCTCGTCGTCGGGGCATCCCAGCGAGTGGAAGCATTTTATGCGCGGCACTAAGTACAAGAACGTCTACATGGACCTTCACCTGTACCATTACCGCGACGAGCATGCGCTCGACATCACGAGCCCCCGCGGGCTGACGACGGCGATTTCGCGTAACAAGCGCGAGCTTAAAGAAGCGATTTCAACTGGGTTCCCCGTGCTGGTGGGCGAATGGTCGGGCGCGGCGATCTTTGCCAACTCGTCGGTTACGCCCGAGGGCCGCAATGCCTACGAGCGCGTGTTTATCGCCAACCAGCTGGCTTCGTTTGCGCCGGCTGCCGGTTGGTTCTTCCAAACGTGGAAGACCGAGAAGCGCATTGCAGCATGGGACGCCCGCGCGGCGCTCGGTACGCTCGAGCGCGGCATGATTGAATAGGTTGATATGACGCAAAACAGCGCCCATACGGGCAAACTCTATGTGGTCGGCACGCCCATCGGCAACCTGGGCGACCTGTCCCCGCGCGTTGGCGAAGCCTTTGCTGCTGCCGATGTCATCTGCTGCGAAGACACGCGTGTGACGTCAAAGCTGCTGATGCACCTGGGCATTTCCAAGCCGCTTGTCCGTTGCGACGAGAATGTGATCGCCAGCCGCGCCGCCGGCCTGGTCGACCGTCTGCTGGCGGGGGAGACCCTCGCCTTTGCCTCGGACGCCGGCATGCCGAGCGTGTCCGATCCCGGCCAGGCGCTAGTTGAGGCGGCGCGTGAGGCCGATGTGCCCGTCGAAGTTATTCCCGGGCCCTCTGCTTGCGTCACGGCGCTTGTTTCGTCCGGCATTCCCTGCGAGCATTTTTTCTTCGAGGGCTTTTTGGGCCGAAAGCACGGTGACCGCGTGCGCCGTTTGCAGCGCCTTGCCGTGGTGCCCGGCGCGCTCATCTTCTACGAGTCTCCACATCGCATCGTGGCGACACTCGAAGCCGTGGCCGAGGTTTTTCCCCAGCGTGAGGTTGCCGTCTGCCGCGAACTCACCAAGTTGCACGAGGAGGTCTTGCGCGGGCCCGCTGCTCAGCTTGCCGAGGAGCTGCGTGCTCGCGGCGAGGTAAAGGGCGAGATTGCGCTGGTCATCGCGCCGCCGAGCGAGGATGAGGAGGCCGGTATCGTGCCGGTTGGCGCCGCGGCAGCGGATCCCGACGAGGCCCTGCGCGAGGATATCCGCGCCGCGCTCGAGGAGGGGGAGCCCGCCTCTGCGGTGGCCAAGCGCCTGTCTCAGAAGTATTCGCGCCGCAAGCGCGATGTCTATGCCATGGTGCTCGATATGCAATAGATGGAGGATATCCAGCCCTTGCGCTAGAATCATCCCCTGTATGCAACGTTTTTCTGGAGGACAAACCCCATGGATCAAAGCAAGCCTTCGTTCTTTATCACGACGCCCATCTACTACGTCAACGCCGATCCGCACCTGGGCACGGCTTATTCCACCATCATCGCCGACGTTCAGGCCCGTTATCGTCGCTCCGCCGGCTATAACGTCAAGTTCCTGACCGGCATGGACGAGCACGGCGAGAAGGTCGCCGAGGCCGCAGCCAAGCACAACATGACGCCGCAGGAGTGGACCGACAGCCAGGCTCCGCACTTCAAGGAGCTTTGGAGCAAACTCGAGATTTCCAACGACGACTTCATCCGCACCACCGAGCCGCGCCAGCATCATGCCGTGCAGTACCTGTGGGAGCGCATGAAGGAGTCCGGTTACCTGTATAAGGGCAGCTACGACGGCTGGTATTGCGTGCCTGACGAGACCTACTTCACCGATACTCAGGTCCAGAAGGGCGACGAGGAGTACGGCAGCGTCGGCCAGCACCTGTGCCCCGACTGCCACCGTCCGCTTGAGCGCGTGCAGGAGGAGTCCTACTTCTTTAAGCTTTCCGCCTTCCAGGACAAGCTGCTCAAGCTCTATGACGAGCACCCCGACTTTGTCGAGCCTGCGTTCCGCATGAACGAGGTACGTAGCTTTGTCGAGGGCGGTCTTAACGACCTTTCCGTGAGCCGCACGAGCTTTGACTGGGGCATTCAGGTCCCGTTTGACGAGGGCCACGTGACCTACGTGTGGTTCGATGCGCTGCTCAACTATATGACGGCCGTCGGTTACGGTGTCGACACCGACGAGGCGCGTGCCGAGCTGGCCTATCGCTGGCCCGCGCAGTTCCACATCGTGGGTAAGGACATCATCCGCTTCCACTGCGTCATTTGGCCCGCCATGCTCATGGCCATTGGCGAGGCCCTGCCCGAGCACGTCTTTGCCCACGGCTTCCTGACCGTGCGCAATGCCGAGACTGGCAAGGCCGAGAAGATGTCCAAGAGCCGCGGCAACGCCATCGCTCCGCAGGACGTTATCGACATGCTGGGCGTCGAGGGCTATCGCTACTACTTCATGACCGACGTCGTCCCCGGTACCGACGGCGCCATCAGCTTCGACCGCATGGAGCAGGTCTACAACGCCGACCTGGCCAACAGCTGGGGCAACCTTATCTCGCGTTCGCTCAACATGAGCGGCAAGTACTTTGACGGTTGCGCGCCCGCCAAGCCCGCATCGTTCGATGCGTTCGACAACCCGTTGGCAAAGATTGCCGATGGCCTGGTCGATCGCTACATGGCCAAGATGGACGTGCTCGATTATGGTGGAGCTAAGGACGAGGTCATGGAGCTCATCCATGCCGCCAACCACTACATCGAGGACTCCGAGCCTTGGGCACTTGCCAAGGACGAGGCCAAGGCTGACGAGCTGGCGTTTGTGATCTACAACCTGCTCGAGGCCATCCGCATTGCCGCCCACCTGCTGATGCCGCTCATGCCTCAGACCTCTGCCGAGGCCCTGCGCCGCCTGTCCTGCGAGGACGAGGCCGCGACCGACGACCTCAAGGGCATTTGCGCTTGGGGCCTGCTTGCCGGCGGTCAGCCTGTCGAGAAGGGCGAGCCGCTGTTCCCGCGTCTGGCGTAGAGACCGCGCGAGCGCCATATCGGCAATTTGCTGTTTAGCTGTAAGGGCATGGCCGCCACGGTCCATGCCCTTTTGTTTCAAGACGCCGCCATCATGCTAAGGAGGCAACCATGACAACTTCGCCTTTGGCAAACCCCACGGCCACCAGGGAGCTGCTGGAGGAGTTTGGCCTTGCGACCAAGCATCGCCTGGGCCAGAACTTCCTGATCGACAATCATGTGATCGAGCGTATCTGCGAGCTTGCCGAGCTTGCAGGTGACGAGCGCGTACTCGAGGTGGGTCCGGGTTGCGGTACGTTGACACTTGCGTTGCTGCAGGAGGCGGCGTGCGTTACGTCGATCGAGGCAGATCCCGAGCTCGAGCCGGTGCTCGATGCTCACGCCGCCGACTATGCCAACTTCCGCTTTATCATGGGCGATGCGCTCAAGGTGGGCCCGGAGCAGATTGAGCAGGTTGCGGGCGGTACGCCGACGGTGTTTGTCGCGAATCTGCCCTACAACGTGGCGGCGACGATCATCCTTCAGTTCTTCCAGACGATGCCCGCGCTTAAGCGCGCTGTCGTCATGGTTCAAAAGGAGGTTGCCGATCGCATTGCCGCAACGCCCGGTAACAAGACCTATGGCGGCTACACGGCAAAACTCGGCCTGTACGCGCAGGTGACGGGTCGCTTTGAGGTGCCGCCGCGTTGCTTTATGCCGGCGCCGCACGTGGACTCGGCCGTCGTGCGTATCGACCGTGTTGACGGCGTGGTGCCCGAGGGGCTCGATCGCGAATTTGTGGCCCGCGTGATTGATGCTGCATTTGCTCAGCGTCGCAAGACCATCCGCAATTCCATGAGCGCCAACGGCTTTGCCAAGGACGTGCTCGATGCTGCCTTTGAGGCTTGCGGTATTGCACCCACCACGCGCGCCGAGACGCTCGACGTCGCCGCCTTTGTTCGCTTGGCTCAGGAGCTTTCCCATGACGCTTAATGCCGAGCGCGTGACGTTTACCAAGAAAAAGAAAACGGTTGCTTGTCCGGTACCGCTGGCGCCGCTTGCCGATACGCATGCGCACCTGCTCTCGTTTTGGGGCAAGGAGGTACCCGAGACGCTCGTGCGTGCCAAGGCCGCAGGCGTCGATTTGTTGGTGACGATCTTCGATCCCATCGCCGATAAGCGCAGCGTGACGGACTATAGCGATTGGCTGACGCGCGAGATTCTGCCGATGCAGGATATCCCGCAGGTTAAGTATCTTGCCGGTGTGCATCCGTATGGCGCTCCTGACTACACCGAGGACATTCATGCACAGGTTGTTGCCGCGCTCGACGACCCCTTATGCGTCGGTATTGGCGAGATCGGCCTGGACTACCACATGGACTATGACGACGACATCGCGCCGGCGCCTCACAGCGTGCAGATCGACTGCATGGCACGCCAACTCGAGGTCGCCGTGCGCCGCAACGTGCCGGTAGAGCTGCATCTGCGTCACGAAGACGCGGACGAGGGGCGTACCTCGCACGTGGATGCGTACAACGTGCTGCGCGAGGTGGGCGTGCCCCAGGCCGGCTGCGTGCTGCACTGCTTTGGTGAGGACCGCGCCACGATGGAGCGCTTTGTGGACCTGGGTTGCTACATCGCCTATGGCGGCGCGGCGACCTTTAAGCGTAACGACGAGGTTCGCGAGGCATTCGCGGCAACCCCGCTCGATCGCATTTTGTTCGAGACGGACTGCCCGTACATGGCGCCCGAACCCATCCGTGGCCTGGAATGCGAGCCTGCGATGATATCCATCACGGCAAATGCGCTGGTCAATGACCGTGTCGACCGTATGGGGGAGAGCGCCGAAGCAATCGCTCAAGCCGCTTGGGATAACGCCCGCAAACTTTTTCTATAAGCGGCTGCCAAGAGGCTGACAAAACTGGTCTATTACCTGATTTTTGCCTGTTCTTAAGCTTACGACGGGGCGTTTCTATTAATAAGTGCCTACGGTTCGCGTCATGTCCCCGCATCTTCGCGCAAGCATACGACAAGCGATTGTCGTTGATCGAAAAACGGCTTGTCCACAACCCTAATATCTACCACGTCATCGCCGGACGGGACAAACAGAACCCCCAGTCCCTCCGGTGCATTCTTGAGCTGTAAGGAGAAGATTGTGGCAGATATCAAGGACAAGCAAATTTCCCGTCGATCCTTCTTGGGTCTTTTTGGCGCAAGCGCTGTGACGCTCGGCCTCGGTCTCGTCGGTTGCGGCAGCGTCGCCGGTAAGGGTGGTGCGGCGACCGCTGGCTCGGATGCTGCTTCCATCGATAAACTCACTATGGTCTGGTTGCCCAATGAGTCCAGCTCCGAGTTCGACGCGGGCCGAGAGGAGTTTGGCAAAGTCCTCGAGAAGTATGCCGGCGTCAAGGTCGAGCTCATGACCACCACCGACTACAACGTTGCTATCGAGGCCATCGCTTCCGGCAAGGCCCAGCTGGCCAACATGGGTGCCGAGGGCTTCATTCAGGCGCAGAAGAAGAACAGCAAGGTGCTTCCTCTCGTGACCACCTCCGACACCGACGGCAAGCTCGACGGCGCTAAGTACTACAGCCGCATCTGCGTGCCCGAGGCCGAGATGAGCACCTATGCGGATAGCGCCGAGGAGACCGGCTATTCCATCAAGAACATCAAGGGCAAGCGTATGAGCTTTGTCTCCGCCACCTCCACCTCCGGCTTCAAGGTTCCCTGCAATGCCATCATGAAGGCGTTCCCGGACGATGTGAAGTCTGCCGACGAGCTTAGCACCCCGGGCTTCTTCTCCCAGGTGCTCTTTGGCAACTCCCACCCCGGTTCTGCCGTCAACTTGCTGCAGGGGGATGCCGACGTCGCCGCTTTTGACGATGTCGACGTCGACACCTACCTTGACGTTCCCGAGGGCGAGCGCGACGCCGTGAATGCTGCCGGTTCCGTCTACTCCGTCAAGGCCGACGCTCCCCAGCCCTTCGACCGCGTCCAGGGCAAGAAGTTCGGCATCATCCAGTCCACACCGGTCCTCAACGGTCCCATCGCCGTCAATACCGAGAAGGTTCCTCAGGAAATCATCGACAAGCTCGTCAAGGGACTGACCTCCAAGGAGACCTCTGAGGACGAGCTGCTCTTTGCCCCTGAGGATAAAGAGGACACCGGTGCCGTTTGGAGCTTGGGCGACACTGCTGGCTTCATTGCGGTCGAGGACTCCTGGTACGACCCCATTCGTGCGCTTGACTAATACATGTCCCTGCACGTGTGCGTGTAGATGAGCGGCATCGCGTAGACGATTCGCCGCTGCCAAAACGGGCCGGACGCGAATGTCTGCGTCCGGCCTCGACGTTGATGGGAGGGCATGGGAATGCCACAGAACGCACAGCCTCTTTTGCAGGTGAGCGGTTTGACCAAAAGCTATGAGGGCAAACGAGGGTCTCAAGAACAGCACCACGCGCTTTCGGGTGTGGATTTTACCTGCGGCGAGGGAGAGTTCGTTACGGTGATCGGCCCTTCGGGCGCCGGCAAGTCGACCTTTTTGCGCTGTATCAATCGCCTTATCGAGCCCACGGAGGGTTCGGTTGTTTTTAACGGCCAGGACATCACGCATCTGCGCCGCAACAAGCTGCGCGGCGTGCGCACGCAGATCGCCATGATCTTCCAGAACTACAATCTGGTGTATCGTCTCACGGCTATTCAAAACGTGCTGCATGGTCGCCTGGGCTACAAGGGGGCTGTGGCTGGATCGTTGGGCCTGTACAGCGAGGGTGAGAAACTCCGTGCGTTCGAGCTGCTTGACGAGGTTGGCCTGGGCGAGTTTGCCTATCGTCGCGCCGACCAGCTTTCGGGCGGCCAGAAGCAGCGCGTGGGTATTGCCCGTGCGCTCATTCAAGACCCGCGCATCATCCTGTGCGACGAGCCGATTGCGAGCCTTGACCCCAAAAGCAGCCGTGCTGTTATGGAACACCTGCGCCGCGTAACTCGTCAACATGGCATTACCTGTATCGTCAACCTGCATCAGGTGGATATGGCGCTTGAGTTCTCCGACCGTATCGTGGGCCTGCGTGCGGGCGAGAAGGTGTTCGAGGGCGCCCCTGCCGAGCTCACGCCCCAGACGATCGCCACCATTTACGGTGACGACGAAGAAGGCCGTATTTGCGTTCCTCTTGCCGAGCCGATCGTCGGCTCGGCGCTTGCATCCGTTGGTATGGCCTCTGCTGCTCCTTCTGGAGCCTTGCAATGAACGCGGGGGAGTGCGGCGCCATGTCCACAGGCTCTTTTAGCAATGTGAAAGCGGGGAAAGCCCCCGATTTGGGCTGGTTTAGACGGCGTCAGCTTCGCACGCTCGCAGCGGTCGCGGCCATTGTCTTGGTTGCCGAGGGGGCATCGCTTGTCAGCGACTTCAGCTTTGGATATGCCCTGGGTTCGGTACCTGCTGCTCTTGCATGGATGCTGCAGAACTTTTGCCCCACGGCATCGTCGTTGGGACAGCTGGGCATGATTGCCGCGCAGGTGGTTTCGACGGTGTTCGATTCCATCGCCGCTACGATGCTCGCGGCCTTGCTGGGTATCGTTCTTGCGGTACTGGGCTGCTCGAGCGTCGGTGTCGAAAATGGCATCGTTCGCGGTGTCATTCGCATCTTCGCTAATATCTTTCGCAATGTTCCCATGATCGCATGGGCGCTGCTGTTGCTCCTTTCGTTCAAGCAAAACGAGTTCACGGGCTTCCTCGCGCTCTTTTTGGCGACGTTTGGCCAGATCACGCGCTTTTTTCTGGACACGCTCGACGAAATTCCTTGCGGTCCCATCGAGGCGTTGCGCAGCTGCGGAGCAAGCTTTTGGCAGATTGTCTTTCAGGCGGGTCTGCCGCTTGCCGTGGCGGAGCTTATGAGCTGGACGCTCTATATGGTCGAGACCAATATTCGCGAGGCCACGTTGGTGGGCCTGCTTACCGGTACGGGTATCGGCTTTGCCTTTAACCTGTACTACGCGTCTTTTCGCTATGACTGCGCCGGCCTCGTGATTCTCGTGACCATTGTTTTGGTGCTCGTGGTCGAGGCGATTTCCAACGCAGCAAGAAGGTCGATGATCTAATGGATACTTTTGAGCTGACTCCCGCCACGGCCGGTGCGATCGAGCGTTCGCACGCTGGGCATATTCGTCTCGTGTCTCGCCGGGGGCGCAACTATTCTGTCGTACTTACGCTGGGCATTCTGTGCCTCTTGACGGTCATAACGTTTGTGCGTATGGATTTTGGCACGGTTGACCTTGACCGCGCTGTTGCCCAAACCTGGTCTGACTTTTGCGCCATGATGTTTCAGCCAGCGCTGGATCCGCCGCTTGGCGCCGCGCATTTTACGTGGTCAAAGGTTGCCGAGAGCACACTGGTGACCATCGCGGTCACCGTGCTGTGCACCATCATCTCGGCCATCATCTCGTTTTTCTTGGCGCTGGCGGCATCCGAGAACCTCTCGAGTCCACTCGTTTCCAACGTGGTTAAAGGGTTTGTTGCCGTTATTCGAGCGATCCCGACGATCCTGTGGGTGCTCGTTTTCACCGTGGCCATCGGCCTTGGATCCGAGGCAGCGGTGCTGGGGATTTCCTTCCACTCCATCGCCTACCTCACCAAGAGCTATTCCGAATCGTTCGAAGAAATCGATGTCAATGTGATCGAGGCGCTCTCCGCGAGTGGCGCGAGCTTCTGGCAGATCGTGTTCCAGGCTATCTGTCCGGCAACCATTACCAAGCTGCTCTCGTGGACATTCATTCGCTTTGAGATCAATTTCGCCAACGCGGTGGCCGTGGGCGCCTTCGCGGGCGCGGGCGGTATCGGCTTCCAGCTGTATCAGGCGGGCAACTACTACTACAACCTGCACGAAGTCGGCGTGATTGTCTACGTGTGCCTGGCGGTGTCCTTTGCGCTCGAATACATTTCGGTTCGCCTGCGCCGCCGCTACATCATCGATTCCGATAACTAAGGAAAGATTTGCATGCTAACAAGAAGAGAGAGAACCGAGGTTCTGGTTGAGGGCGGCCCTGCGCTTGCGCTCGAACTCGAGAGGCTGGTCGAGGCCGAGCTGTCGCCTGAAGATATCGTACCTGCGCATCAGGGGCTTGTGATGACTCAGGTGCGCGAGACGGCTCGCAATACCCGTTTTTACTTGACCGAGGTGCTTGTTACCGAGAGCCGCGTGCGCATTGGTGATGCTGATGGTCTGGGTGTGCTTATGGGAGCCGACGCCGCGCACGCTCGCGCGCTTGCGGTGATTGATGCCGCTTATGCAATGGATCCGGCGCCGGTCTGCCTGGCGGAACTTGAGCGCCGCGTCGAGGAGGCGCGTGCTGCCATGTTTGAGCGCACGGCTGCGCAGGATGCTCGCACCTATGTGTCGCGTGTCGAGTTCGATGAGATGTCTGGCCAGGACATGAGTGTTCAGGCGGTGGTCAAATGAACGAGCAGGATGAGGTTTTCGATCGCGACCCGTCCCTTGACGAGCGCGCCTTCGAGCTGCAGGGAACGTTTCGTACGGTTCTGGATTGCATGGCGCGCCCCGGCGAAGTTTGCCGCCTCTCCATTACGGACGCCTATGGGGCGGAGGCTGAGCGTTGCGGGCTATTCCCCGCGACGTTGATGCTGGCGGACATGCTGCTCGATAGCGGTACGACTTTTTGCATGGCGACTACGGGCTTTGTGCGCGCTGCCCGGCAGATTGCGAGCCGAACGCACGTGACTCCTGCGGCGCCGAGCGAAGCTGCGTGCGTGATCGTTCCGGAGGCTTTTCGGGATGAGGGCGCGGCGAGTGCAATCGCTGCGCTTACGGCAGGGACGCTTGAACAGCCGCATCGCGGCGCGACGGCTATCGTCGAGTGCTCGGTGCTCCTGGGGCTGGACGCGCAGGGTTTGCGCGTCGGCTCCGCTTCGCACGCGTGTGACAAGAGCTCCTGGGAGCTCACTGGCCCCGGCGTTGACGGCACTTCGCACTTCTCGTGCGATCGCGGCGACGTCTTGCGCTCGCGTATCGCGCGCCTGGACGAGTTCCCCTGCGGTATCGACTTGATGTTTGTGGACGGGTTTGGTCATATCGTTTCCGTTCCCCGTTCTAGCGCTTGCAGGGAGGTTGAATCATGGGATATGTAGCTGTCTCCGGTGGCGAACAGGCAATTGCCTCGTCGCTTGAGTTGCTTGAGTGCGAGCGTGTTGCGGGCGGCCGTGCGCTCGATCCTGCGCTCATCATCGAGAGCATGCCGCGCGCAGTCGAGCAGGTGCAGTCCGAGGGTTCCGTTTGGGCTCCCGAGGTTGCTGCGATTGCTCTCAAGCAGGCGTCGGGTTCTATCGAGGAAGCCGTCTTTTTGGTGCGCGCCTACCGTTCCACCCTCGAGCGCCTCTATACTTCGCGCGTGATCGATACGGGCGAGATGCGCGTTTCGCGTCGTATCTCCGCTGCGTTCAAGGATATCGAGGGCGGACAGATTCTGGGAGCAACACGCGATTACAGTCATCGCCTTATCAATTTTGATCTAAGCGAAGAGACCGACGCCGATGTTCGTGCCGCGCGTGCTGCCATCGATGAGCGTCTGGATGAAGCGTCCAAGGCATTTTACGCTGTGGCCGAGACCACGCCTCTCGACCGCGTTCCCAAGGTGTGCGATTACCTGCGCCAGATCGGTATGATCCGCCCCGTTGCTATCGATGACACCGAACCCGTCGATATCACCAAGACCCCGCTTTTCACGCCGGCGCCGCGCAGCGTTATCCTGCAGGCCCTCTCGCGTGGTCTCACACAGGCGGTTGTCGCCATCGGGTACGCTGCCATTCGAGGCTTTGGCATTTCCCATCCCACGGTGGGCGAGCTTCGCCGCGGCAGCGTGCCGGTGACGATTGATGCCCCCGGAACCGACCCCGCCCAGGCTTCTGCCGACGACGTGTACTATCTGGGGGCACTTCCGGTCTGTGAGGTCGAAAGCCTGATCGCCGACGACGAGGTGACCGAGACGGGCGAGCATGTGAACGCGCTCGATGTGGGTTACGGCCTCGTTACCGGCAGCGACGAGAGCAAGGCCATCGCCATGAGCGTCCTCGACCATTCGCTGCGCGTCGACGACGTTCGCTATCCCACGCAGGATCAGGAGTTCGTGCTCTATCACATCGACGGCGTGGAAGCCACGGGCTTTATCAGCCATCTTAAGCTGCCGCACTACGTGACGTTCCAGAGCAAGCTCGATGCAGCCCTGCGCTCTATGAATCATGCCGAGGGACAGAAGGAGGACGGTTCTCGTGCAGCGCAACTATAACTTTGCCTTTTTGGACGAGGGCTCCAAGCGCGAGATTCGCCGCGCCATCTTGAAGGCTGTCGCCATTCCCGGATACCAGGTGCCGTTTGCGAGCCGCGAGATGCCCATCGGCCGCGGATGGGGTACGGGTGGCCTGCAGGTCACGTTGTCGTGCATCGGCCCCGATGACGTGCTCAAGGTAATCGACCAGGGCTCGGACGCGAGCGTCAATGCCGTGTCCATTCGCAGCCTCGTGCATGAGACTACCGGCGTCGAGACCACTACGTCCACGGCGGACGCGACGCTCATCCAGAGCCGTCACCGTATCCCTGAGCGTCCGTTGCGGCGCGATCAACTCATGGTGCTGCAGGTTCCCACGCCAGAGCCCCTGCGCACCTACGAGGCGCGCGAAAGCGTAACGCGCCGTCTGCACGCCGAAGCTGAGTACACCGGTGCATATCTGGAGCTTTTTGAGCAGATTGTGCGCTATGGCTCCACGACCACCGGTGCCGACCATCCCGTGATGGTGCAGGATCGCTACGTTATGGCGCCGAGTCCCATTCCGCGTTTCGATAACCCCAAGCTCAACGATGCCGAGAATCTCTTTTTGTTTGGAGCGGGGCGCGAGAAGAAGATCTACGCCGTGCCGCCGCATACCAAGGTCGAATCGCTCGCCTTCGAAGACCATCCCTTTGTGCGTGAGGATTTTGAAGGCAAGCGCTGCTGCATCTGTGGGGCGACGGGTGTCTATATGACTCAAACCATCGATCCCGTTACGGGCAAGAAGGCGTGGCAGTGCTCCGATACCGATTATTGCGCAGAGCGTCTCGAGGAGGGCGGAAGTGATGAGTAAAGGCACGACGATGCTTCCCGCTACGGTTCATCATGAATTTAAGGATGAGGCTCCGGTTTTGTCCGTTCGCCATCTGGCCAAGCGCTTTGGCGCGGGCTGCGACTACTGTCGCGACCCGCATGCCCAACTCGAGCGCAACATCTGCCCCGTGTGCGGCACGGTGCACGCGGTACGCGACATCTCGCTCGAGGTGCATCGCGGCGAGATTTTGGGCATCGTGGGCGAGTCCGGCTCGGGTAAGTCGACGCTCATGCAGTGCCTCTATTTCGACCAGGAGCCCACGGCGGGCGACATGCGCGTTGCCGCATACGACGAGGGCCGGGGCAACTGCTTTGACCTTTCGCGTCAGCAAAAACGCCTTATCCGCGACGAGATCTTCGGCATGGTCTACCAAAATCCCTACCTGGGCCTGCGCATGAACTTCTCGAGCCTTTCCAATATCGCCGAGAAGCAGATCGCTGCCGGTATCCGAGACGTTTCCTCCATGGTCGATCGCGGTCGCGAGCTGCTCGATCGCGTGAACATCCCCTTGCGGCGTGAACAGGATCCGCCGCGCGCGTTTTCGGGCGGTATGCAGCAGCGCGTGCAGATTGCCAAGGCACTTTCCAACCGTCCTCCGCTGCTGTTCTTGGATGAGGTCACCACCGGTTTGGACCTTTCGGTTCAGGCGCGCGTGCTCGACCTGATTTTGTCGCTGCGACGTGACCTGGGGGTGTCGATGGTCGTGGTGAGCCATGACTTAGGCGTGATTCGCCTGCTTGCCGACCGCACTATCGTCATGCTTGACGGGCAGGTTATCGAGCATGGCCTGACCGACCAGATCATGCAGGACCCGCAACACGCTTACACCCAAGAACTCGTCTATTCGCTTCTTTAGGAGGCTCGCCGATGTACGTCATCCGCAACGGAATCATTGTTCAACCCGACCGCCTGCTCTTTGGCTACGAGCTTGTGGTCGAAGACGACAGGATCGCCGCAATTCAGCGCCAAGGCAAATTCGATGCGACCGCCGCGGGAGCCGGCGTTATCGACGCTCATGGTGGCTATGTCACGCCTGGTCTTGTGGATATCCATTCCGACTATATCGAGACCGTTATCTCGCCGCGCCCGACGGTGCTCATGGACTTCTCGACGGCATTGTTCGAGGCCGAGCGTGAGCTCATCGCCCATGGCATCACCACAATGTATCACTCGCTTTCGGCATATGCGCAGGACATCATGGATGCCAAGCCGGTCCGGCGCTGGGAGAACACCGAGAAAATCATGGCGCTTATCGCCGGCTGCAAACGCACCGAGGGGCGAAACGCCCATCTGATTCGTCATCGCCTGCACCTGCGTCTTGAGGTCGATAACGTCAATCTGGTTGAGCAAGTTGAGGGGCATTTGCGCTCGGGCGAGGTGGACGAGCTTTCATTTATGGACCACACTCCCGGCCAGGGTCAATATCGCGATATCGAGATCTGGCGCAAGAGCGTTCGCGGCGATCACGAGCTGAGTGACGAAGAGGCGGAGCGGATCGTCGCCGCTCAGCAGGCGGCACCCAAGCTTTCCTTTGATCAGCTCAAATATCTTGCCGATGTTGCCTGTGAAAACGGCATTGCGCTGGCGAGCCACGATGACGATTCGGTCGAGCATCTGGATCTTATGCGTGAGCTCGGCTGCACGATCTCTGAGTTCCCGGTGAGTTTAGAGGTGGCGCGCGCTGCTCGCGAGCATGGCATGTCGACCGTCATGGGAACACCCAACATCTTGCTGGGGAAGAGCCATTCGGGCAACCTTTCGGCGCGCGACGCCGTGTCTAACGGAGTGGCGAGCGTGCTGTGCTCCGATTACTATCCCACGGCAATGCTGCAGAGTGCCTTTGCCCTGCACCATGATTTCAAGCTGCCGCTTGAAGAGGCGTTTGCCATGCTCACTATCAACCCGGCGCGCGCCGTGCATGCCGACGATCAGGTTGGCAGTCTGGAAGAGGGCAAGAAAGCCGATATTCTGGTCATTCGTGAGGTTGAGGAAGGCCAGCGCACCTATCCCGTGATCACGGCGACGCTGGTGGATGGCCGTGTGGTTTCGCGTATGTGGTATCCGGCGCTGCCGAGCATGTCTGCCCGTTTTGCCACCGATGCCGCGACGATCGCCGAGACCGCCGACCACGTGCCGGCAGCCGTGGCGGGTACGGATGGATCGGAGGACAAGTAATGGGCGATTCAATCGAATTCTATCAGCTCGATGTATGCCCACTCCTTGCGATCGAGGATCTTTCCAAGGGCTTTACCCTGCATGCCGCCGACCGTCGCGTGCGCGGCTGTGAACATATCTCGCTGAGCGTGCTGCCGGGTGAGTTCGTGGGCGTTACCGGCCGCTCGGGCTCGGGCAAATCCACGATTCTCAAGTGCATCTATCGTACGAATCTGCCGGAAAGCGGCCACATCGTGTACGATTCCGAGGCCTTTGGTCCGGTCGACCTTGCCACGCTCGATGAACGTCGTGTGATCTATCTGCGCAACTACGAGATTGGCTATGTCTCCCAGTTCCTCGATGCCGTGCCACGTACCACGGCCCGTGAAATCGTGCACGCGAGTGCCGCTGAGGCGTTTGCCGATGAAGATGCGATTGAGGAGGAGACAACGCGCATGCTCGAGCATTTCGACTTCCCCAAGCCCCTGTGGGACCTGTATCCCAACACGTTCTCGGGTGGTGAGAAGCTCAGACTCAACATCGCGCGCGCTATGGTGCGTCGTCCACGTCTATTACTGTTGGACGAGCCGACTGCCAGCCTCGATAACGCGAGCAAGGTCAGAGTCCGCGATTTGATTGAGCAACTCAAGGCCGGAGGTACTACGATGCTGGGGATCTTCCATGATTTGGAGTTTATGGAAGGCGTTTGCGATCGTGAGTACAACATGCAGATTGGTGGGTTTGTCCAGGCATAGGAGGGACGGATGCAAGAACATAGATCCGTGCAGGGGTCATTTGATCTGCATATGCATTCAGTTTATTCCGATGGTTCTCAATCGGTGCAGACATTGATTACCGAGGCTCGTGAGCGGGGTCTTTCGGGTATTGCCGTTACCGATCACGACAGTTTGCGCCAGCTGTCGTCCGTACGCGCCGAAGCCCGCAAGATGGGTTTTCCCGTGATTGCGGGTGTTGAAGCTTCTTGCATTGACGCGGAAACCGGACGCAAGATCCATATTCTTTGCTACGGTCTCGCGGCTACGGCGGATGAATCTGGTCCGCTTGAGCTCTTGGTAAACGAAACGCTTGCCCGCCGTACTGCCAACACTCTGTGGCAGGCATGGACGCTCGAGCGTACAGGGATAGCCCCCTGCGGGCGAAAAGCATCGGTGGCTGACGTGGTCGAAGTCTCGCGGGCAAGCACTGGTGTCTACAAACAGCACGTCATGCAGGCGCTTACGGGGTTGGGCTATCGCGATGGCGAATATCAGCGCGTGTATCGTCGGTTATTTAAAAACGGCGGTATTGCCGAGCGTGACATTTCCTATCCCGACGCACTTGCAATTGTGCGGGCTGCTCGCGAACAGGGCGGCGTGCCCGTGCTCGCACATCCCCAGCAGATGGACTCGTGGGGGGGGCTATCCCCGCACTTGTTAAGGCGGGTCTGATGGGCATCGAGGCGTTTCATCCCGATAACGATGCCGTTGCGACCGAAGAGGCCTTTAGACTTGCACGACAGTACGGAATCTTGTGCACCGGCGGTAGCGATTACCATGGGCGCTATGGCGCCCCCGAGTGCGTTGGGGCTTGTTTCATCACGCCGGATGAAGCCGGCGAGTCCGTTGCGCAGCTGTTCGACCAAGAACGCCTGCTTGCTTAGGGGGTCCAAAGATGACAGTTCGAACGGCGACTGTTGCCGATTCCGACGCGGTGTACGAGCTCATGTGCCAGCTTGAGGACACTCGATTTGACCGATTGACGTTCTGTAGGCGTTTTGGCTGGCAGCTTGCCCGTCAACCATTTTTCGCTTTTGTGCTCGAGGAGGATGACGTTGTCGGGTTTGTGAACGTGCGCGTCGAGCGGCAGCTTCACCATGAACACCCCGTGGCCGAGATTTGCGAGCTCGTGGTTGACAAGGGATACCGTGGTGGTGGACGCGGGACACTGCTGCTTGAGAGAGCCATTGCGTGTGCACGAGAGCAGGGATGCGAGGTTATCGAGGTGACCTCAAATGCCGCACGGTTGGATGCTCACCGGTTTTACGAGAATCACGGCATGAAGAGGACGCATACTAAATTCATGATGGGGCTGTGAGAACCCTTAAATGTATGTGCAATAACGCTTGCCAACTTTTTCAAAAATAGTTCTTGCGTTCGCGGCGGCGCTCCGTTATTCTAATTCCTGCACGCGGGCGTGGCGGAATTGGCAGACGCGTACGGTTCAGGTCCGTATGGGGGCAACCCCATGAAGGTTCAAGTCCTTTCGCCCGCACCATTGATTGAAAAGCTCCCAGCAATGGGGGCTTTTTTGTTTTGGGCCCATCGCGGGGACTTGAACCTGCGAAGGAGCGAGCGCCAAGAAAACGCGGAGCGTTTTTAGCGAGCTGGCGAGGACGCCGGCAGGCGGCCGAAGCCGGTGCGAATCCGCGAAGCGGATACGCGGACGTCCTTTTGCCCGCACCATTGATTGAAAGAGCTCCCAGCAATGGGAGCTTTTTTGTTATGGGCCTCTTGTTGATGTCACGGTGCTGCTTCGTGCGGGTATCCTAGTGCCAACGTATGCCTATCAGAGGAGAGACCATGCTGTTTTCCGGTATCATCGCTGGCCTTACGAGCCTTTTGATCCCCATCATCATCCTGCTGCTGCTTCCCAACGCCTGCTATGTCGTCGAGCAGCAACATGCCGTGATTATCGAGCGCTTGGGCAAGTTCAACCGCATCGTCAACGCGGGTTTCCACCTGAAGGTGCCCGTAATCGACCGCAAGGCCGCCACGGTGAGCCTGCGCACCATGAAAAACGGTTTTGGCATTGACGTTAAGACCCAGGACAACGTGACCATCGGCCTCGAGGTCTCCGCTCAGTATCACGTGAGCTACGACATGGGTGCCGGCCCGGCGGATTCGGGCATCTACAAGAGCTACTACATGCTGCAGGAGCCCGTCGACCAGATGCGCGACTTCATCACCGATGCCCTGCGCTCTTCGATTCCCGTTTACACGCTCGACGAGGTCTTTGCCAAGAAGGATGATATTGCCAAGGACGTCAACGCTACCGTTTCCGAGCAGATGGCCGCCTACGGTTTCACCCTCGTGTCGACGCTCATTACCAAGATCGCGCTGCCGACCGAGGTCGAGAACTCCATGAACGACATCAACGCAGCCCAGCGCAAGCGCGCCGCGGCACAGGAGCTTGCCGAGGCTGACCGCATCAAGCGCGTCACCGAGGCGACCGCCGAGGCCGAGGCTATGGAAAAGGCCGGTGAGGGCATCGCCAATCAGCGCAAGGCCATCGCGCTGGGCATCAAGGACTCGCTCGAGATTATCCAGGAGACGGGCGTCGGTAACGACGAGGCCAACCAACTGTTCATGTTTACGCAGTGGGCCGAGATGATGACGGAGTTCGCCCGTACGGGTAAAAACTCGACGGTCGTGCTGCCGAGCGACTTTTCTCAGTCGGCCTCGATGTTCGAGCAGATGCTGGCAGCGGGTAAGGTCCAGAACGAGTCGAAGGAGTAGGCGCGCGTGAAGTACACCGTGGTTTGCGTCGGCAAGCTCAAGGAGCGCTTTTGGAAGGATGCCTGCGCCGAGTACACCAAGCGCCTGGGCGCTTATGCCAAGGTGGATATGCACGAGGTGGCCGATATCGATCCGGCTAAGACGGGTGGCGTTGACGCTGCGCGCGATAAGGAAGGGGTGGCAATTCTTGCCGCCTTGCCGCCGAGGTCACACGTGATTCTGCTTGCCATCGAGGGCAAGGAGCGCTCGAGCGAGGAGCTCTCGGCACGCCTCGACGATCTTATGCTGAGAGGAAATAGTGATATCGCCTTTGTAATCGGCGGCTCGGACGGCGTGAGCGATGCCGTGCGCGCCCGCGCCGACGAAATGCTCAGCTTTGGACGCATTACCTTGCCGCACAACCTGGCGCGCGTGGTGCTGCTGGAGCAGATTTACCGCGCCTGCAAGGTCAGCCGTGGCGAGCCGTATCACAAATAGGTCGGCAATACGAAACAATGGCATGGGACAATAGCTTCCGTTTTGAAGAACGTGTCTGAGAGGACTATGTGATATGAAGATTGGATTTGTCGGTTTTGGCAATATGGCGAGCGCTATGGCCGATGGCTGGATCGCTGCCGGTGTAGCTGCGAGCGACATGTGCGCCTGCGCGGGTCGCTACGACGCACTGGTTGAGCGCTGCGAGGCGCGCGGCATGGTCGCCTGCCACGATGCCGCCGAGGTTGTCGCCGCATCCGATATCGTGGTCGCTGCGGTCAAACCGTACATGATCGAGAAGATATTCGCCCCGCTCAAGGATGCTCTTGCCAAAAAGGTCGTTCTGTCGGTTGCCTGGACCTGGGACAGTGCCAAGTGGGAGCAAGTCCTGCCGGGCGTCGCGCATATCTCGACGGTGCCCAACACACCGGTTTCGGTGGGCGAGGGCGTCATCGCTTGCGAGAAGGCTTCCACGCTTAGTGATGAGCAGAGCGCAGTGGTGCTTGATCTGCTTGGCAAGCTCGGTGCGGTGGTCGAGCTCGACACGAGCCTGCTGTTTGTGGGCGGCACGGTGGGTGGTTGCGCTCCGGCATTTGTCGCTATGGCAATCGAGGCCCTGGGCGATGCGGCGGTCAAGCACGGTATCCCGCGTGCCGATGCCTATCGCATTGTGAGCCAGATGGTGCTGGGTACGGCAAAGCTGCAGCTTGCAACTGGTCAGCATCCTGCGGCGATGAAGGATGCCGTATGCTCGCCCGGTGGTGCCACCATCAAGGGTGTCGTTGCGCTCGAGGACGCCGGCATGCGCAGCGCCCTGGTCAAGGCAATCGACGCAACTCTCCAGTAAAACCGACCAAAAAAGACAGGTTTATTTTGGCAGGTTTTTCCTGCGGTTTTGTCGTATGTGCGAAAAGCGCCCCGCAACCGGATCGTTACCGGTTGCGGGGCGCTTGCGTTTGCCCAGATAAAACCGACCAAAATAAACCTGTCCCTTTTTGGCAGGTTAGTCCCAGAAGCTGTCTTCCTCATCCTCGGACTTGGGTCCGCGGTCGACGTACATCTTATGGGTACGCTTCTCCATTACAAAGGCAAGAATCGCAAATAACAGGATGCCGCCGGCGAAAAGGATGGCAAAACCGGTGCGGGTGCCAAACAAAAAGGAAAAAACTGCGTCCATTGGGTGCCTTCTTGCGTAGTTGAGTTGGGTCGTAAACGCTCATAAGTATATACTTGCCCATACATGTACAAGGTTGCAACCTAAATGGAATGTATATCGCCGGAGGATCTAATGCTTGATATCAAGTTTGTTCGCGAGAATCCCGATGCCATCGATGTCGCCATGGCTAACCGCCAGACGTCTTGGGATCGCGAGAAGTTCTTTGAGCTCGACGACGAGCGCCGTGCCGTCATCACCGAGGTCGAGGAGCTCCAGGCTACGCGTAATGCCGAGTCCAAGAAGATCGGCGCCCTGATGAAGGAGGGCAAGAAGGACGAGGCCGAGGCTGCCAAGGAGGCCGTGCGCGCCGTCAACGAGAAGATTGACGGTCTGGCCGAGCGTCGTACTGCCCTCGAGCAGGAGCAGTACGACTTCATGGCTCACCTGCCCAACATTCCTTGCGAGGCCACGCCGTACGGCAAGGACGAGGACGAGAACATCGAGCGTCGCCGCTGGGGCACCCCGCGCGAGTTCGACTTCGACTTTAAGCCGCACTGGGATCTGGGCACCGATCTGGACATCCTCGACTTCGAGCGCGGCAACAAGCTCTCCGGCAGCCGTTTTACCGTTCTCGGTGGCGCTGGCGCCCGCCTGGAGCGCGCCCTCATCAACTTCTTCCTCGATACGCACACCAGCCGTGGTTTTAAGGAGTGGTGGCCGCCCATCGTCGTCAAGCGTCAGACCATGTTTGGCACGGGTCAGCTGCCAAAGTTCGAGGACGACGCCTACCACGTCTCGGGCGACAACTTCCTGATCCCCACCGCCGAGGTCGTGCTTACCAACCTGCACGCCGGCGAGGTCCTCGACGCCGACACCCTGCCGCGCCGCTACACCGCCTTCACCCCCTGCTTCCGCGAGGAGGCCGGTTCCGCCGGTCGCGACACCCGCGGCATCATCCGTCAGCACGAGTTCGACAAGGTCGAGATGGTCAAGTTCGCTAAGCCGGAGGAGTCCGACGAGGAGCTCGAGAGCATGACCGCCGAGGCCGAGTACCTGCTGCAGCAGCTTGGCCTTCCGTATCGCGTGATTAGCCTGTGCACCGGCGACTTGGGCTTCTCTGCCCGTCAGACCTACGACGTCGAGGTCTGGCTGCCGAGCTACAACGCCTACAAGGAGATCAGCTCCTGCTCCAACTGCGGCGACTTCCAGGCCCGCCGCGCCAACATCAAGTACCGCGACCCCGAGAACTTCAAGGGCTCGCGTTACCTGCACACCCTTAACGGTTCCGGCCTGCCGGCTGGTCGTACCATGGCTGCCATTCTGGAGAACTACCAGAACGCCGACGGCACCATCACGATCCCCGAGGTTCTGCGTCCTTACATGGGCGGTCTCGAGAAGATCGAGCCGGTCGCGTAACTTGGCTGCATAGGGGATATGCAAGGGCGCTCCTTCGGGGGCGCCCTATTTCGTGCGCAGGTCCATACCATGCCGTGCGGACAGCTCAATAGAAAACACACGAACAACTGTTCTGTATACAGCCATCTACCTGCTATGCTTTTGCTAAATAAGAGCGAGAGAAAGGGGACGCGATGGAGCTGTTTGATGATCGGGTGGTTTTGTTTGAGAGCGACGAGGGTGGGGAGTACCTGCTTGTAACGTGTGAGCCGTCTGGCATGGGCGGCCTGGTGGTTCGGCAGGCGAGCGAGGGTCCGTTGACCCAATGGTGCTTTGAGGAGTCGCCGCATGTGGTCGAGACCTTTGTGACGCACGAGGGACTTGTGGCGCTGGAGCACTTCTATGGAGTTGGGACTTCCAACCAGGTCGCGCGCATGCTGAGCATCTCGTTTGCCGGTTATGACTGTGCCCAGCGGGTGAGATCGCTTCTGAGGGAACTTGATGCCAAGTTTGACGTGATCGAAAAGCCAATCGATCGTACGGGGAACGGCGGTATATGCGGAGCAGCATGACAAAACTGCGTTTCACAAAAAAGTTTGAGATTGTGCTTGACTCCAATAAGCTAAAGTGGTTTTATATGTCTTGCGCTGCGGCGTTACCTCAGCTGGATAGAGGGTCTGACTACGAATCAGAACGTCATAGGTTCGAATCCTATACGCCGCACCAATTGAACTTGAAGCCTCCGGCAACGGGGGCTTTTCTTTTATGTCGCCGCTGCATGGATTCGAACCTCGGTCGAGGCGCGGGCGTAAAGAAAACGCGGAGCGTTTTTAGCCCGCGGGCGAGCACGCCGGAAGGCGGGCGAAGCCGGTGCGGATCCGCGCAGCGGATGCGCGGAATCCTATACGCCGCACCATTTGAGATTAAAGCTCCCGGCAACGGGGGCTTTTCTTTTACGTAAGCACTGCATGGATTCGAACCTCGGTCGAGGCGCGGGCGTAAAGCGGACTATTTCCTGTCGACTCGTGTAAGATTCCGAGTAGGTGTCGCGGCCCATCCGCGACCACTCTCTCTCTCAACGACCGATCAGGGTGATATTTCGTGGCAGAGCGTCCGACATACAAGCTCAGGTTTCTCGATCCCAAGAAGCGCTTTCCGGCGATGCCCGAGCAGCCTGCGGGACGCTCATATGGCGTGGTCTGGAAACTCTTTGGCGAGGATCAGCATGAATCTTGTTATGTCGTCGAGTTCGTTGGCAAAAGTCATGTGTCGCTTTTGGGCTACGTAAGCGTTTCGGGTGAGGTCTATAAGGTGGACCGTCCCGTTAACGAGATGTCGCTGCCCGACGATCCCGACATGCAACTGATTCTCGACGAGTCCGATTCCAACATCGGTGAGATTGCGGTCAGGGGTGCCGATGGGACGATGCGCTCCCGGGCGCGAGTCATCGGCTCTCCCGAAGGAACCATGCGCGAACAATCCGATCGCGAGACGTGGAATTCGACGCGCAGCCTTCGCTACGGCGAGTTCATGGCCTCGATGTTCTTGCGTTACGTGATATTCGCCGATTCTGAAAACTCCATCTCAAGCACGGCAAACGGTGACGGCCTCGACGAGGGCATGAAAAATGCCGTCGACAAGATCAAACTTGTAAAACTCCCCGAGCCGGTTGAGGTACTGCTGGGTTTTGATTCCACGCCGCTGCCCGATGCAATTGAAACGTTGCTCTACCGCATTGACCATACAGATAATCCAAGTGGCATTGAGCGCTATGCCGCCGCTTTGATGGGCGAAGTTAATCTGCCACGCCTGCGCACCATAGCGGCTAAAACCGAAATGAGCCTGGCGCGCATCGATCGCTCGAGGCTCTTCTATCTCAATTTTGACCGTAGCCCGCTGGACCAGGACGAGATCGATACCCTGCTTGCCGTCGAGTGCCGCCTGAACCGCCTATCGGGCATCCTTGAGCGTATTGGAGCAGGGTTGGGCCCCGTTGCCTCGTCGCCAAGCTTTGAGGGCTGCTCGCTCTTCGACCTATGGCATATCAGCAAGACGACAAACGACGTTCCTCGCTTGCTCGAAACGCTGTCGAATGACAACCCGTGGGCCAAGCCGGGGACGGTTGCGTGCCAGCCGGGTGGAGAGTGGGACGTTCGCACCCGCTTTGCACGTATCGTAGAAGCGCTCAACGTGATCACGCGGCTCGATTACACCTATCGAGCGAACGTCGCCGAGGGCATCATGCTGGTGCGATTTGGCCGCACGGTTGTCGATGCTATGCCGCGGCGCGAATACGATGCTCAAGATGACGCCTGGCGCGAGGTAGATGAGCCTAAGCGCGCAGCATGGGCCACCGAGCACGATGCGCGTATTGCGCTTACGCTCGCGGCGGCTTGCTTTGCTTCGGGTGCTCGCATCACGCGCTGCTACGTGCAGATTGCGGCTCCCGACGGCGAGCAGGGCGAGCGCGTTGTTAAAACGTACTCCTTTGGCCGTGCGGCTTATCTGGCCGATTGCGTTTCTGTCGCCAAGGATCTTGAGAGCATGGATATGGACGACATGCCCTGCAAGCATTTGCTCGAGGCATATGAGGCAGATGCGCCGGACATGATTGAGCCTGCAGAGGTTCACGCCCGACCACGCGATGACCATCGTCCATTGCCGCCTGCGCTTCGCGATCTGCTGCTCGCTGATACGGCTGACGAGCTTGAGGTCATGGAGGAGGACAACGATCCGTATGTCGCCCGTGTCGTCGAGCTGCGCGAGCAATCCAAAGTTGACCGAGCCGGTGCTTTCGAGGGCTTTTCTCGCCTTGTCGAGGAGCTGGAAGCCAAGTGTACTGTTGCTGAGCTTTTGGCGACGGGCCCAGTGCAGACCCAGTTCTGCGACAACCAGCTGGTGCGCATGGTGCTGCCGGTGATGGAGGAGGACCGTTCCGTGCGTATCCTTCGCGCTCCCGATGCGCTGTATTTTGCCCAGCACGAGATTTGCAGCTTTTACGCCGAACAAGAGGACTTTGAGCGTGCGCTGCCCGAGGTGCGCCGTCTCTACGACTTGGCGCGCTCGTCCATGCAGTCTCACTTTGCCCTGATTAACGTGCTAGCACGCCTGGAGCGTTATGACGAGATTATCGAGGTAGCGCGTCACGGCCTGCGCATTGCCAGCGACCGGCCTTCGATCGGTTACCTGTTCTATCGCCTGGCATTCGCCTACTGGAACTGCGACCAGCTCGAGCTGGCGCTGGCATGTTATCGCCTGGTGCCGCGCGGCGAGGAGTCGGGCGGCAGTGCGCAGGAGGAAATGCAGGGCCTTATGAACGAGATGGGCGTCATCAAACCGCCCACGTTTGAGGAGGCTGTCGAGACCATCCGCAAGGCAGGTCTTGAGCTGCCGCCGGTGCCCGCCGTGACCAATCAACTCGCGGATGCCGCCGTGCAACTCGTCGACAACGGCTTCTTTTTCTTGGCGCGCGGCTGCATCTATCAAATGTGGCGCACCATGGGTAACGATGAGCTCGGCTCCCTCAACCGCTCGCTGGGGTAGGGGCGGCATAGAAGGGCTGGACCGCGCTTGTCATCCCATTTGCTCACCATGCCGACAAAACGAAGGGGCTACTGCTGCCGGCGTACCGGGAACATTTGCGTATAGATAAGGTATAACGAATTAAGTCGTAGCGAATTAAAGTACGAATTACTGTATCGAGCAGGTTGCCGACAAATTGAATGGAGCCATTTGTATTTGCTCAAGTGGGTGGCTCCAGCAGGACCGGTAAGGTCAAAAGCGGCTAGGTCTGCTAAACCTGTTAAACTCTGCTAAAGTTGCTAAACTTTGTTAAAGTTGTTAAAACTAGCAGAGGAGGGTCGAATGTCGAAAGCCATTAATCCCTTTAAGCCAACGGCGGGCATGAATCCGCCTGAGCTTATCGGACGTGACGCTGTTTTGGATGATTTTGCCGAGGCCCTTGAGAATGGTCCTGGTGCTCCCGATCGACTCATGCGCATCTCGGGCGTCCGAGGCACAGGTAAAACGGTGCTTCTCAATGCATTGGGTGATCTTGCGCGAAAAAAAGGATTCGAGGTTGTTGACGTCGCCTCGAATGCCGGTTTTTGCAGTAGAATCCTCGAGGCTCTACAGCGAAATGTTCGTCTTGAGTCAATGTCGATTTCCCCATCAATTCTAGGAGTCAGCCTTGGCTCCGTTGAGGTATCGAAGTCGGCATCTCATCTGGGCGAGGCAATGTACGATGCCGCGAAGCGCGGAGGTCTGCTCATTACGCTCGACGAGATTCAGGATACCTCAACTGAGGAAATGCGCGAGCTGGGCAATGAGATGCAGCTTTTGATTCGCCAAGGGGCGAATGTCGCTTTTGCATTCGCCGGCTTGCCAACATCGGTGGATGGCGTGGTGGTTGATGATACCCTTACCTTCCTTCAGCGGGCAAAACATATCGAACTCACTCGTCTCTCCGATTTTGAAGTCGGTGGATCGCTTGAGGATACAATGAGACGAGCGGGCAAGGAGCTCGATGAAGACGCCGCTGAGCTATTAACAAAGGCTTCAGCAGGCTATCCCTTTATGGTCCAGTTGGTCGGATATTACGCTTGGCAGGTTGCTGCGCGCAGCGGGGCGGAGAGCGTGAACGAAGGGTCCGCGCGTAAAGGTATCCAAGCGGCTCTTGATAGCTTTAATGCTATGGTGATTGCCCCGGCGCTGCGCAGGGTTTCAGAGCGACAGTTTCAGTATCTCGCGGCAATGGCTCAATGCGAGGGCGATGAGATTGCCAACGGTGATATCGCCAAGAAGATGGGGTTGCCGGCGAACAAGGTCGGCTCGTATCGTAAACGTCTCATCGATGCGGGGTTGATTGAGCCTGCGGGCTATGGCTGTGTTTCGTTTGCAATTCCGTATATGCGCGACTATTTGTTGGAGGCGGTGCGGGAAAGGTAAAAATGGAATCGCTCCAAATTCCCTCTTGCCCATCCTTGGCTGTTTGGTTACTATAGAACGGCTGTTACGGAGAGCTGACCGAGAGGCCGAAGGTGCTCGCCTGCTAAGCGAGTATGCCCCAAAAGGGCATCTGGGGTTCGAATCCCCAGCTCTCCGCCAGTTTAACTTTAAAGAAGGGTCCCATCGGGGGCCCTTTTTTATTATCGAGAAAGGGCGCTGGGGATTCGAACCCGAGAGGGCACGGGCGTTAAGCAAACGCGAAAGCGTTTGTAGCCCGTGGGCGAAAAGCCGCCAGGCTTTGAAGCCGGAGGGCATGCGTAGCATGCCCGGACATCCCCAGCTCTCCGCCAGTATGAATTGAAAGAAGGGTCCCATTTGGGGCCCTTTTTTTAATTAGGAGAATGTTAACTGGGGATTCGAACCCTCAAAAAAAGGAGGCATCCTTTCGGACACCTCCTTTCAGCGAGTGTATTGTTCTTCGATCTTACATCTCGGGCGCCTTGGCGACGGTCTCGCTTTCTGCCGTGAGTGGGCGGTTGTCGATGCGGCGGCCCAGGCGGTCGAGCTTCACAAGGAGCCACTCAATGGGATTCGGCCCTGCGCCTTCCTCGTCAGCAACCAGGTCCATGACGGCGATCTTGGTGCCGTCTTGCTTGAGCGTAACGCTGCCCACCTTGTCGCCCACATGCACCGTGCCCGAAAGATCGTCGTAGCTAACCTTTTCGGTCACCTCGCCGGCAAGGGAAAACACGGTCGCTTGCGCCGTGGGATCGGCGAGTGTGGCGTCGATTGTCTTATCCGTCCAGTCGGTTTGGCCAATGCGTGCCATAAGCGGGTTGCCGTTGGCGGTCTTTTCCTGCGTGTTGGCGATCGCGACCGTCACCTTGTGACCGTAGTACCAATTGGCAAGGGTTGCGGTATCGGTAAAGCGCTGGTCGGTGGTGGTGGAGTTCAAAACGACGGTGTAGATCTCGTCGCCATCGCGGTTGTAGGCACTCGTAAAGCAATAGCCCGCGTCGTCGGTGGTGCCGGTCTTGCCGCCGATGTTGCCATCTTGGCCCAGCAAATAGTTATGCGTGTCCATGGAATGCGAATGGTCGGTGCCGTCGGCGCCCGTGACCTCGATCCAGGAATCCTCGCTCGCTACGACCTCGCGGATCGTGTCGTTTTTCATGGCCTCCTGCATCATCAGCGCTACGTCGTGTGCGGTTGAGTGCATATTGCCAGCCCACTCATCAAAGTCCAGACCATGCGGGTTTTCAAAAAGCGTACCGGTGCAGCCGAGCTTCTTAGCGCGCTCGTTCATGGCCTTCACAAATGTGGCCTCGGCGTCTTTGGTCTTGGGGTCGATCTTCTTGCCCACATATTCGGCGAGCACGATGGCGGCGTCGTTGCCCGAGGGAATCATCAGACCGCGTAGTGCCTGCTCCACGGTAAGCTCGTCGCCTTCGAGCAAGCCGGCGGTCGAATTACCCACGGTGGCTGCGGCGTTGCTCACCGTGACCTTCTCGTCCATCTTGCAATTCTCGACGGTTAGGATTGCGGCCATGACCTTGGTGATCGAGGCAATCTTGACCTGCTCATCGGCGCCGCGCCCATAGTAGACGGTGCCGTCTTTGCCCATGACGAGGGCATTGGTCGCATCGATATCGGGCAGGTTTTCGGCCGAGATGCCGCGCGCATCGGCGGTTTTGCCGCAAACATTGTCGGTCGTGAGCACTTGGGCGCCAGCGACGGTGGGTACGCCAGCGGCAAGGGCGATAGCGCAGACAAAGCCGGCGGCAAGCTGGGCTGAGCGCTTTGCAAAAGAGGTGAGGGACTTCACGGATTTCGCTTTCGACGGGATGGTCTCTTCTGGAACTAGAGTATATCGTTTGCCGGCGTCGGCGATCATCGCGTGCGCGCTTGGCCCACATCCGCACCCGAACGGGCACAAGGGTGCTTAAGGCCGGCTTAATCACCCACGCTTGTTGTGTGTGGCGTGCGTCGCCTCAGGCATAATGGAGCGCGAGAGGAGCACGCATGAACGAGCGCATTTTGGTAGTTGATGACGAGAAGGCCATCGCCGACTTGGTTGGCATCTACCTTACAAAAGAGGGCTTTGATGTCCAGATTGCCTATAGCGGGGCCGATGCTGCCAAGGCGATTTTGGAGCAGGAGTTCGATCTGGCGCTGCTTGATGTCATGCTGCCCGATATCGATGGGTTTGAGCTGCTGCGTACGATCCGTTCCAGCCATACCTATCCCGTGATCATGCTGACGGCGCGCGATGCCCAGCAAGACAAGATCGGGGGCCTTTCGCTTGGCGCGGACGATTACGTGGTTAAGCCGTTCCGTCCGCCGGAGCTCATCGCGCGCGTGCACGCTCAGCTTCGCCGCTACACCAGCTACGGTAGCCGTGCACAGGCGGCCGAGTCGCCGACCATTCAGCTCGACGGCTTGGAGATCAACCGCGATGCTCGTTCCGTGACAGTAGACGGTCCACCGGTTCGCCTCACGCCCACCGAGTATTCAATCTTGCTGTATCTGGTCGAGCATCGCGGCAGCGTGGTGGCCGTGGAGGACCTGTTCCGCGCGGTGTGGAACGAGGACTTTATGCCCGGCTCCAACAATACGGTGATGGTGCATATTCGCCACCTGCGCGAAAAGATCGGCGACGACGCACAAAAGCCACGCTTTATCAAAAACGTCTGGGGCGTCGGCTACATCATCGAATAACGCTTTTCGCTTGTGAGGATCTTGATATGACAAAAGACGATAGGCAAGCGTTCGAGGTGCCCGATCGGCTCTTTGAATACGTGAGGTCGGTCGTCGACAACTGCGCGCTTGCAACGGTGCTGCTCTTTTTGCTGAGCCTGCTGCTGATTGGCATCGACAACATCGTCGGAATCTTGGCGGTGCTGCTTGTCGGCTTTTTGCTGATCGATCGATTTGAGATCGTGTGCCGCTGCGTTGTGATTGGCGGCGCCGCGTGGGCCATGACGTTGGCGATTGGCGCCATGGCGCTCGGCGGCATCGAAGGGCCGGTGCTGTTCGATGCCGGCTTTGTATTCAACATGCTTGGCTTTGTGCTGGCGCTTGCCGCGTGCGTGCTGTTCTTGTGTGGCCGCGCCCTGTACTACCAGGGCTACGAGCAGGGCGAGCAGCATGCCGATTGTGTGCTGGCCGCTCGTATTCAAGATCGCCTGATCGATCACCCCGACACCTGGGATAACATCGACGGCGACTTCTTGGAGGTCGAGGGCGCCCTTAACCGCGTACGTGACCGTGAGCGCAAGGTGCAGCAAGCTCTGCGTGACGAGTCGCATCGCAAGGACGATTTGGTCACGTACTTGGCACATGACCTACGCACCCCGCTTGCCAGTGTGGTGGGCTATCTTTCGCTGCTGCAAGAGGCTCCCGAGCTGCCGGTTGAGCAACGTGCGCGCTTTACGGGCGTGGCGCTCGACAAGGCGCACCGGCTCGATACGCTCATCGAAGAGTTCTTCGATATCACGCGCTTTGACTTCCACGATATCGTGCTCACGCGCGGCTATGTTGATCTGGGGTTGCTGCTGGCTCAGGTGGCTGACGAGTTCTATCCCATCCTCAACGAGCAGCATAAGGAAGTCCAAGTTGATATTCGCGAGGACCTGACGGTGCTCGTGGATGGCGACAAAATGGCTCGCGTGTTCAACAACATCATGAAAAACGCTATTGCCTATAGCTATGAGGGCTCGACCATCACGATCGAGGCCAGACGCCGGGACGGCGGTGGCGTGCGCGTGCGCTTTATCAATCAGGGCGATCCCATCCCTGAGGCAAAGCTCAAGGTGATCTTTGAGAAGTTCTATCGCCTGGATGCGGCGCGTGCGACCAATCGCGGCGGCGCTGGACTGGGGCTTGCCATCGCCAAGGAGATCGTATGCGCGCACGGCGGTACCGTTGCATGTGAATCGACGCCCGAACACACGATATTCACCATCGAGCTGCCCGCCGCATAGCCAGTGTGCCCTTACAAACACTTGACAATGCGCTCACGTGCATATGAGCCGCGATTCCTACTATCGATACTGCTGAATTGATATCGATGTGGAGGTATGCGGTATGACGGCTGCTGCGGCTGCGGAGCCCACGGAGCTTGAAGAACTCATGAAAGCGCAGGCCGAGGCCGCGCACGAGCGCGAGGTTGGGGATGCGACTCGCCCCACGGCAGAGGATCTTGCCGCCTCGCCGACGCGAATCGATGTCGAGGGCCTCGACCTGTTCTATGGCGACCATCATGCGCTCAAGGACGTGAATATCAAGATCCGCGACAAGCAGATCACCTCGTTCATCGGGCCTTCGGGCTGCGGAAAGTCCACGTTGCTGCGCTGCTTTAACCGCATGAACGACGGCATCAAGGATTGCCGCATCGAGGGCAAGATTGCGCTCGATGGTCAAGATATCCTGGGCGACTACGACATCTGCCGCTTGCGCCAGCGCGTGGGCATGGTGTTCCAGCGCCCCAACCCGTTTCCCATGAGCATCTACGACAACGTCGCCTACGGTCCTCGCGGCATGGGAGTGCGCGACCGCGTCGTGCTCGACGAGCTGGTCGAGGATTCCCTTCGTCGCGCTGCGCTATGGGATGAGGTCAAGGACAAGCTCAAAGAGTCGGGTCTGGGTCTTTCGGGCGGCCAGCAGCAGCGTCTGTGCATCGCCCGCGCACTTGCCGTGCAGCCCGACATTCTGCTGATGGACGAGCCGACCTCGGCACTCGACCCTGTGTCGACGCTGGTGGTGGAGCAGCTGGCCTGCGAGCTCAAAGAGACCTGCACGCTCGTGGTCGTTACGCACAATATGCAGCAGGCGGCGCGTATCTCCGATTCGGTCGCATTCTTTTTGCTGGGTGAGCTGGTGGAGCACGCGCCCACCGCGCAACTCTTCAAGAATCCGACCGATCCGCGCACGGCGGATTATTTGACGGGGCGTTTTGGCTGATACCATCTAGTAAAGGTACCTTTAGGGTTAAGATGCGGTCATGCCGGCCGCAAAGGGGTTCAACATGATCTATTACGTCGAGGACGATGACAACATCAGGGATTTGACGGTCTATGCGCTGCGCAAGCAGGGGATTGAGGCCGAAGGCTTTTCGTGCGACGGTGAGTTTAAGGCTGCCGTGGCGCGACGGGTACCCGATGCCGTCCTGCTCGACATCATGCTGCCCGATACCGATGGCTTGGCGATTATGCGTCGACTGCGTGCCGATCGCCTGACGGCGACGGTGCCCATCATGATGCTTACCGCCAAGGATACCGAGCTCGACAAGGTGATGGCGCTCGATGGCGGTGCCGACGATTACCTGACTAAGCCGTTTTCGCTCATGGAGCTCGCCAGCCGCTGCCGCGCACTGCTGCGTCGCGGCGGCATGGTCAAACAGGCAAGCGATGTGCTCAGCGTGGGCGACATCGTGCTCTCGCCCAGCCATCGTGAGGTGACTGTTGCCGGCGAGTCGCTTAAGCTCACCCTGCGCGAGTTCGACCTGCTCGAGTACCTCATGCGCAAGCCCGGCGTGGTCTTTACCCGCGAGTCGTTGCTGCAGAGCGTGTGGGGCTGGGACTTCGACGGCGGTTCGCGCACCGTTGACGTGCACGTGCAGACGCTTCGCCAAAAACTGGGCGAGCATGCCAGCGCCATCGAGACCGTGCGCGGCGTGGGCTACCGCTTGGCCGAGCCTTCTGCCGGTGATGGTGCCGAAGGTGACGACACCGCGGCCACCGCATCGGAGGAGTAACCCGTGGTCTTCGCCCCCCAGGGAAAACATACGCTGTCGCACCGCGTTTTTGTGACGATCTTTGTCTGCGCCATGGCGGTTATCGTGGCGTTTACGGTGCTGGGTGCGTTCTTTGTGCAAAACACCTTGGCGGATGCCACGAGTGCCAACCTGGCGCAAGAAACCGAGCTCATTGCTGCCGCCCTCGACGAGCAGCAGGAGCCCATCCCGTTCTTGCGTAGCCTCGATCGAGAGGACTTGCGCATCACGCTGATTAACAAGGATGGATCGGTTGCCTACGACAACGAGGCGTCGCCTTCCACACTGCCCAACCATGGCGATCGCCCCGAGGTCATCGAGGCCTTTGAGAGTGGTTCGGGTTCCGCGGAGCGCGCAAGCTCTACGCTCGACGAGATTATGCTGTATCGCGCCGTCGCCCTTGATAACGGCCAGGTTGTCCGCTTGGCGCAGGCCCAGCCTGGCGTTGCGGCGATTTTGCTGTCGATGGTGGCGCCGATGCTGCTTATCGCAGCAGCGGGTGCGGTACTCTCGTTTTTTATGGCGCGCCGCGAGTCCCGTGCCATCATCGCGCCTTTGCAAGAGGTGGATTTGGACCACCCACGCCGTAGCTATGAGCACGCCTATGCCGAGATGGTCCCCATGCTTGAGCGTATTGAGTCGCAGCGCCAGGAGCTCAAGCGCCAAATGGCGGTGCTGGCGGACAACGACCGTATGCGCCGCGAGTTCACGGCGAATATCACCCATGAGCTCAAGACGCCGCTTACGGCGATTTCGGGCTATGCCGAGCTCATCGCAAACGGCATGGTCGAGGGCGAGGGCGACCTGCGCAACTTTGGCGGTCGCATCTATCGTGAGGCGGGCCGCTTGGCAGCGCTTGTCAACGATATCCTTACGCTGTCTAACTTGGACGAGGCCGAGCGTGCAGCTGAGGGCGAGGCGGTGCCCATTGGGTCCACGGAGCCTATTGAGCTCTCGCGTGCCATCTACGCGGTCGAGCAGCGTCTTGAACAGGTCGCCCGTCAGGCGAATGTGACGATAAGTCATGAGACCAAGCCTGTGGTCATCGAGGGCGTGTCGCGCTTGATTGACGAGCTCATCTATAATCTGGCAAGCAACGCCATCCGCTACAATCGACCCGGCGGTACGGTTACGCTGCAGTGCGGCACCAACGACGAAGGCCATCCGTTCCTTGCAGTCGCCGACACGGGAATCGGTATCGCGCCTGAAGAACAGGGCAAGGTATTTGAGCGGTTCTATCGCGTGGACAAGAGTAGGTCCAAGGCACGCGGCGGAACCGGTCTGGGGCTTGCCATTGTCAAGCATGCGGCCCTGTATCATCACGCCACGCTCGATCTGTCGAGCGAGTTGGGCGTGGGAACCACCATTACGGTGACGTTTCCCATACAGCAGGACGAGCCATTCGCATAGCGATATAACATAGATATTGATGCAGACGCCGCATTTGACTTTCGGGTGCGGCGTTGTTGTGCAATTTTACGATTGCTTCCGACATTTTTACAGGAGAGCCTGTTTCTTATGTATAGAGTTTGGTCTCGGTAAAAAGATGCGATAACATACGGACAGTTTTGTCAATCCGAACTGGGGAAATGAAAGGCAAGCTGCATGACCCTTCTCGAACTGTTCCAGCTGCTGAAGAAGCACCTTCAGCTGGTCATCACCCTTCCGGTGGTCTGCGCGATCGCCATGGGCATCGTGTCCTTCGTTGCGATGGACAACACCTATACCGCGACGACGAGCATGTACATTCTCGCCAAGACCGACGATAGCGGCCAGATGAGCTACAACGATCTCTCGGCGAGTCAGATGCTTTCCAACGATATCGCCACGCTGCTGGATAGCGATAGCGTTAAGAGCGGCGCCGCCAATGAACTGGGCCTCACCGATCTGGATGACTACAAGGTGTCTGTTTCCTCCGAGACCACCACGCGTGTCATTACGCTTTCGGTTACCGGCACCGATGCCAAGGAGACGGCTAAGGTCGCAAAGGCCATAGCTAGCTCGGTGAGTACGGTCGCTCAGAACGTCGGCGCTGCCCAGAGCATCAACGTTATCGACGAGGCTAAGACCCCCGAAGCCCCCAGCGGCCCCAAGCGTATGCTGTACGTTGCTGTCGCGTTCCTCGCGGGCATCTTTATCGCAGTTGCCTATGTCGTTTTGGCAGACATGCTCAATACCCGCATCCGCGGTGCCGAAGAGGCAGAAGAGCTCCTGGGCATTCCCGTTGTTGGCCGAATTCCGGCTATGAAAGGTGGTAAATAGGCATGGCTAAGGCAAAGAACACCGATAAGCTCGTTGTACAGAATGCCGCCAAGACCCTTCTGGCCAACATCCGCTTTGCGAGTGTGGACGACCCCATTCGCACCATCACCGTTACCTCCTCGATTCCCAACGAGGGCAAGTCTACGGTTTCCATTAACCTTGCCCAGGCTATCGCCACGAGCGGCAAGTCCGTGCTCCTGGTCGAGGCCGATATGCGCCGCAGGTCCCTTTCCGATATGCTCGGCGTTCGTTCGCGCGGCGGACTCTATGCGGTTCTTTCCGAGCAGATCTCCATTGACCAGGCAATTGTCGAGACGGGTCAGAAGAACTTCTACTTCCTCGATGCCGAGCCGCATATTCCCAATCCTGCCGACATCATCGTCTCTCACCGCTTTGCCAAGCTGGTAAAGGCACTGTCCGCCAAGTTCCAGTACGTCATCTTTGATGCTCCCCCGGTCGGCACTTTCATCGATGCTGCCGAGATCGCAAGTCTGACCGACGGTGCGCTTTTTGTCGTGCGTGAGGATTTCACCAAGCGCGAGGAGGCGCTCAACGCCATCGGTCAGCTTAAGAAGTCCGAGAAGGTCAAGCTCATCGGTACCGTTATGAACTACTGCGAGACCGAGACCAGCGAGTACTACTACTCCTACTACACCAAGGACGGTAAGAAGGTGAAGAAGGGCTCCGACGATCAGGGGACTTCCAAAAAGGGCATCTTCACCAACCGAGCAAACGTTTAGTTGATTAAGGCTGACCTATGCGTGACATTCATTGCCATATCTTGCCGGGTGTAGACGACGGCGCCGCCGATCTCGATGAGAGCTTGGCGATGCTCGAGGCTGCCAAGCGGGCCGGTGTAACCAGAATCGTTTGCACTCCTCACTGCCGTGATCCCTATTTTGATTACGACAAGATGTGGGATGCCTTTGAGCTGCTGCGTGATAACGCTGACGGTTTTCCGCTCCAGATGGGCTTCGAGGTCAACCATCGAAAGCTTGTTGAGCTTGGTATCGATGCTGCGGAGCACTTGCATTTCGATGGAACCAACGAGTTTCTGCTCGAGCTTTCGACGCATGCCGATGCGTATGCGTTTAGAGAGTACGAGAACACGATTTACGATTTGCAGTGCCGTGGTTACCAGGTGATTATCGCTCATCCTGAGCGCTATCGTGCGGTTCAAAAGGATGTAAGCGTGGCGGAGCGCCTGGTCGATATGGGCTGCAAGCTGCAGGCTTCGGCGGACTTTATTGCCGGCGGTCGCTTTGGTCGCGAGAAAAAGCCGGCACAGCGCCTGTTCGATCAGAACCTGTACAGCTTCATCGCGAGCGATGCCCATAACGTGGGTCATTACGACTGCCTGGCGAAGGCTCGCGCGAAGTTTAGCGTGCGTGGAGCCCATTTTCGCTAAAATCTGTCCCTAACGTTCGCATTGAATGAAGGGGCAGCCATGGATATCCAACTTAAGACGGGATGCTTTGATGACGCGGCGCTGGTGCGCCGCGTCGTTTTTATGGACGAGCAGGGCTACGAGAATGAGTTCGACGCTATCGACGAGGATCCGAACTGCATTCATGTGACGCTCTATGCAGACGGCGAGCTTGCCGGTTGCTCGCGCGTGTTTCCCGAAGAGCTTGAGCGCGTGGCTGACGCAGAGGCCCCGGTGTTGCCGGCATGCGACATGGACGAAGGCGTTGCGGCGGGGGAGACCTACATTATGGGGCGCGTCGCCGTGCTGCCGGCTATGCGTCGTCGCGGACTGGCGAGTGCGATCGTCGAGGCCAGTGCTTCGTGTGCACGCGATGCCGGCGCTAAGCTTATTAAGCTGCATGCGCAGGAATACGTGTTGCCGCTCTATGCAAAGGCGGGCTACACGCAAATCGCCCCGGTAGATTACGAAGACGAGGGCCAGCCCCATGTCTGGATGGCCAAGCGCGTAGATGGCAGATAGGGACGTTCCTTTTCTGCCGGCAGTTGGGGACGCTCCTTGGCAATTGGCGCATCGGAGCGCTTAGACATACAGTTTTTCGATTCCGTATGTATATATGCGCGCTAATGGGTTATAAAATCTAAGTCTGAACATAGCAGGTCTGCGATTCGGCTCGGGCGACCGGGCCGTTTTTGCGGACGGGGGTAGCGCGAAAGGACTGCACATGCGTCAATTTAAGACCGAGAGCAAAAAACTGCTCGACCTCATGATCAACTCCATCTACACCAATAAGGAAATCTTCCTGCGCGAGCTTATCTCTAACGCGAGCGACGCCGTCGACAAGCTCAACTTTAAGAGTCTGCAGGACCCGAGCGTCAAGATCGACCAGGGCGACCTGGCCATTCGCGTCTCCTTTGATAAAGACGCCCGCACCATTACCATCTCGGATAACGGCATTGGCATGACCGCCGAGGAGCTCGAGCGCAACCTAGGCACTATCGCTCATTCCGGCTCCGAGGAGTTTAAGACCGAGAACGCCGAGCAGCAGGGTTCGGATGTCGACATCATCGGCCAGTTTGGCGTGGGCTTCTACTCGGCTTTTATGGTCGCCAGCCACGTGAAGGTCGTGAGCCGCGCCTATGGCGAGGACACCGCTCACGTGTGGGAGTCTGATGGTCTTGAGGGTTACACCATCGAAGACGGCGAGCGCGCCGAGCACGGCACCGATGTCATCTTGACGCTGCGCGAGAACGAGAAGCTCGATGCCGACGGCGAGGCCGAGACCTACGATCGCTTCCTGACCGAGTGGGGTCTCAAGAGCCTGATTCAGCAGTACAGCAACTATGTGCGCTACCCGATTCAGATGATGGTGTCCAAGAGCCGCCAGAAACCCAAGCCCGAGGACGCCGGCGACGATTACAAGCCCGAGTACGAGGACTACCAGGAGCTCGAGACCGTCAATTCCATGACACCGATCTGGAAGAAGCGCAGCTCCGATGTCGAGCAGAAGGACTACGACGAGTTCTACAAGTCCACGTTCCACGACTTTGACGATCCTGCGCGCACCATCAGCTTCCATGCCGAGGGCACGCTCGAGTATGACGCCCTGCTGTTTGTGCCGGGCCGCGCGCCGTTCGATCTGTACAGCAAGGATTACGAGAAGGGTCTGGCGCTCTACAGCTCCAATGTCCTGATCATGGAGAAGTGCGACGACCTGCTGCCCGACTACTACAACTTTGTCCGCGGCGTCGTGGATTCCGCCGACGTGTCGCTCAACATCTCGCGTGAGACGCTGCAGCAGAACCGTCAGCTCAAGGCCATCGCCAAGCGTGTGGAAAAGAAGATCACCGCTGACCTTGAGGATATGCGTGACAACGACCGCGAGGCCTACGAGAAGTTCTTTGAGAACTTTGGCCGCGGCCTTAAGTACGGCATCTACTCGAGCTATGGCATGAAGGCCGATGAGCTCGCCGACCTGTTGCTGTTCTGGTCTGCCAAGGAACAGAAGATGATTACCCTGGCCGAGTATGCCAAGGGCATGCCCGAGGATCAGAAGGCCATCTACTACGCCGCCGGCGATTCGCGCGAGCGCTTGGCCAAGATGCCCGTGGTAAAGGGCGTGCTCGACCGCGGCTATGACGTGCTGCTTCTGACGCAGGACGTGGATGAGTTTACCTTCCAGGCCATGCGTGAGTACGTTGCCGCCGATATGCCCAAGATCTACGAGGACGATGCTGCCCGCGAGGCTGCCGAGAAGGCTGTGGCCGACGGTGCCGAGCCCGAGGTCGAGGATCGTCATCTGGAGCTCAAGAACGTCGCGACCGGTGATCTTGACCTGGCGACCGAGGATGAGAAGAAGGAGGCCGAGGACGCCACCAAGGAGAACGAGGTCCTCTTTAGCGCTATGAAGGAGGCACTCGGTGACAAGGTCGAGAAAGTTGCCGTCTCCGCGCGCCTGACCGATGCCCCCGCTTGCATCACCACCGAGGGTCCGCTTTCGCTTGAGATGGAGAAGGTACTCCAGAAGGGACCCGAGGGCGCGCCCGACGGCATGCCCAAGAGCCAGCGCGTGCTCGAGCTCAACGCCAAGCACCCGGTCTTTGACAAGCTTGTCGCTGCCCAGAAGGCAGGCGACGCCGACAAGATCAAGCAGTACTCTGGTCTGCTCTACGATCAGGCCCTGCTGGTCGAGGGTATCCTCCCCGAGGACCCCGTTGCCTTCGCGGCGGCTGTTTGCAACTTGATGTAGTTCGGGGATACGGCACCGTAACTAGATTAGAACGAGAGTGGATAATCTCCCACTTTTGGCTCGAATGCGGGCTTGAAGTGGGAGATTTTCCACTCTCGTTTCCTTTTGAATGATCCCTTCGTCCCCAAGGGATCATTTATTTGTGCGGGTTGTGGTTTTGTGACCTGCTGAAATTTAGGATACTGTACATCTGTACGTTAACTCATCTTCGTAGTATATTGCTACCCGCAAAACTCAACACCATTGTGCTTTGAGACGTTAAAGCGCCTACTACAATGGTTGTCGATAGTACGATTCGATTTAACGACAGGATGGATGGTCCAAGCGTGAGTCTCGGCAGCAAACTATCCAATGCAAAGGTGTCCTTTGCGATATTTAAGCGCGACATTAAGCGACTGCTTGTGAACCCCGTCGCCCTGGTGGTTACCCTAGGCGTGTGCGTTATTCCCTCGCTGTATGCCTGGTATAACATCGTGGCAAACTGGGATCCGTATGGAAACACCCAAGGCATCAAGATTGCTATCGCCAACAACGATCGAGGCACCCAAAACGACTTGGTGGGTGAGCTCAACGCTGGCGACAAAGTGGTCGACCAGCTCAAGGAGAATCATCAGTTGGGCTGGACGTTCGTCGACTCGACGGCCGATGCCAAGGAGGGCGTCGAGAGCGGCGAGTACTATGCCGCTATCGTGATTCCCAAGAACTTCTCGGATAACCTGGTTTCGATGCTCGACGGCAACTACCATCAGCCCAAGCTCACGTACTACGTCAATGAGAAGAAGAGCGCCATTGCGCCCAAGGTTACCGATACCGGTGCAAACACCATCGAGGAGCAGATCAACTCGGAATTTGTCTCTACGGTAGGCAAGACTGTTGCCGGTATCGCCAAGGATGCCGGAGTCGATTTAAAGGACAAGGCAACCCAGACTCAGGATTCGTTGGCCGGTTCGGTATCAGAGGCTTCCGATACGTTGGGCGAAGTGCGTGATTCGATTGGCGACATGAATGCCGCCATCGATAAGACGAGTGGTTCCATTGCCTCGGCAGATGCGGCACTTGCCGGTCTGCAGGGTCAGGCGCCGTCGCTGACGCAGGCGATCTCCCAGGGCAATGACCTGCTGGGCGAGGCTCGCGCCACGGCGGGCAACTCTGTCGCCTCGCTCTCCAAGGCGCTCTCGGAAGGCAGCCTTGCGCTCACCAAGACGTCAGCCTCCGCAAACGCTGCGATTGGCAAGCTGACGGGCACGGTCGCATCTACGACTACCCGTATCGACAACTCGCTTGAGTCTCTCCAAGCGACGATCGACCACAATAAGGCCGTTATCGGGCACTTGGAAATTCTCGTCAATGACACGTCGACAGGTTCCAAGGAAATTGACGCGCGCATTGTATCGATCATCGATTTGCTCCGCGAGCAGAATGAAAAGCTTCAGAGCATCAAGGACGGTCTGTCTGCGCAGTCGAGCGCCATGGCGAATGACGCTGCGGCTGTCTCGGGTGCCAGCGACGCTATCAATAATGCAATTCAGACCGGTGCGACCAACCTTGGCCAGGCTCAGACGGACCTGGGTCAAAACGCGCTGCCGAAGGTCTCGAGCGCACTTGATTCGTTTGCCGCCGTCTCGGGTGATCTGACGGGAATCGTGTCTGGCCTCACGCCTACTATTGCAAGTGCGCGCGGTACACTTTCGCAACTCAACGCCACGCTCGGTCAGGCCAAGACCACGCTGTCCCAGACCGATGCCTCGCTTGCCAAGGTCCAGGACAAGCTCGCAACCGCCGCCAACGACATCGCGGCGCTACAGACCTCCGAGTCCATGGGCGAGCTGGCCGGCCTGATGGGCGTCGACGTCGATGATGTTGCAGACTTCATGGCATCTCCGGTCGAGCTGACCTCAAAGTCAATTTACCCGGTCAAGAGCTTTGGTTCGGGCATTGCCCCGTTCTATACCAATCTGGCGCTGTGGGTGGGCGGCTACGTGCTTATCGCCATCTACAAGCTCGAGGTCGACCGCGAAGGCATCGGCAGCTTTACCGCGCGTCAGGGCTACTTTGGCCGCTGGTTGCTCCTGGTGATCCTGGGCGCGTTGCAGGCCATCATCGTTACGGTAGGCGATCTGGTGATCGGCGTGCAGTGCGTCAGCCCGCTGCTGTTCGTGCTGGGCGGCATCGCCATCTCGTTCACCTACGTCAATATCATCTATGCGCTGTCCACCACGTTTAAGCATATCGGCAAGGCTATCGGCGTCATTCTGGTTATCGTGCAGATCCCGGGTTCGTCGGGCATGTACCCCATCGAGATGATGCCAGGCTTCTTCCAGTGGCTGCACCCGCTGCTGCCCTTTACCTACGGCATCAATCTGCTGCGCGAGACGGTCGGCGGCATGTATTCGTTCAACTACCTGTTTAACCTGTGCATTCTGGGCGTGTTCTTGATCGTGGCGCTCTTTATCGGCCTGCAGCTGCGTCCGCTGCTGCTCAACCTTAACCTGCTCTTTGATAAACAGCTCTCCACGACCGGTATGATGATTTGCGAGTCCAACGACCTGCCGCGCCAGCGCTACTCGCTGCGCACGGCCATGCGCGTCATGCTCGATTCCGATTCGTACCGTCGCGAACTGCTCGATCATGCGGTCGCCTTTGAACATCGCTACCCGTACTACATCAAGGGCGGTTTTGCCGCCGTGGTGGGCGTTCAGGTCCTGCTCTTTGTCCTGTCGACGGTTCTCGATATCGACAATAACGGCAAGATCATCCTGCTTGTCATTTGGATCATCTCGGTTATTGCCATCTGCGGCTGGCTGATCAATATCGAATATATCCGAGCGAGCCTCAATACCCAGATGCGCATCTCGGCGCTTTCGGATGAGGACCTGCGTCGCGAGATGCGCGAACACACGGCCGCCATTCCTGCCGCCCGCCACATGTTTGGCCTCAACGCCAGCGAGCGTGGTGCCAAGGGCGGCGATCAGTCCACGGGCCGCTTGCCGCATATCGGCTCGCACCATAAATCTCAGGGCAGCGACAGCACAGCCACAAATGATGGAGATACCACCGCGCTTGGCAAGCACTCCAAAGGAGGTGAGGCATAAATGAAGAACATCCTGCATCTGTTTAAGCGCGATGTCCAAAACGTGTCTCGCTCCGTGATCGGCTTGGTTGTCGTGATGGGCCTCATTATCGTACCGTGTCTGTACGCGTGGTTTAACATCGCCGGCAGCTGGGATCCGTACGGCAACACCGGCAATCTTAAGATCGCCGTGGTCAACACCGATGAGGGTTACGAGAGCGATTTGATCCCCGTCGAGGTTAACGTGGGCGAAAACGTGACCGCCACCCTACGCGGCAACGAGAGCTTCGATTGGGTTGTGCTCAACAATCGCGAAAAGGCTATCGAGGGCGTTAAGTCGGGCGCGTACTATGCTGCCGTCGTTATCCCCAAAACGTTTAGCGCTGACATGATGACGCTTTTCTCGACCGACGTGAAACACGCCGATATCGAGTTTTACGAGAACCAGAAGGCCAACGCCATTGCGCAGATCGTGACCGAGAAGGGTTCGAGTGCCGTTCAGAGCCAGGTTAACGAAACTTTTACCGAGACCATTACGAGCATCGGTCTTAAGACGGTGTCCAGCCTGCTCGATTACATGAGCACCGACCAGGTCAGCAACTTTATCGCCAATCTGTCCTCGACGCTCGGCGATTCGATTGGGGACCTGCAAGACGTTCAGGCTAATGCTTCGTCGCTGGCGGGCATTTTGAGCTCTACGTCCGATTCGTTGACGTCGGCGAGCGGTATGCTCCAGCAGACGGGTACGGTCGATGAGTCGACCAAGCAGTTGATGGAGCATGCCAAGAGCGGCATGAGCGATTCCAAAGAAGCGCTGAAGGCCGCCAACGACGCCATCAACGCCGCGATTGACGGAAGCGCGGGCTCGTTCGACAACGTGTCCGCCGAGCTTGCGAAGGCATTCGATGCCGCGAATCAGCATGTCGACCTTACGGTGTCTCAGCTCAACGATGCCGCGGCGGCGCTCAATACACGTGCCGACGATATCGACGCCACGGCCGACCAGCTCCGCGGCTTTGCCGAGCAGGTCAGTGACGAAAAGCTCCAGGAGAGCCTTAAATCTGTGGCAACATCGCTGGGCAGGATCGCGGTGGAGTATCGCAACAACGCCAAGGACCTGACGGCAACTGCTAAGTCCCTTTCTGACAGCATGGCAGAGGTCAACAGCACGCGTGCCGAGGTCGATCAGGCCATCGCCGATGCCAAGGCGGGCATTTCGGGCGCTAAGTCCGACTACGATTCCACGTTCTCGGTTAAGGCCAAGGAGCTCAAGAAGACGGTTTCGGGCATCCTGGACTCGCTCGATGGCATCTCGGGCGATCTGGATAGCGTCGTAGACGGCCTGACCGACGCATCCGGTTCGCTGGCAAAGGGCCTCTCCAAGGCTGCAAAGCTGGTCAACAAGGCTTCCGATCAGCTGGGCGAGGCGTCCGATAAGATCAGCGCCTTTAAGGACGAGCTCGATGGCGCCCTGATGTCGGATGACCTTGCCACGATCAAGACGATGATTGGCAACGACCCCGAGGGTTTGGCCGTGTCGCTTTCCGGCCCCGTCGCGCTCGATCGCAAGCCGGTCTATCCGATTCGAAACTACGGTTCGGCCATGGCACCGTTCTACACGATTCTGTCGCTGTGGGTGGGCTCGATCGTGCTGGCGGCCATGATGAAGGTCTCGGTTGACGATGAGCTCATCAACGAGCTCATCCCCGTGCGCCTACACGAGATCTATCTGGGCCGCTACCTGTTCTTTGGCGGTCTGGCCCTGCTGCAGGCAACGCTCGTGTGCGCGGGCGACATCCTGTTTTTTGGCATCCAGTGCGACAACCCGCTGCAATTTGTACTTGCCGGCTGGGTCGCGAGTCTCGTGTTCTCCAATATCGTCTACACGCTTACGGTTTCGTTTGGCGATATCGGTAAGGCGCTCGCCGTCGTGCTGCTGGTCATGCAGGTCGGCGGTTCGGGTGGCACGTTCCCCATCGAGATGACCGGCCCTGTGTTCCAGGCGATCTATCCGTTCCTGCCGTTTACTCACGGCATCAACGCCATGCACGCCGCCATGGCCGGTGCCTACCATATGGAGTACTGGATTGAGCTGGGCATCTTGGCAAGCTATCTGATCCCGTCGCTGGCCCTGGGCGTCGTCTTCCGCCGTCCGGTCATCAAAGCCAACGACTGGATCATCGAAAAACTGGAGTCGACAAAGCTAATTTAGTGCGGCAACGTTAACGCTGATGTAGCACTAATGCCAGCGAGCGAGCCGCATTTGCGCCAAGGTGACGTGAAATGAAAGGGCGCTGACCTTCTGGTCGCGCCCTTGAAATTGAACGTCAGATTGGCGTGAATGCGGCTCGCGCAGCGTCGGCCGGTCCGCCGTTCGGTAGAACGGCGGAACAAAACGCTTTAGTGGGCTGGATTGCGATGCAACGCCGGTTGTTGCTACAGTAGCGGGGCGTGCCGGGGGTCCGGTGCGCCCCGTTTTTATTTGACCATGAGGCGGCACGCAGCCATACGCGTGCGGACACCACGCCCAGATTGAGTGTGAGGATGTTCCATGGCCCAATACGCTGCCAACGAAATCGAGAATATGCCCGATAGCCCTGTAGCCCGCGAAGACCTAGGTGCCGGCGGTGCCTCTCGCGGTGCCGGTGCGCGCTCGCCGCTGTTCTGGAAGGTCTTGCTGCTTTCGGTGGCGGTCATCTGGGGCTATTCCTTTACCACCATGAAAGATGCGCTCGATACCATTCCGGTGTTCGAGCTGCTCTACATTCGTTTTCTTCCGGCGTCGTTGGTCATGCTTGCCATCTTCCACGAGCGCATTGCTGCCCATTTCAACGCTCGAAACCTGATTGTTGGACTTGGCATGGGCGCGCTCATGTGGGGTGCCTACGGTTTGCAGACGATCGGCCTGGCACAGACCACGGCAGGCAAGAGTGCATTTTTGACGGGCACGTACTGCATCTTGGTTCCGTTTGCGAGCTACGTTCTAAGCGGCGAAAAGCTTACCCGTTACAACTTGGGCGCCGCGTTGCTGTGCCTGGCGGGCATTGGTCTGGTGGCGCTCGATAGCGTCGAGTTCAATGTCGGCGATGTCATCACACTGGGCGGTGCGGTCTTCTTTGCCATCCAGATGGCGGTGACCGCCAAGTATGGCCGCAAGATGGACATCAACGTCATCACGTTTTGGATGTTTGTGGGCAACGGCGCGCTGAGCCTGATCTCGTCGCTGTTATTCGAGACCCAAGCGCCGCTGTCCGTGTGGACGCCGAGCTTTATCGGTGTGATGGCGTTTCTATCGGTGGGCTGTACGTGTGTGGCTCTGCTCATCCAAAACGTCGGCCTGGCGCATGTCCCGGCCTCAACGGGCTCACTGCTGCTTTCGATGGAGTCGCCTTCGGGCGTGTTGTTTTCGGTGCTGCTGATGGGGGAGGCGCTCACCTCGCGCCTGCTCGCCGGCTTCGCGCTCATCTTTCTTTCGATTATCTTGAGCGAGACGCATTTCGATTTTTTGCGTCGAAAGCCGCGTCCGCAATTGTAAACAATTTGTTGCGCCGCCTCCCGGGGCGGCATTTTTTATGCGTCGCCCTTAAAGTAGTACCTTGCACTTTACGCTATCAAAGTGCTTGCTGCAAAAACGTTACTGGAGGGCATCTATGGCACCAGCACTGTCCGATCTTCAACCGCAATCAGCGCCCAAGGCCACCGCGGCGGCGCAGACCGCTATCGGTGACGGTCTTGTTGCAGAAGCTCAGGCTTTTGCAGACGAGCTCGCTGCGTGGCGACACGATTTACATCAGATGCCCGAGCTGGGTAATAGCCTCCCGCAGACCTCTACGTATATCCAAGCGCGCCTGACCGAGATGGACATCCCATTTGCTACGCTCGTCGATGGTTCCTGCGTTGTGGGCCTTGTCGGCGCCGGTGCCGCCGCGGCCCAAGGCAATGGCATCTGCACGAATGAGCAGGCCGGTACGGTCATCATGCTTCGTGGCGACATGGACGCCCTGCCCGTTGCCGAGGAATCCGGCGAGCCCTTTGCATCCACCAACGGCTGCATGCACGCTTGCGGTCACGATATGCACGCGACGGCGCTGCTTGGTGCGGCTCGCCTGCTCAAGGCCCGCGAGGCCGAGCTCGTCGACGCCAATGCCACCGTCAAACTGCTGTTCCAGCCGGGCGAGGAGACCTTTGAGGGGGCACGCGCTGCCATCGCCGACGGCTTGCTCGAGAACCCGCGTCCTCAGGCGGCCTTTGCCATGCATGTCAACAGCCAGTCGCCGCTTGGCCTGGTGCTCTACGGCAGTCCGGCGCTTTCGGGCGTGTACGGTTTCCGCATCACGCTCCAGGGCAAGGGCGGCCATGGCTCGAGCCCCGAGATCTGCATCGACCCCATCGCGGCCGGCGTCCATGTGCACCTGGCGCTCCAGGAGCTCATTGCTCGCGAAGTGCCGGCGGCCAAGGAGGTCGCACTGACCGTGGGTAAGTTTGCCGGTGGCCAAGCGGCCAACGTCATTCCCGACACCTGCGTGCTCGAGGGAACGCTGCGCGGCTTTGATGTTGAGCTCATGGCTCACCTAAAGACCCGCATCGCGGAGGTCGTTAACGGCGTTGCCACGACCTATCGTACGCCGGCGACCATCGAGACACTTTCGGATGTTCCGCCGCTTGTACTCGACAGCGATATGACTCAGGCGTCGCTTGGCTACGTGGGCGCAGTGCTGCCCAAGGCGGCTTTCTTGCCGCTTTTCCATGCCATGGCGAGTGAAGACTTCGCGCTTATCTCGAGCGAGATTCCGAGTGCGTACTTTACCGTGGGCGCGGCCGTAACCGACACGGACGAACACTTTGCCCAGCACCATCCCAAGGCACGTTTTAACGATGCCGAGCTTCCCCTCGGTGCCGCGGCCTATACCGCCGTCGCTTTGGGCTATATCGCCGACCACCGGTAGCACCCAACCTTGCCTTTCAAGCCTGCGGGCATGGCCGTAAGGCCTATGCCCTTGTCTTTCAAGGCAATCTTGGGTGCTACCGGCGCCCGGCGCCGGCTATTCGTTTGTTAAATAAGGAGCAGTATGCCCCAGCAGCGTAAGTTCTTCCCCGGCTGGCTCGTGGTGGCCTCCGGCTTCGTGATCATGGCCACGTGCTACACGATTTTCGTCAACTGCATGAGCATGTTCCAGCTGCTGATCGTCAGCAACCTCGGGATTACGCTTGCCCAGTACAACGTCTCCAATGCGATCTCTACCGTGGTGAGCGTTATCGGATCGCTTGTCATTGGCCATGTTGCCGATAAAGTAAGCGGTCGCGTTTTGGGCTCCCTAACCGTTATCGCCACCTCGGCGGTGCTCGCGGGCATGAGCTTTGTGGGTGAGCTTTGGCAGGTCTATGTGCTCTTTGCCGTCTCGGGCTCCTTTGCGAGCGCCTGGATCGTGTGCCTGGTGTGTTCTGTTGTCATGCTCGTATTCCTGCTGGCCTCGGAGCCCATCGCCGCCAAGCTGCGCGCAAGCGTGGCGGGGGAGTAGGCGTCCGTCGCTCTTTTCTGTTCGCCCCGTTCTGTCCGTGGCCGCCTTGGAAGCCGAATGGATGCTCGTGCCATCATTCGGTTTCCAAGGCGGCCACGGGCCTACGAAATGATCCCTTTTCCTCCGTCCCCAAGGGATCACGTGATCCGAAGGGGACGGAGGAAAAGGGATCACAAACAGCGGCGGCGCGTCTGGCCGAACGAGTCCCCATACCCTCGTTCGGTCAGACGCGCCGCCGCTGTTTGTGTTTGTGCCGTATAATGACCGTTACCTATGACGCGATACAAAAGAAAGGTGTTTGCCCATGCAGGCACAGAAGGCGGAGGGAACCCGCGACCTTATCGGCGCCGAGATGCGCGCCTGGCAAAAGATGCAGCAGATTGCGGCCGGCGTGTTCGAGCCGTTTGGTTTTAAACCCATCGAGACGCCCGCAATCGAGCAGGTGGACGTGTTTGTCCACGGTATCGGCCAGTCGACCGACGTCGTGCGCAAGGAAATGTTCCGCGTGTTCAGCGGTGCCAACCTGGAGCGCGTCTTTACCGAGGGCACCGATACCAAGCTTAAGCCCAAGCAGCGCCTGGCCCTTCGTCCCGAGGGCACGGCCGGTGTGGTGCGCGCCGTCGTGGAGAACAACCTAGTGCCCCAGGGCTCCACGCCGTTTAAGGCGTACTATGCCGAGGCCATGTTCCGTGGCGAGCGTCCCCAGAAGGGTCGCCTGCGCCAGTTTCACCAGGTGGGCATCGAGTGGCTCGGCGCTCCCGATCCGGCGGCAGACGCCGAGTGCATCATCATGCTCATGGAGTTCTACAAGCGCCTGGGCTTCGATCTTTCCAAGCTCCGTCTGCTCATTAACTCGATGGGCGATGCGCAGTGCCGTCCGGCCTATCGCGAGCAGGTTAAGCAGTTCATTCTCGACCACGCCGACGAGATGTGCGACGAGTGCCGCGAGCGCGCCGAGCTCAACCCGCTGCGCGCCTTCGACTGCAAGAACGACCATTGCCGCGAGATCATGGCCGAGGCCCCGCTGATGGGCGACAACCTGTGCGACGAGTGCCGCGAGCACTACGAGCAGGTCAAGCGCTATCTGGATGCTGCCGGTATCGAGTATGTAGAGGATCCCACCCTGGTGCGTGGTCTGGACTACTACACCCGCACCGTCTTTGAGGTCGAGGCCCCTGGCGCCGGCGTCGGCTCCATCGGCGGCGGCGGCCGCTACGATGGCCTGGTCGAGCTCGAGGGTGGCAAGCCCACGGCGGGCGTCGGCTTTGCCGTCGGTTTTGAGCGCGCCCTGCTGGCCCTGCAGGCCTTTGGCAGCGATCTGGGTGCCGATGAGGCCCCGTGCGTCTATGTCGCCAATGCCGGCAAGGAACTGCGCCAGAACGTCTTTGCCATTACGCAGGAGCTTCGCGCCGCAGGCATCGTGACCGAGGCCGACTATCAGGGCCGTTCGCTCAAGGCCCAGTTTAAGCAGGCCGATAAGGTAGGCGCCAAGCTCATCCTGGTTCTGGGTGGCGACGAGCTTGCCGCCGGCAAGGTCAAGGTGCGCGACATGCAGAGCCATGACGAGGTTCTCGTCGATCTGGCCAACGTCGTCGAGGCGGTTCGCGAGCGTCTGTAGCGTATGATTTTTGAGCTGCGGACCCGCTAACATGTCCCGCTCGCGACGAGCGATTGTTACGGGGGTGTTTCGCATTTATGCGGAATGCCCCCGTTTGTGTATGCCGTCCACCGAGAAATACGACCATTTAGAGCAAAAACCCTTGCAATGCAGAAAATACTTTTGTGTGGTAAAGCGCAATCAGTGTCGAAAGTAGTTCTCAAGCGCCTATAATGAATACCGCATGTTACGTGCATAGAAGGAGGAATGGGAGGAAACGTGGCTGAGAACCTAAGCAACCAGTCTGTACCCGAAGCCGCGGCGCGCGTCGCTGCCGTGGTCAACCGCCTCGTTAACCGAATCGGCTCGAATGCCGAGTCCAGGGAGCGTCTCGCCGAGATCGAGATCCCCGAGGAGCTGCGCGATAATCTGGCGCTGTTCCTGCGCCTGGAACGTCGTGTGCTTAGCGAGTATGATCCCGAGATCGCGGACCTGTTCGACAAGATTTTGACAGCCGAGATTGTGGCCAATGCTGGCAACCCCGGTAGCCGCGCTGCCGACGAGTCCGTTGACGAACAGGGCGTGCCCACTGCCGACGAGCCCACCGCCGTGGCGTTTCGCGAAGTCGTCGATCTGATTGACAGCCTGCCGCTTGATAAGCAGCAGGTCATCGTTCGCGCCTTTACGAGCTTCTTCCACTTGGCAAACCTGTCGGAGGAGAACTACCGTGTGGCGCAGCTGCGCGAGCGCGAGGCCGGCGCATCGACCGATACCGAGGTCGATCCCGCCAACGAACTCACCGTCGCCTATCACCAGTTGGTAAACGAGATGGGCGTCGAGGGTGCCAATGAGCTGCTCGGCAAGCTCGAGTTCCACCCTGTCTTTACCGCACATCCCACCGAGGCCCGTCGTAAGGCCGTCGAGGGCAAGATTCGCCGTATCTCCAACCTGCTGGAGGAGCGTCCGCGTCTGGGCGGCTCCGACCTGGTGGAGAACGAGCGCCATATGCTGCAGGAGATCGACGCCCTGGTGCGTACGAGCCCCATCGCGCTCAAGAAGCCCACGCCGGTCGAGGAAGCCGATACCATCATCGACATCTTCGATAACACGCTGTTCGACGTTATCCCCGTCATCTACCGTCGTTTTGACGACTGGGTGCTGGGCGACAAGGCCGGTACCGTGCCGCCGCTGTGCCCGGCGTTCTTCCATCCCGGCAGCTGGATCGGTTCCGACCGCGACGGTAACCCCAACGTCACCGCCAAGGTGAGCCGTGAGGTCGCCGCCAAGTACTTCACCCACATGGTGCTCAAGCTCGAGGACAAGTGCCGCCGCATCGGCCGCAACCTCACGCTCGAGGCCACCTACAGTAAGCCTTCTGCCGAGCTCATTAACCTGTGGAACCATCAGGTCGAGATGAGCCCTCGGTACACGGCTCGCGCCGAGCTGATCTCCGAGCACGAGCCGCATCGCGCCGTCATGCTCGTCATGGCCGACCGTCTGAACGCCACCGTGCGCCGCATCACCGACACCATGTATCACAGTGCCGACGAATTCCTGGATGACCTGCGCGTCGTCCAGCGTTCGCTGGCTGCCTGCGGTGCCGTCCGTGCCGCCTACGGCCCGGTCCAGACCATCATCTGGCAGGTCGAGTCCTTCGGCTTCCATATGGTCGAGATGGAGTTCCGTCAGCACTCCGTGGTGCATGCCCGCGCCCTTAAGGATATCCACGAGAACGGTATCCATGGCGACCTGCAGCCCATGACGCGCGAGGTCATCGATACCTTCCGCGCTATCGGCTCCATCCAAAAGCGCTACGGCAAGAAGATGGCGCACCGCTACATCATCTCGTTCACCAAGAGCGCTCAGCATGTGGCCGACGTCTTTGAGCTTGCCCACCTGTCCTTTGCACACGAGGAGGATGTCCCTGAGCTCGACGTGATTCCGCTGTTCGAGCAGCTCGAGGACCTCGAGGGTTGCGTCGACGTGCTCGACCAGATGCTTACGCTGCCCGTGGTGCAAAAGCGCCTTGCCCAGACCAACCGCCGCATGGAGGTCATGCTGGGCTATTCCGACTCCTCCAAGGATGCCGGTCCTACCACGGCTATGCTCGCGCTGCACTCCGCGCAGGAGCGCATTGCCAAGTGGGCCGAGAAGAACGATATCGACCTGGTGCTCATGCACGGTCGCGGCGGTGCCGTGGGCCGTGGCGGCGGTCCGGCCAACAAGGCCGTGCTGGCGCAGCCCAAGGGTTCGGTCAACTGCTTCTTTAAGCTCACCGAGCAGGGCGAGGTCATCTTTGCCCGTTACGGCAACCGCACGCTGGCTCAGCGTCATGTTGAGTCCGTTGCCGCCGCAACGCTTTTGCAGTCGGCCCCGAGTGTCGAGAAGACCAACACCGAGACCACGCAGAAGTTCTGGGATATGGCCGAGAAGCTCAACACCGCAAGTCACGAGCGCTATCTGGACCTGCTGAACACCGAGGACTTTACACCGTGGTTCTCGACCGTGACGCCGCTGACCGAGGTCGGTCTGCTGCCGATCGGCTCGCGTCCCGCCAAGCGCGGCCTGGGCGCCAAGTCGCTCGACGACCTGCGTACCATTCCGTGGATCTTCAGCTGGAGCCAGGCGCGCATTAACCTGGCCGCTTGGTACGGCCTGGGCACCGCCTGCGAGCAGCTGGGCGATCTTGACCAGCTCAAGGCTGCCTACCAGGAGTGGCCGTTCTTCCGCACGTTCATCGACAACATCGAGATGTCGATCGCCAAGACCGACCAGCGCATCGCCAAGATGTATCTGCACCTGGGCGATCGCCAGGATCTGTCCGAGAAGGTCTTTACCGAGATGCAGCTCACGCGTAAGTGGGTCCTTGCCATCGTCGGTGACGAGTGGCCACTGCAGCGCCGCCGCGGGCTCGGTTGCGCCGTTCGCGTGCGTAACCCCTACGTCGACGCTCTGTCCATCGCCCAGGTCCGTGCCCTTCGCGAGGTGCGTATGAACCAGGACGAGATGGCCGAGGAGAAGAAGGCCGAGTACATGAGCCTGATTCTTTCGACTGTGACCGGCGTCTCGGCAGGACTGCAGAACACGGGGTAATCGATAGCCCTGTAGTCGTCCGGGCCCGCCATTAGTTTACTTTTAGGCACGTCCTCGGACATGCAAGAAGCCCTCGCTGCGCACTTCGTGCGGCGAGGGCTTCTTGCGTCCTGCGGAGTGTGCCTAAAAGTAAACTAATGGCGGACCCTGCGATGTCCGGTCTTCGGCGGATTACGGGCTGGGGGAATAATGGCGCGCTTCGCGCGTTTTGGATGGGGTCTGTCCCGGCGGCGCGTTTGGCGCTTCGCGCCGCGCGCCTTATCGATCGGGATTGAGATGCATGTGGTGCTTCTCGCCTTACGACTGTAGCGGCCGCGGTCCCGTTTGGGATCGCGGCCATTTTGTTGTGGGTCAAATATGAACGTTGTGTTAATGAGTCGGTGGACGGTGGTGTTTTTCGGTGAGCGGCGTATCCTTCCAACGGTTTATCTAGTGTGTCAGTTGAAAGGAAGAGGGCGCTCGTCATTGTTTGAATGTGAACTGCCGTTTGACCACAAGACGTTGCATCTGGAGCTCGAGGATAAGAACTTCGCGGGTGTGATGGAAGGTCATCAAAACGAGTTTAAGACTACAAAATCACAGGAAGAGCTGGTAGAGGAGTCACTTGCCAACCCTTATGGCTCGCCTTCGCTCGAGGAGCTTTGTGCTGGCAAGAAGGATATCGTCATCATTAGCTCCGATCATACGCGCCCCGTTCCCTCGCGTGTGACGATGCCTATTCTGCTGCATCACATCCATTCCGCTGCGCCCGAGGCTCGAGTGCGTATTTTGGTTGCTACGGGTATGCATCGTCCTTCGACGCACGAGGAGCTCGTCAACAAGTACGGCGAGGAGATCGTTGCCAACGAGGAAATTGTTATGCACGTCGCGACTGACGATAGCATGATGAAAAAGATTGGCACCCTGCCTTCTGGCGGCGAGTGCATCATCAACAAGATTGCTGCCGATTGCGATCTGCTGCTTGCCGAGGGCTTTATTGAGCCGCACTTCTTTGCCGGTTTCTCTGGTAGCCGCAAGTCCGTTCTGCCTGGTATCGCCAGCTACAAGACCATCATGTACAACCACAACGGTCAGTTTGTGAATGATTCCCACTCGCGTGCCGGCAACCTGTGCCACAACCACGTGAGCGAGGACATGTTTGCCGCTGCCGAGATGGCTCACCTTGCCTTTGTGCTCAACGTGGTGCTCAACGGCAAGCACGAGGTCATCGGCTCCTTTGCCGGCGACATCCACAAGGCGCACGAGGCTGGCTGCGAGTTCGTGAAGAGCCTTGCCGGCGTTGAGCCCGTCGAGTGCGAGATTGCCATTACCACCAACGGCGGCTACCCGCTCGACCAGAACATCTATCAGGCCGTGAAGGGCATGTGCTCTGCAGAGGCCACACTTCCCGAGGGCGGCGTGATCATCGATGTCGCCGGTTGTGCCGACGGTCACGGTGGCGAGGGCTTCTATCACAACATCGCCGACAATGATCCGGCAGAGTTTGAGCGCGCCTGCATCGACCGTCCTAAGGACGAGACCCTGCCCGACCAGTGGACGAGCCAGATCTTTGCCCGCATCCTGGCGCATCACCCTGTGATCATGGTTACCGACCTGTGCGATTACCAGATGATCAAGGATATGCACATGACGCCGGTTAACACCCTCGATGAGGCGCTCAAGCTCGCCTTTGAGATGAAGGGTGCCGATGCCAAGGTGGCCGTCATTCCCGATGGCCTGGGCGTTGTCGTCGCTCAGCACTAGTACGCGGCCTAAACGAATCGTTTATAACCGACAAGAAAGATAAGGTTTTATGCTTACCAAACTCCTCTGCGAATTCGGCGCAACGGCCCTCATGATCATCTTTGGCGTGGGCGTGCACTGCGATACCGTGCTCAAGGGCACCAAGTATCAGGGCTCTGGTCATATGTTTGCCATCACCACTTGGTCTTTTGGCATCTCGGTTGCTCTGTTTATCTTTGGCGGCGCCGTGTGCATGAACCCCGCCATGGTGCTTGCCCAGTGCATCGTCGGCCTGGTGCCGTGGAGCAGCTGCATCCCCTTCATGATTGCCGATATGCTCGGCGGCTTTGCGGGTGCCGTGATCGCGTGGCTTATGTATGCCGATGAGTTCAAGGCTTCCGATGGTGTCGTCGATCCCATTGCCCAGCGCAATATCTTCTCGACCAACCCCACCACCGAGGGTACGAACTATGCCCGCAACTTCTTCTGCGAGGCTATCTGCACTTTTGTGTTCATCAGCGCCATCCTTGCTGCTGCTAACCGTGCTGGCGAGAACGTCCTGATGCTCGCCATCTGCGTCGGTCTGATCGTTTGGGCTGTTGGCATGGGCATGGGCGGTATCACCGGCTTCGCCATGAACCAGGCTCGTGACCTTGGTCCTCGCATGGCCTATCAGGTGCTGCCGATCAAGAACAAGGCTGACAACAACTGGAAGTACGGCCTGCTTGTTCCTGGCATCGCGCCGTTTGTCGGTGCTGCTCTGGCCGCGCTGTTTGTGCATGGTTTCTTGGGCATGTTCTAGTCTGAGGCTACATAGTTGTCCGCTGGCCGCATGGGGTAACTTCCCAGCGCGTCCTCGGACATGCAAAAAGGCTCGCTGCGCACTTCGTGCGGCGAGCCTTTTTGCGTCCTGCGGAATGCGCTGGGAAGTTACCCCATGCGGCCAGCTGCAGGGTCTTTGCTGCGCCCGAGCAAGCAACCCAACATATATATCTGAATTTGGATGTGATGGGCGCTTGGTTGTTGGGGGCGTTGAGATGAGGGCGATACTTTGGGAAGGGATGACGCCTTGGGAGGAGGCGTCTATCTGAAGAGGGGTTTTATGGCTGATAGGTAGTCTTTGGCTACGTCGGTTTTTTCTGCTTGGAAGTTGTGCCAGGCCCACCATTGGACCATTCCTACGAAGCTTGAGGCTATGTGGTGTAGTAGGAAGCTTCGGTCCATGGTGGCGGCGGGGCCGTTTGGGTCGGTAGGGACGGTTTCGGCTGCTCGGGCCATGATGGTCTTGCGGAGGCTGTCGGCGAAGATGCGTGAGCCGGCGCCGGCTACGAGGGCTCGAACGCCCTGGCGGCGCTCCCAGAGGTTGTTGAGGATATGCTCGACCTGCACGAGTGGGTCGTCGAGCGGTGTGCCATCGTCGTCGAGAGCGTGGGTGCAGATGTCGCTCACGAGCTCGGACAGTAGGTCGTCTTTGCTCTTAAAGAGGCCGTAGAATGTCGCGCGGCCTACGTGGGCGCGAGCGATGATGTCGCCGACAGTGATCTTGCCGTAGTCCACTTCGCGTAGCAGCTCGGAGAACGCCGCAACGATGGCAGCGCGGCTTTTTTCTTTGCGGGCATCCATGGTTATGCATCCACTTGAACAAGCAGGCAACGGAGCGTGCCGGAGCAACCCTCGTAGGGACGCTTGCCGGAGCCGTAGCCGACGGCTTCGATGCGGTAGCGTGCCGGCAGGTGCTCGGACGTGCGCAGCGCGGCGACGATGGCGGCGCCCGTGGGCGTCACGAGCTCGCCGGCGACCGGTACGGGCGTGAGGGCGATATTGCCCGCCTGGCATAGGTTGACAACGGCGGGGACGGGAATGGGCATGAGGCCGTGGGCGCAGCGGATGGTGCCGTGGCCCTCGGAAAGCGACTCGACAACGATGTCCTCAATACCCAGGTCATCGAGGCAGATGGCGACAGAGCAGACGTCGACGATGGAGTCGACGGCGCCCACCTCGTGGAACATGACGGTTTCGGGCGTTTTGCCGTGGGCCTTGGCCTCGGCGGCGGCAAGTGCGGTAAAGATGGCGAGCGCACGACGCTTGGCGCCATCGCTTAGCTGTGAGCCGTCGATGATGGCGGTGACGTCCGCCAAAGAACGGTGGTGATGGTGGTGGGCGTGATGGTGACCCTCGTGACCATGGCCGTGGGCCTCATGGTCATGGTCGTGTGTGTGCTCGTGTTCGTGCTCGCCATGGCCATGATGGTGGTGCTCATGCTCATGCTCATGCATATGCTCGACAGCTGCTTCGTTGCCGTAGAGCCAGGCCATATCGTGATCATGGTTCTCGAGGCCCTCTGCAAGCTGGACGTCGAAATCGCAGGCGTCGATGCCATGCTTGTTTACGCGCGTTACAGCGATCGAAAAGCCGTCGACCGGCAGCGTGGCGAGCTGTTCGCGCAGGTGCTCCTCGCTGGCGCCCAGGTCGAGCAGGGCCGCGACGGTCATATCGCCGCTGATGCCCGAAGTGCCGTCGATGATAAGCGTGTGCTGATGGTTGGACATGGAATGCTCCTTAACGGGCGCAGGATGTGCCGGCGCTCAGATGATTGATAAGACTTGCCTGGTAGGCGGCACCAAAGCCGTTATCGATATTGACGACCGATACGCCGCTGGCGCAGGAGTTGAGCATGGCGAGCAGCGCGGCTACGCCTCCAAAATTTGCGCCGTAGCCCACGCTGGTGGGAACGGCGATGACCGGACAGCTCACCAGACCGCCGATAACGCTCGCCAGGGCGCCTTCCATGCCGGCGATGGCGATGACCACCTGCGCCTGGGCAAGTTCCTCGGCATGCGCGAGCAGGCGGTGCAGGCCTGCGACACCTACGTCGTAGAGGCGGTCGACCTCGTTGCCATAGAATTCGGCCGTCAACGCGGCTTCCTCGGCGACGGGCAGGTCGCTCGTACCGGCGCAGGCGACAACGATGCGTCCGTTGCCGGTAGGGGAGGGCTTGCCGCCCACGAGGGCGAGCTGTGCGTCTGGGACATATCCCAGGTCGATGCCGTTGCCGAGGAGCTTCGAGGCGCGGGCTGCCTTTTCGGCGTCCAGGCGCGTGACCAGGATGCGCACCTGGCCGGCATTGAGTAATGCTTTGATAATGGCGGCAATCTGCTCGGCGGTTTTACCGGCGCCGTAGACAACCTCGCCGGCTCCCTGGCGCACCCCGCGTGAAAGATCGAGCTGCGCAAAACCCAGATTGGCGGTTGGCGCCGTCTGGATGCGCGTGAGGGCGACTGCCGGGGTGACTGTTCCGTCGGCAACATCGCTCAGCAATTGCTCAAGATCTCGCTTATCCATATATGTTCCCTTCGACGGTGCAAAGTCTAGCACGAGAAGGGTAGTTTCCGAACACTAAGACAAAATTGTTCGGAAACTATAGGACAGACTGATTCTATTGTTAGAAGGATCGACTAGTCACGCAGGATGATGTCCATGGCGAGCATCAGATTGCGCTCGTCGATGGCAAACGGGGCGGCCTCGCGCGTCTTGGGCTTGGCGCAAAACGCGATGCCCGTGCCCGCGGCCTGAATCATGGGGATGTCGTTGGCGCCGTCGCCGATCGCGACGGTGTGGGCCATATCGACGCCGCACTCAACTGCCCAATCCAGCAGCTGGATGAGCTTGGATTCCTTGGTCACGATGTCGGCAGCCAACTTACCGGTGAGCTTGCCGTCTACGACCTCCAGGCGGTTCGCTAGACAAAAATCGATGCCCGCAGCGGCCACGATCTTATCGGCGACCTCGTGGAAGCCGCCGCTTACCACGCCGACCTTCCAGCCCTTGCTGTGCGCCGAGCGCACAAGCTCCAGCGCGCCGGGGGTAAACGTCACGCGCGCAAAGGTGCGCTCGAACACGCTCTCGTCCAGGCCGGCAAGCAGCCCCACGCGCTCCTCGAGCGCCTGCTTAAAGTCAAGCTCGCCGCGCATGGCGCGCTCGGTGATCTGCGCTACCTGCTTGCCCACGCCGGCCTCCTCGCCCAACAGGTCGATGACCTCCTGGTTGATGAGCGTAGAGTCGATATCCATAACGATGAGGCGTGCAGTCATGGCGGGCCTTTCCGAGTGCAGTTGTATTGGGGCACATTGTCGCACGCGGCGCGCCTTGGCGACGGCCACGGCGCATCAATTGTTTCGTCTCCGTCAAGTCTTTGGGCATGAGCTACTTTTCCGCGGCACATCGACGTGGGTGCGATAAGATAGAACGCCATGTCCGGCTGCGCGGTTTACGCAGGCTGGGCAAATCTGTACGACGCCGCCCGGAACGACACGGGGCGGCACAGATCCATAAAGGAGGATCACTGGTATGAGCCAGACCCGTCCCATCGATGAGCATTCCATGCACACCCGTACCTGCGGCGAGCTTCGCTTCGAGAACGTGGGCGAAGAGGTCACCCTCACCGGTTGGGTGAGCCGTCGCCGCGACCACGGCGGCCTTATTTTCTGCGACCTTCGCGACCGCGAGGGCATCACGCAGCTCACCTTCGACCCCGAGCACTCCGACGGCGATGCCTTTAAGATCGCCGAGACCATGCGTCCCGAGTGGCCCATCAAGATTCACGGCGTCGTGCGCGCCCGTGGCGAGGAGACCACCAACACCAAGCTCGCGACCGGCGAGATCGAGGTCCTGACCGACCACGCCAAGGTTCTCAACACGTCCGTCACCCCGCCGTTCCAGATCGAGGACGGCATCGAGACCAGCGAGGACACCCGCCTGCGCTACCGCTATCTGGACCTCCGCCGTCCCGAGATGATGGCCAACCTCAAGCTGCGCTCCGACTTCACCTTTGCCATTCGCGAGGCGCTGCACAACCGTGAGTTCATGGAGGTCGAGACGCCCTCCCTGTTTAAGTCCACGCCCGAGGGCGCCCGCGACTTCATCGTTCCCAGCCGCATCCAGCCGGGCAACTTCTACGCCCTGCCGCAGTCCCCGCAGCTCCTGAAGCAGCTGCTCATGGTCGGTGGCGTCGAGCGCTACTACCAGGTTGCCAAGTGCTTCCGCGACGAGGACCTGCGTGCCGACCGTCAGCCCGAGTTCACTCAGGTCGATATCGAGATGTCCTTCGTGGACCAGAACGATGTCATGAGCGCGCTCGAGGAGGTTCTTGCCGATGCCTTCGGCCGCATGGGTGTCGAGATGCCCACGCCGCTGCGTCGCATGAACTACTGGGATGCCATGGACACCTATGGCTCCGACAAGCCCGATACCCGCTATGACATGCATCTGGTCGACCTGACCGACATCTTTGCCAACTCCAAGTTCAAGGTCTTTGCGACTGCCGCAAACGAGGAGGGCTCTGTCGTCAAGGCCATCAACGCCAAGGGCGCTGGTGCCTGGGCACGTGCCAAGATCGATAAGCTTGCCGGCGTGGCCTCCACGTTTGGCGCCAAGGGCTTGGCCTGGATCGCTTTCCGCGAGGACGGCTCCATCAACAGCCCCATCGTCAAGTTCTTCTCGGACGAGGAGATGGCGGCTCTGCGCGAGCGCATGGACGTCGAGCCCGGCGACCTTGTGATGTTTGCCGCCGGCCCGCGCCTGCTCTCCGACGAGATCCTGGGCGGCATGCGTTCGCACATGGCCAATGCGCTCGAGATCAAGCGCGAGGGCCACGACTTCCTGTGGGTCGTCAACTTCCCGCTGTTCCACTGGGATGAGGACCGCAAGGCTTACGCTGCCGAGCACCAGCCGTTCACTCTGCCGACCGAGACCGACATCGCCAAGATCGAGGCCGATCCGCTGGCAGCCGGTTCGTGCACCTACGACTTTGTCATGGACGGCTTTGAGGCCGGCGGCGGCGGTATGCGTATCCACAACGCCGAGATGCAGATGTCCATGCTCAAGCTCCTGGGCTTTACCGAGGAGCGCGCCGAGTCTCAATTTGGCTTCCTCATGGAGGCCCTCAAGTTTGGTGCGCCCCCGATGGGCGGTTTCGCTCTGGGCCTGGACCGCGTGTGCATGCTGCTCACCGGCTCCGACTCCATCCGCGACGTCATGGCGTTCCCCAAGACGGCCAGCGGCTCCGATCTCATGTCGGGCGCCCCGAGTGCCGTTAGTGGCGCCCAGCTCAAGGACGTCAGCCTGCGCCTGATGTAGGCGAGCGGCTACATATTGCCCGTAACGAGGGAAGGACGCGTGCCTTCCCTCGTTTTTTATGCGCGGGCGTTGCGAGGGCATAGGTTGACTGGGCGTCGCGGAAACTGCGTCCCGGAATTTGCGTCCAGAATGGGATGTACTTTCCGCCAGGGTCGCTCAGCGGAAACTGTGTCCCATCATTGACGCTCGAAATGGGATGCGATTTCCGTCCCGCCCTCAACAAGCATCTAACGCTACAATAACTACCACGTGGCTGGGTTTGGCCGGCCGAATGTGCGATGCCGCGGGAGGGGACATGGTCGAGTTTACAAAGACGATTAAAGATCCGTTGGGATTACATGCCCGCCCGGTTGCGCTGCTCTATGACATCATTGCCAAGCATCGTAGCGACGTGTCAGTCAGTATCGGCAATCGCCACACGGATGGCCGCGACGTTATAGGGCTCATGGCACTCTGCGGCGAATGTGGCGAAGACGTCGTGTTCCGCGTTTCGGGCGTGGATGAGGCCTCCTGCGTCACGTCGATCAGAAACCTCTCGCTTTAACCTCAACAATGTGACAAAGGGGCAGTCCCCTCTGTTGCATAAATTGGTATCAATAGGCACTGCAAAGAGACGGTCTTTGCAGTGCCTTTGTTTCGTATAGGAAACTTTTTCGAAATCTGGATGGGGACCCTTTCCAAAAAGTTAACCACGTGTTAGTTTACTAAAGCGAACATAGGCGTGGTTAACTTTTGCTGCGTCGATGTGAAGGACGAATCGATGTTAGGAGCCCAGTCATGTCTTGCGGACCGCAGATGCCGGCAATGCCGCTTTCGATGGTAAAAGCGGGCGAAACCGTGCGCGTGTCTCGTGTAAAGGGCAATGAGGATATGAAGCACCACCTCAAGGACCTCGGCTTTGTCGAGGGCAACGAAATCCACGTGGTGAGCTCGAGTGGCGCCAATATCATCGTCACTGTGCTGGGCGCACGCTTTGGTATCGATTCCAAGGTTGCCATGCACATCATGACCGTCGGTTAGTCGACGGTATTTCTGTACGCACTGAAAGGGGGACAAGTAAATGAAGACGTTGGGTGACGTTAAGGTGGGCGAGAGCTCCACCATCGTCAAGCTTCACGGTGAGGGTGCGCTTCGCCGCCACCTTATGGACCTGGGGCTCATCAAGGGCACTTCGTTCAAGGTCGTGAAGGTTGCACCGCTCGGTGATCCGGTCGAGATCAACGTGCGCGGCTACGAGCTTTCCATCCGCAAGGAGGAGGCCGCCGTCGTCGAGGTCCAGTAAGGACTCGCGGCGCATATTTCTGCAGATAAAGTTAGGTTTTTCTAACTTAATGCAGCATCTTTGAAGCACATTATCCAGCCTGCGCGGAGAAAGCAGCGCAGGCACACAAGGAAGAAGGATTGAATGGCGGATTCTCAGATCCATGTCGCGCTGGCGGGTAACCCCAACTGCGGCAAGACCACGCTTTTCAACCTGATCACCGGCGCCAACGGCTACGTTGGCAACTGGCCCGGCGTCACGGTTGAGAAAAAGGAAGCCAAGCTCCTAAGCGACAAGAACGTTACCATCACGGACCTCCCTGGCATCTACTCGCTTTCCCCCTACAGCCCCGAGGAGCAATGCTCGCGCGATTACCTCATGAGCGGCGAGCCCGATGTTGTCGTCCAAGTCGTCGATGCCACCAACCTCGAGCGCAACCTGTACCTGGCGCTTCAGGTTATCGAGACCGGCCTGCCCGTGGTCGTTGCCCTCAACATGGCCGACTTGGTCGAGAAGAACGGTGACAAGATCGACACCGACAAGCTGTCCAAGAAGCTCGGCTGCCCGGTCATGATGATCTCGGCTCTTAAGAACAAGGGTATCAAGGAGCTGTTCGAGCAGGTTAAGAAGTCCGCCGCTTCCAAGGGCCAGGTGCCGGAGCACAAGTTCGACTCTTCCATTGAGGACGTTCTGGACCACATCGAGAACAACCTGCCGGCAAGCGTTCCCGCCAACAAGCGCCGCTACTACGCTGTCAAGCTGTTCGAGCGTGATGCGGACGCCTGCAAGCTCATCAACCTCACTAAGGAGAAGGCCGCTCGCGTAGAGCAGCTGGTCGCCCAGTGCGAGCAGGATTGCGATGACGACGCCGAGTCCATCATCACCGGTGAGCGCTACGGCGTGATCGCGCACATCATCGACGAGTGCCTCACCAAGGCCCCGGCCAAGATGAGCACCTCCGAGAAGATCGACCGCGTGGTTACCAACCGTATTCTGGGCCTGCCGATCTTTGTCGTCATCATGTTCTGCGTGTACTACATCGCCGTTTCTACCTTGGGCGGCACGGTGACCGACTTCACCAACGACCAGCTCTTTGGTACCGACGGTTGGTATGTGCTCGGCCAGGGCCGCGACGCCTACGATGAGGCTGTCGAGGCCGCGGGTGACGACGCTGACTCGGTCGACCCGGCGCAGTATGGCCCGTATGTTCCGGGTATTACCACCATGGTCCACGACGCGCTTGTGGCGGGTGGCACCGAGGACGGTGGCCTGGTCGATTCGCTCGTCTGTGACGGTATCGTCGGCGGCCTGGGCGCCATCTTCGGCTTTGTGCCGCAGATGTTCCTGCTTTTTGTGATGCTGTCCTTCCTGGAGGACTGCGGCTACATGGCCCGCGTCGCCTTTATCATGGACCGCGTGTTCCGCCGCTTTGGCCTGTCCGGTAAGTCGTTCATCCCCATGCTCGTGTCCTCAGGCTGCGGCGTCCCCGGCGTCATGGCTACCAAGACCATCGAGAACGAGAAGGACCGCCGCATGACGGTCATGACTACCACGTTCATCCCCTGCGGCGCTAAGCTGCCGATCATCGCCCTGCTCATGGGTTCCATCATCGGCGACTCTTCCACCACCGCGGCGTGGATCAGCCCGCTCTTCTACTTCCTGGGCGTCTTTGCCGTCATCGCCTCGGGCCTTATGCTCAAGAAGACCAAGCTCTTCGCCGGTCGCCCGACGCCGTTCGTTATGGAGCTTCCCGCCTACCACTTCCCGGCGATCCGCTCTTGGGCGCTGCACGTGTGGGAGCGCTGCTGGGCCTTTATCAAGAAGGCCGGCACGGTCATCTTCGCGTCCACTGTCGTGGTTTGGTTCCTGTCCAACTTTGGTAGCTACAACGGTTCCTTTGGCTTCCTGCCTGCGATGGACGGCATCCCCGAGGAGTTCATGGACTACTCCGTGCTCGCCATGCTGGGCAACCTGGTCGCTTGGATCTTCGCCCCGCTCGGCTTTAGCACCTGGCAGGCAACCGCACTGACCGTCTCTGGCC
>URLR01000002.1 GCA_900548815.1 uncultured Collinsella sp.
AGGAACGGGAGGTCGTTGTTACGAGCAGGAGTCGGGATGTACTCGTCGACAGCGTTCATGAGCTCGCGAATGGCGTCCATCCACTTGGCGTCGCCCTCGAGAGCGCCCAGAGCGGAACCACGGATGACGGGGATGTCGTCGCCGGGGAAATCGTACTCGGAGAGGAGCTCACGGGTCTCCATCTCGACGAGGTCGATGAGCTCGTCATCGTCGACCATGTCGCACTTGTTCAGGAAGACGACGATGTAGGGAACGCCGACCTGACGGGCGAGCAGGATGTGCTCGCGGGTCTGAGCCATGGGGCCGTCGGTAGCGGCGATGACCAGGATAGCGCCGTCCATCTGAGCAGCACCGGAGATCATGTTCTTGACGTAGTCAGCGTGGCCCGGGCAGTCAACGTGAGCGTAGTGACGGGCAGCAGTCTCATACTCGACGTGGGAGACGGAGATCGTAATGCCGCGCTCGCGCTCCTCGGGAGCCTTGTCGATGTTCTCGAACGCAGTGAAGTCAGCCTTGCAGCCCTCGGTCTCGGAGAGAACCTTGGTGATGGCAGCGGTCAGCGTGGTCTTGCCGTGGTCGACGTGACCAATGGTGCCGATGTTAACATGCGGCTTAGTGCGCTCAAACTTCTCTTTGGCCATAAAGCCCTCCTCTTAACAGGTCGTCCCCGGACGGGACTTTGCCTTTATACCATAGTGGCTTCTCAACATACTATTGAGAAGCCACCGTGTTACCTATGGTAGCGGTGACTGGATTCGAACCAGTGACGCCACGGGTATGAACCGTGTGCTCTAACCAACTGAGCTACACCGCCGGATGGAGCCTGCAACCAGACTTGAACTGGTGACCTCTTCGTTACCAACGAAGTGCTCTACCGACTGAGCTATACAGGCACTTGACGGGTGGGAGCTATAGGATTCGAACCTATGTAGGCAGAGCCAACGGGTTTACAGCCCGTCCCCATTAACCACTCGGGCAAACTCCCAATCGTTCAAGTATCCGCAGGTCCTTTGGTCTTTTGGACCGCCGCCCCCGCGAACGAAGAAGATAATACGATGCCACCTTGGGGGCTGTCAACGAAAACCTCTAGATACACGGGGCCGGGCGTATCTATATACCTTTGACCTGCGGTTTTGCTGAGTTTGGATATGAAGGACGGTGAATTTGCATATAGCGGTGACATTTCCCGAGGGAACACTTTGGCGTAGTGGAGTGAGCCTGCAGAATGATTACTTCGATAACGACTCATTTGCACCTATATATAGGTTGAGATCGGGCTTCCCAGACAGAAGATTGCTCATCCCAGGCAAATCGAGCGTGGATAATCTCCCGCTTTTGGCGTGGCTTCGAGCCCAAAGTGGGAGATTATCCACGCTCAGCCTCCAGGCGAGAGATTTTCCACGCTCGTTTGTCCGGAAATCCTCGCTCAAACAGGATGACTGGGACCGGTCCGGCCTTTGTCTCGATCTGTAACATTTAGAGAGCATTTTCTCCCCTATCTGTTACAGATCGAGATGTTTCGCAGAGACCTCAGCTTACGTCTCATTCTGTAACAGCTAGAACGGTTTTCAGCCTCTTCGTGTTACAGATCGAGATGTTATCGGCCGTCCCTTGGCAATGTCTCGATCTGTAACTATAAGGAAGGTCTTCAGCCCACTCGTGTTGCGAATCGAGACAAACCTGAAGCTCGGTTGGCGCCAAACACGCTGACTTATCGACATAAATAGAAACGGGCCCTGTCCCACAAGGGAACAGAGCCCGAAACTCTCATGGAGCCAGTGACAGGAATCGAACCTGCAACCCACTGATTACAAATCAGTTGCGCTACCGTTGCGCCACACTGGCACACTTGGCGCTTTCACGCGAAGCCAGTTAAGAATAAAGGAATTGCGGACGGGGCGCAACAGGCCGCACGGCGTTATACAAATATGCAAAATCCAGCAACAACGCGTACCAGGCCCGTTCATTTCTGTCAGTGGGCCCTCAATCTTAAAACCATTCGCCAGAACGAATAGTTTTAATTACAATTGCTATATATAAAACTATTCGTTCTGGCGAAGGGTTTCGCGATGCTTACTACCAAAGAAGCCGCCGAGCTGCTCGGCATCACTCCGCGCAGGGTGCAGGAGCTCATAAAAAACGGAGCACTTGAGGCCCGCAAGGCTTCTGGTGTATGGCTCATCGACAAAGACAGCGTCGACACGCGACTCCGCTCTGTGACCAAAACGGGGGGACGTCCCCGCCGCGGCCACGGTAAGAGCGAGATCGCGTTCACCCTCATGAACCGCACGTACGAAGTCGCTCAGCTGGTCTACAGCACATCGCGAAAAGACTTTACCCACATCGGTGCCGACATCGATTACGCCCACGCCCCTATTGGAGTATTTGGCCCTAATAGCCCCATATCGCTAGACTCCTTCCGCATCTGGTGGCGCGGCCGCGGTATCCCGCTCGCACGCATTGGGCTAGCCTCCCTGCTTGCAGAAGCCGCAGTCGATGTTCCCGATGAACTCGTCCAGCGAAATCTCGGCCTCTCCTTATCCGACCAGTATTGGATTAGGCCCCAAGGTTCCGGTCTCACCTGGGAGGATATCAACTTCTTCAATAACGCCTTTGATGACGTCTCACTGTCCATTGCGCCCTTTGCCCCAGAGGGAAAAGCGGCTGCTGCAAAGCCCGATAACACCTCGGACGGCAATCTTCAAAAGTACTGGACATGCGAGGATGACCGTCGAATCCTCCACAAGACAGGTGCACATCTAAACCAGGAACCTTATAACGAGCTGGTGGCGACTGCACTTCACCGTCGCATCCTAAACGCTTGCGATTATGTGCCTTACTCGCTCGAGGGCACGGGCACTTCCGCCCTGAGCATATGCGATGTCTTCTTAACTGATGAAGAAGAGTATGTCCCTGCGTTCTATGTAAACCAGCATGCAAATGCAGACGAGCGACTAACCGATTACGAACGGTATGTAGCAAACTGCGAGGAGCTCGGGGCGACAGGCGTCAAGGATGCCCTTGACCGCATGATCGTATGTGACGACATCATTGCCAACTACGATCGTCATTGGCGCAACTTCGGCCTCGTGCGAAACGTAAACACGCAAGCCTGCAGACCTGCCCCCATCTTCGATTCGGGCTCATCGCTCTGGTGCAACATATCACTAGAGGAGCTTAGGGCGGGAGAGCACAGTTTTACCAGCGCACAATTTCATTCAAGCCCCGCCAAACAAATGTTGCTCGTCGAGGACATGGGCTGGTTTGACGGCGACAAACTCGAAGGCTTCGTTGACGAGGCAATCGAGATTCTTTCCAGAAACGACGCGCTCACGGCAAGGCTGCCATATCTAAAAGAGGCGCTAACGTGGCGCCTCGAAAGAATGATCGACATCGCTGAATGGAGTTAGCGAGGCAGCATTGCCCCGTCAACTTCCCTACCTCCCGCGCAGGGCCTTGAGCTTGGCCAGGGCATCGGGGCTCAGGCGACTGCCCAGAGTCATCTTGATTTGTGGAGCCTCCTCGGCCTCGTGCACGTCGTTGTCGATCTGTTTGATCTCGTCCACCAGCATACGGCTCGAGATGCGCGTAACGCCCTTGCCCATGACGACGGCCTGGATCGTGCCGTCGCTCGACACTACAGAACACGCGCGGCCTTCCTCGCGCGCCTCGATGCAGAGCTTCTGCACCACGGTATCGGCCGAAACACCCGTCGGCGAAAACTCAATGCGCACACCGCGGGCCGGTAGGTTGGGGCGCTCGCTGGAGATATTGCCCGCGCCGTCAAATACGATCACGGCCTCGTAGCGGCCCTGGGCAAACGCAGCTACGTCATTAATGAGCGCCGTGCGCGCCATATCGTGAACGTCGCTGGAATACGGATCGTCGGAATGGTCGTACACGAGCTTTTCGTAGCGCGGCGTGCAGTGGATCACGTTGTAACCGTCGACCACCAGCAGCTCGGGCTTGTTGGAGTGCACCGTCGAGACTGGGTCGGCGATAGCCTGCGCAAACGCATTGCCGCCCACGCCATAGGTCGCGGCCGAAACAATCGGCTTGGCCGAGCCCTCGCCAAAGCGCTTGGCCTTGGACTTGGCACGGTTCTTTTTGGACATGCGCTACTCCTCCCCCATCAGCTCGCCGGCGTTGCGGCGCAGCCACTCAAAGCACAGCGCCGTGGTCGCCTGGGCAACATTGAGGCTCTCGGTCATACCGCGCTGGGGAAGCTTGGTCAAAAAGTCGCATTTCTCGAGCACCAGACGCGAGATGCCGTCGCCCTCGGAGCCCATGACGAGCGCCACGCGGCCCTCGAAAGGAGCATCCCAGCAACTGCCTTCGGCGTGCTCGGAAGCACCGCCCACCCAAAAACCAGCGGCCTTAAAATCGTCGAGCGCACGGGCGATATTGGGAACCTGCGCGATAGGCAGATGCATGACGGCACCGGCTGAGGTCTTGTAGCTGCCCACGGTCACGCCGGCGGCACGCTTATTGGCAATGACGACGCCCGCCGCGCCCACAACCTCGGCGGAGCGCACGATGGCGCCAAAGTTGCCGTCGTCGGTCACATGGTCGAGCACGACGACGAGCGCCGGACCGTCGCCCGCACGGTCGAGGATATCGGCAACATCGGCATAGGGGAAGTTGCCAACCTCGAGCGCAATGCCCTGGTGAGCGCCATGGCTCGACAGCGCATCGAGCTGCGCGCGCGGCACATACTTAATGCGGACGCCCGCGGCGTTGAGGTCATCGACCAGACGAGACAGGGCGGCATCGCGCTCCCCGCCCTCGGCAATGAGCGCGCACTTGACGGGAAAGCCGGTACGCAGCGCCTCGGCGGCGGCACGGCGGCCTTCGATAAACTCGCCCTTGGGAACCTGGACAGCATCGCGGTTGCGATCGCGCTGCGGACGTGCGGCCTGGGTGCGATCGTGCTGGCCCTTGGGAGCGACAGCGCGGTCATTGCGGCGAATCGGACGCGAGCCAGAAGCGGCCTGCTTGCCACCACGAGGCGCACGCTTGCGATTGTCGGCCATAGGACGACCTCCTTAAATAGATAACGAACAAGAATCGACCGTCCGAGCCACGGCACCTTGCCTTTCAATCGTCGGGCATGACCACCAGGTCTATGCCCTTCTCTTTCAAGGCAATCTGCCGCACCTCGAACGGTCGACAAATACTAGAGACTCTTAATACGAGTGCCGGCGGCGGTATCTTCAATCGTCAGGCCCAGGTCCTTGAGCTGATCACGGATGGCATCTGCCAGATCCCAGTTCTTGGCGGCACGAGCCTCGGCGCGGGCCTCGAGAATCTTGGCAGCGGCCTCGTCCACGTCGTCGCCCGTGTAGGCAACCAAACCGGCGGCAACGCCCAGCAGGCCCAGCGGCAACTCGACCTTGGGCTCGGGAAGCTCAACGCCAAACGTATCGAGCAGCTCGGCCAGCGTATCGGCGGCAGCCAGGGCTGCGGCCTTGTCGGCAGCATCGCCCGCCTGCTCCAGATACTGATTGCACTCGGTGACAAAGCCAAAGACAGCACCCATGGCACCGGCGGTGTTAAAGTCGTCGTCCATGCACTCCTTAAAGGCGGCGCGGGTCTCGGCGGCCTTGGCGGAAAACGCCTCGGCGGCAGCCGCATCGGCATCGGCCGTCGCATGGTTCGCAGCCCAACGAAGGTTCTCGACCGTACCGGCAATACGCGTGAGTGAGTTCTCGGCACCCTCCAGGCGCTCCCAGGAGAAGTCGAGCGGCGAGCGATAGCTCGTCTGCAGCATCAACAGGCGCAGGGCCGCGGCAGAGTGCTGCTCGAGCACCTCGGCCAGCGTAAAGAAGTTTCCGAGCGACTTGGACATCTTCTCGCCGTCAACCAGCAGCATGCCCGTGTGCATCCAGGTGTTGGAGAAGCCCTGGTGCCAGGCGCAGGTGGCCTGGGCGCACTCGTTCTCGTGATGCGGGAAGGCAAGGTCGGAGCCGCCGCCGTGGATGTCAATCGGGGTGCCCAGGTAGCGGTGTACCATGGCGGCGCACTCGGTGTGCCAACCGGGACGGCCCTCGCCCCAGGGGCTCGGCCAGCTGGGCTCGCCGGGCTTGGCGGCCTTCCACAGGGCAAAGTCGAGCGGGTCGTTCTTGTCCTCGTTCTCCTCGATGCGCGCACCCACCATAAGGTCATCGATGTTGCGGCCCGAGACCTGACCATAGTTGGGATCGCTGCGCACGGCAAAGTACACGTCGCCGTTATCGGCGGCGTAAGCGTGGCCCTGCTCGATGAGCGTCTTGATCATGGCGATCATGGGACCGATCTCCTTGGTGGCGCGGGGGCGCACATCGGGATCGAGCACGTTGGCGGCGCGCATGACGCCGATGAACTTGTCGGAGAACTCCGTCGCGACCTCGGCGGCAGTGCGGCCCTGCTCGTTGGCGCGCTTGATGATCTTGTCATCGACATCGGTGAGGTTCTGGGCGAACGTGACCTCGTAGCCGCTCGCGATGAGCCAGCGACGAATCACGTCAAAGCTAATGAACGTGCGGGCATTGCCGATGTGGATGTTGTCGTAGACCGTGGGGCCGCACACATACATGCGGACCTTGCCGGACTCGATGGGCTGGAACTCTTCCTTTTTATGGGTAGCGCTGTTGTAGATACGCATTCGTTACTCCTTAACGGTTTTCTGTAGCAGGCAGACGGCCCAGGCGCCGATTCCCTCGCCCTGGCCTTCCCAACCGAGCTTTTCGGTCGTGGTGGCGGCGACGCCCACGTTTTCGACGTCAACGCCCAGGGCATGGGCAAGGTTGGCGCGCATGGCATCGCGGTGAGGGGTGATCTTGGGTTGCTGGCAGGCAATGGTGCAGTCGGCATCGACAAACTCAAAGCCCAGCTCACGCGCATAGTCCATCACGCGAGCGAGCAGCACCATCGAATCGGCACCCTCGTAGGCGGGATCGGTGTCGGGGAATAGCTTGCCGATGTCTCCCCCGCGGCAGGCACCCAGAATGGCGTCGGCCAAGGCGTGCGCGAGCACATCGGCATCCGAGTGGCCCAGCAGGCCGCGCTCGTAGGGAATGTCGACCCCGCCGATGATACATCGACGCCCCTCCACCAAACGGTGGACGTCGTAGCCGTGGCCAATGCGCAGGTTACTGAACATGGGGAAGATCCTCTCCCTCGGCCATACGGCCAAGCAGAATCGCGGTTACGGGACGCAGGTCCTCGGGCACCGTAACCTTAAGGTTGTCGCGCGGGCTCTGGACACAGCGGACGCGTCCGCCCATGCGCTCGACCAGCGATGAATCGTCGGTACCGATAAAGCCCTCGGCGATAGCAGCGGCGTGAGCGCGCTTCATAGCATCGACGCTAAAGATCTGCGGCGTCTGCGCTGCCCAGTAGAGCTCACGTGGCGGCGTCTCGACGATATTATCGCCGTCTACGATCTTGAGCGTGTCGATCGCGGGCTGACCGCACACGACACCGTCGAGAGCACGGTCGTTCACGAGCACGTCGATAGCGTGGTCGATAGCCTCGGTGGTAATGAGCGGACGGGCGCCGTCGTGGATAGCGACATATTCGAAACCCGCCGGCACCGCGTGCACGCCGGCGCGGGTGGAATCCTGACGAGTATCGCCGGCATCGGCAAAGCTGATGGGCGTGTCATAGTCAAACGGGCCGATGGCCAGGCGGCGCATCTCGGCACGGCGCTCGGCAGGGCAAACCACGACGATGTGGCCGACCTTATCGCTACGGTCAAATGCGCGGATGGACCAGCTCATGAGCGGACGGCCCGCTACATTGACGAGTTGCTTGCCACCGGGGTTACCAAAGCGCTGGCCGCTGCCACCGGCAACGACCACGGCGCATACGGGCGCCATTATGCGTTCCCCTGTTTGGTGCCCTTCATGCGGTACAGCGAGTCCGCAAGAATGGCAGGGTTGTTGACGCCAAAGTCGCCCAAGCGCTCCGGATCCTCGCTGATGTCGTCCATGAGCTCCTGCAGCGAGCCATACTCGTCGACGATCTTCTCGGCCACGCCGTCGCGCACGACGGACACGCGCGAAAGCGTGCGCAGGCCCAGCGGCGTCATGACGGAGTCCTCGTCCAAGTCGTCATAGCCCAGAACTGCCGCCACGTGCTGCGGGTCGGACAGGTCCTTAGGCGTCATACGGGCAAGCTCAGCGCGAATCTTCTCGGCGTTGGCCTCAGAGGAATCGCTTGCGTAGTCGCGGATCATCAAGTCGTATTCGGTATCCATGCTGGAGCCCGCGAGCTGCTCGAGCTGCATCTGCACGAGCTTGCCCTGGTTACCCAGCTTGACGATGCAATCCTTAAGCTCGGTCTTTGCCTGTTGCATGATCTCGAAACTCGAGAAGATGCCGGTGATGTCGGCGAGCGTGACGTAGTCGTCGAGCTCAAGGGCCGTCAGGCGCAGCAGGGAGCGATCGAGCGACTGACGGGTAGTCTGGAGCGTGGCGACGAGCTGGTTGACCGAGCTCATGATGGTGGCGACGGGCTGGATCTCGTAGCTCTTGCCGTGGACGTACACGTTGACGACGGCACGACGAGCCGAAACCGAGATCACGATGGCGTCGGTGAGCACCGACATGCGAGCGGCAGTACGGTGACGCATGCCCGTCTCACTCGTGGCGAGCGAGGGATCGGGATTGAGGTGGAAGTTGGCACGCAGGATCTGGGTGAGGTCGCCATCGATAACGATGGCACCGTCCATCTTGGAGAGCTCGAACAGGCGGTTCGAGGTAAACGAAATGTTGAGCGGGAAGCCGTCGTTACCGGCGGCGAGCACGTTTTCGGTGTCGCCGACGCAGATAAGGGCGCCCAGGTGACCGGCAATGATCATGTCGAGGGCGGTGCGGATCGGCTGACCGGGGGCAGTCAGGCGGATGGCCTGTTCCATACGCTTTTGCAGCTCGTTCTTATCCAAGGCATCGCTCCCATCGTATACGCTCCATAAACGTCAATAAGTTTCTCACGGTTTGCCCCTGTGACGCCCGCAAAATCCGATGCTTACAGAATGAGCGAACACAGCTGAGAGCCCCAATCCAAATGAGCTGCTTATGTGGTAGCATCGGGATTCGCATAAATGAGGGAGTAGTCGCGTGATCGGGTTCGCCTCCGGTGGCGCGGCAAGTCAACACACTGGCCGATGCGGCCTGGCTTGCCTTAATGAACGAGACTCGTGGCTGTGCGCGCAACGCGTACGCCACGAGTCTTTTTTGTTACTCCCCCAAGAGGTACACGCGGGCCCGCCCGCAGAGAGGGAGCCAGACTATGGGACTCGCAGAGCTCGTGTTGCTCGCCGTTGGCCTTTCGATGGACGCCTTTGCCGTATCCATCTGCAAGGGCCTTGGCATGAAGAAGATCAACCTTAAGGTCGCCGTAGTGCTCGGCCTGTTCTTTGGCGGCTTCCAGGCAGGCATGCCCGTGATCGGATGGGCGCTTGGCAGTCAATTCATGAGCATCATCGGCCCCATCGACCACTGGATCGCCTTTATCCTGCTCGCCTTCATCGGCGGCAAAATGCTGTGGGAGGCCTTTACCGAGGACGAGGATGAAGGCGACGGCAAGGATGCCGAGAAGATTGAACTGGGCGAGTACCTGATCCTCGCCATCGCCACCTCAATCGACGCCCTGGCCGTGGGCATCTCGTTCGCCGCGCTCTCGGTTGACATCGTGCCCGCTGTATCGCTTATCGGCGTCACAACGTTTATCTTCTCCGTCGCCGGCGTAGCGATCGGCCACACCTTTGGCGCGCGCTACGAAAAACCCGCCACCATCGTGGGTGGCGTCGTGCTCATCCTTATCGGCCTCAAGATCCTGCTGGAACACTTGGGTTTTTTGGTGCTGTAAAACACCCTTCAAAACTAAACGTCCGTATGAGGCCTCATGCAGAGTTTTGCATGAGCCTTTTCATGCAGACTTTTGCATGTCATACTAGGATGCAAAAGTCTGCACGTTAGGAGATTGCCATGGATACCCTTCCCATCACCACGCCGCGCCAAGCCGGCATCTACGTGCGTCAGGCGCGCGAGGCGCAGGGGATCACCCGTGCTGCCCTCGCTAAAAAAGCCGGTGTTTCGGAACGCCTGCTCGCATCGCTCGAGCTGGGAGATGCCACGGGCATTCGGCTCGACAAGCTGCTGGCAGTTTTCGGTGCTCTTGGACTGGCGCTCGCCGCTCAAGGGGATATAGGCGAAACGAAAAATGAGCAACCAGTCGACGCCCCGCATGCTGATCAACCTTGCAGCACCTCCAGACGCCATCACGCCCAACGTCTTCATCATCGCAACCGCCGCAGCACAACCATTCCGGCTCTTGCAGATGCCCCCTTTACATCCGCACTCTACGACGAGGTCTTCGCCGATTTCGCCATGTCCAATCTCGGAGTCTCGATTGCCACAAACGCATCTAGCCAAACCATGCCCGAAGGGAAATAGCCAATGGCCAGAACATCACTTCGGACCATTATTTGCGGCGTGCCTGCTGGAACGCTCACGCAAGATGAGAACGGTCTTATCAGCTTTACCTACGATCATGACTATGACGGGCCAGCCCTATCGACCAACATACCCGTATCGAATCGCACATACGGACAACAGGTCATGAATCCGTACCTGTTTGGCCTTCTACCCGACAGCGAGAACCAACGAAAAGCGATTGCCGCCGAATTCGACGTTACGCCCAACAATCCCGTTGCGTTGCTCAGCCATATCGGACTCGACTGTCCGGGCGGCGTGCAGTTTTGTGCCGAAGAAGATACCGACGCCGTCCTGCATCGCGCTGGCGAATACCGCCCTATAGACAACCACGAAATTGCTCTTCGTCTCAAGTCGATCAGAGATGACCGCGATGCATCGTGGATGGGTCTAGATGAAAGTTGGTCACTTGGAGGCAACCAGGGCAAGTTCGCGCTCGCGTTCATAAACGGCCGCTGGTGCGAATGCATGGGCTCCTCGCCCACGACGCATATTTTCAAAAATGGCGTTATCGGATTTAAGCTCGAGGCTCTCAATGAGTTTGTCTGCATGAAAAGCGCCCAGCGCGTCGGCATCGCAACGGCAAACGTCGAATATCGTATGTTTGAGGACGAACCTGCCCTCATTGTTGAGCGCTATGACCGCGTGAAAGTCAAAGACGGAACGATCAGGCGCCTACATCAAGAAGACCTCTGTCAGGCACTTGGGGTGATGCCCGCCCAAAAGTACACGGCAGACGGCGGCCCGACCGCACGCGATATTCAGGAACTCCTCGTCAATACGAGCCATCATCAACTTAACCTGTATCTGTTTACGCAGATACTTTTCTTTAACGCCATCATCGGCGCACCGGACGCGCATGCGAAGAACTATTCCCTGCTTCTTGGAAACGGCGGCACAGCTATGATGGCCCGTATGTATGACGTTGCATCTGGGCTGGCATACGAACGTATGCGGCGAAAAGCGCGCCTCGCCATGAGCGTTGGCGGCGAAAACCGTGTGGGACGCATCGGTCCAGGCGCTATCCGCCGATACCACGGTATGGGCGACCCCGCGCTGGAGGCGGCGCTCATCGATGCCGGACTATCTGAGAAGTTTTGCTTTGCGACCATGATGGACCTGGCCTACGAGGTACCCGTTTGCATGGAAGAGGTCATGGACGAATACGCCGACCTGCCCGGCATGGCGGACCTGCGCGAGCATATGCTCGGCCCCGTCCGTGAAAACTGCCAGCGCACCCTCGACCTCATCAAGGCGGATATGGGCTAGGTGGCCGCAATTTCCCATTTCCCAAAAGAAGAGAGGGGGCACCCATCGCAAAAGCTCGGGTGCCCCCTCTCATAATGTCATTTGCAATCCGCTAGCACGTGGCTCGGACTGCTGCTAGCGCAACCTTTACGCAGCGAGGCGCTTGAGGACGTCGATGAGCAGCTCGTAGAAGCGCTCGGCAGAAGCGAGCTCCATGCTCTCGTCCGGGGTGTGGACATCGGAGAGCGTCGGGCCCACGGCGATGGCGTCCAGACCGTGCAGGGCCTCGACAAACAGTCCGCACTCAAGGCCGGCGTGAATGGACTCGATGCGCAGCTCGGAGCCAAAGAGCTCGCGATAGCTCTCGACAAAGACGTCGCGGACCGGCGAATGCTCGGCATAGCTCCAGCCGGGATACTCGAACTCAAACTTGGCGTCGAAGCCCAGGACATCGGCCAGCGTCTGCAGGCGGTCCTTGAACTCGTTCTGCAGCGAGGTGATCGAGGAGCGCGGTGACAGCATGATCTTGACCTCGTCGTCAGAAGTGGCAACCACACCGATGTTGGAGGAAACCTCGACGGAGCCGTCGGTGGCGACGTTGCGGCGAATCACGCCGTTAGGGGCAAGACGCAGGGCGCGGATGAGGGCAAGCGCGGACTTCTGGTCCATGGCCTCGACCTCGGCGTCATCGGCAATCTCGACGGTGCAAGTAAAGCCGGGGTCGAAGACCTCGAGCTCAGCAGTGACGTCGGCGATGATGCCCTTTGCAATCTGGGCCGCGGCCTCGGCGGCGGCGTGGTCGGCGTAGACCAGAACAGCCTTGCACTCACGGTTGATGGCGTTGTCCTTGGTGCCGCCGTTAAAGCTAACGATGGCGGGCTCGCCGGCAACCATCAGGCGGTCGATGATGCGGGCCATGATGAGGTTGCCGTTGCCGCGCTCCAGGTGAATATCGCTGCCGGAGTGACCGCCCAGCAGGCCGGAGATGTCGAGCGTGAGGGTGCTACCGGTCTTGTGCTCGCGCACGATCGGGCAGGTGTAGGTAACGACGACGCCGCCGGCGCAGCTGACGGTGGCAACGCCCTCTTCCTCGGAGTCAAGGTTAATCATGGTGCGGGCGCTAATCTGGGACTTGTCGAGCGTCTCGGCGCCGACCAGGCCAGTCTCCTCGTCGGTGGTGAATACGCACTCGAGAGCGGGGTGAACGATCGAATCGTCGTTGAGCACGGTAAGCATAAGCGCGACGGCGATACCATTGTCGGCGCCCAGAGTGGTGCCGTTAGCGGTGAGGACGCCGTCCTTGACGACCAGGTCGATACCATCGGTCGTAAAGTCGTGCTCAACGGAGCCCAACTTGTCGCACACCATATCGATGTGGCCCTGCAGCATTACGGTCGGGGCATTCTCGGCGCCGGCAGATGCGGGCTTGCGAATGATGACGTTGTAGACCTCGTCCTGGTACACATCGAGGCCGCGCTCCTTGGCAAACGCAACCAGGAAATCGCTGATGCCCTTCTCGTTGCCAGACCCACGGGGGATCGCGCTGACCTCCTCAAAGAAATGGAACAGCTGGGCGGGCTCGTAGCCGGTAATCTTGTAGTCCATGGTGCCTCCTTGGCGCAACTGGTTAGACAGTAAGACATGCGACTTGTATATTCCCAGACTTTGCGTGCATAAACCAGTCGAAAACGCCGAGCGCCCTCGCATCATCGGCTAACGGTGGACCGTATAGCGCAACGGTCACAACTTCCGCAGCTCTACAAATCGAGGCGCCCTTTCCGGAGCGCCTCGATTGCGCGTATCAAATTGTCGCCACGCCCTACAGCGCGCCGGAGCCGGCTTGTATCATGCCACCGGGGCCCGAGCTCACGCCGCTGCTCACAGGCGCGGCGTTTCCGGTGTGCGGCGCCGCCGGAGCGGTATCGCCCCCGAGCGCACCCGCCGGACGCGGCGCCGGGATCTCACCCGTGCCGTGGCTAAAGACAAACTTGCCATCGGCCACGTCGCACAGGACGGTATCGCCCTCGCCCCACTCGCCGGCCAGAAGCTCCTCGGACAGCGGATCCTCGATGAGCTTTTGGATGGCACGACGCAGCGGACGCGCGCCGTTGGTGAGGTCGGTACCCTCCGCCACAATCTTGTCGTAGGCCGCATCGGTAAGCTTGATGTTCATGCCGTTTGCGATCAGGCGCTGGCGCAGATCGTCCACCAGCAGGTGAGCAATCTTGGTCAGGTTCTCGCCCGAGAGCTTCTGGAACACCACAATATCGTCGATACGGTTGAGCAGCTCGGGGCGGAACAGGCGCTTGAGCTCGCCCATCGCACGGCCCTTGATCTCACTCGAGGTGAGGCCCTGCTCGCCGGTGGTGCCAAAGCCAACGCTCGCATCCTGCGCGATCTCGCGGGCGCCCACGTTGGACGTCATGATGATCACGGTATTGCGGAAGTCGACCGTCTTGCCCTGGCTATCAGTCAGGCGACCCTCCTCCAGCACCTGCAACAAAATGTTGAAGATGTCGGGGTGCGCCTTCTCGATCTCGTCGAACAGCACGACCGAGTACGGGTGACGACGAACGGCCTTGGTAAGCTGACCGCCCTCGTCGTGGCCCACGTAACCCGGAGGGCTACCGATAAGCTTGGAGACCTCGAACTCGCTGCCGAACTCGGACATATCGAAGCTGATGAGCGCGTCCTTACTGCCAAAGAGGTACTCGGCGAGCGTCTTGGCGAGCTCGGTCTTGCCTGTGCCGGTGGGACCAAGGAAGATAAAGCTACCACCGGGACGACGCGGGTCCTTGAGCGGCGAGCGGCTGCGGCGCACGGCCTTGGCGACGGCCTCGACGGCCTCGTCCTGGCCGATAATGCGGGTCTTGAGCACGCTTTCGGTCTGCAGCAGGCGACGGCTCTCGCTCTCGGTGAGCGAGGAAACCGGCACGCCAGAGGTCACGGACACGATGTCGGCAATCTGACTCACGTCGATGGTGAGCGGGCTGGCGTCGAGCTCGGCGGTCCAGGCGGCCTTGGCCTCGGCGAGCTCAATCTCGGCGGCCTTCTGCTGCTCGGTGATCTCGGCGGCCTTGTTCATGTCGTCGCTCTCGGTGGCCTCCTGCGCGGCGGCCTTGAGCTCCTCTATGCGATGCTCGGCCTCGCGCACCGGCTCGGGCGCACGATTCGCGGCGATGCGAGCGCGGGCACCGGCCTCGTCGATGAGGTCGATGGCCTTATCGGGCAGGAAGCGATCCTGGATGTAGCGGTTGGAAAGGTTCGCGGCAGCCTCGATAGCGCCCTGCGTGTAGCGCACATGGTGGTGCTCCTCGTAGCGCGGCTTAAGCGCGGTCAGGATCTTGACGGTGTCCTCGACGCTCGGCTCCTCGACATCGATAGTCTGGAAGCGACGCTCGAAGGCTGGGTCTTTGGTGAGGTACTTGCGGAATTCCTCGGCCGTGGTGGCGCCAATAATCTGGAAGGCACCGCGTGCAAGCACGGGCTTGAGCATGGAGCTCGCGTCGATGGAGCCCTCGGCAGAACCGGCACCGATGATGGTGTGCATCTCGTCAATAAACAGGATGACGTCGTCAGCCTCGGTGGCCTCCTGGATCACGTTCTTGAGGCGCTCCTCAAACTCACCGCGATACTTGGCGCCCGCGACAAGACCCGGCAGGTCGAGCGTCCAGATGTTCTGGTTCATAAGATTCTCGGGCACATTGCCGGCAGCGATCTGCTGGGCCAGGCCCTCGACGATGGCCGTCTTGCCCACGCCGGGATCGCCCAGGATAAGCGGATTGTTCTTGGTGCGGCGCGAAAGGATCTCCATCATGCGCTGGACTTCCTTTTCGCGACCAATCACGGGATCGAGCTCGCCGTCGCGCGCCTTTTGCGTGAGGTTGGTGGCGAACTGCTTGAGCGTATCGGTGCCACTCCCCTTTTGCTGAGAGGCGTCCGAGCCGCTAAAGAACGGCAGGCCCGCACCGGGACGCCCGGCGCCGGCTCCGGCGAGCGGACGCTTCTTGTCCTGATCCTTAGCGGTGAGCTTTTCGATGGCCTTTTTGATAGAAGCAGACGACACACCCAGGCGCATGAGGATATCCATGGCCATGCCGTTGCCCTCTTCGACGATGCCGATGAGCAGGTGCTCGGTCGACACATATGTCTGGTTGTTCTCACGCGCCACGCGGAAGGAGCGCTCCATCACGCTAATGACGAGCGGCGTAAAGGCAAGCTTGGCAGCCTCGGTCTCCTCGCTGGGCTCGGGAACCGTGGTCTGGACCTCCTTGAGGGTGTCCATGATGTCGTCGTAGGAGATATCAAGCGAGCGCAGCGCCTCGGCAGCGATGCCCTCGTCCTCCTTGGCGAGTGCGAGCAGCAGGTGCTCGGTGCCCACCTTATTTGAGTGCAGATCGAGCGCCTCTTGTTTGGCCATGGACATGACCTTGCGCGCGCGATCGGTAAAACGGTCTAACATGCTAGTTCCTCTTAGACGAGCTAGTTTTTCAAACGCAAAGCGCCGCCCCGCGGCAGCGCTTTGGTCTCTTTACCCATATGGAGTATATGTTAACCGTTGGGACCTTTTCCGTACGGAGCCGCGCGACAACGTCTACAAAAAAGGAATCGCTCCGGTCTGTTTGGGGGTCTGGTTTTGAGCGTTGCCTAGCAGGCAGGCTCGGCGTCCATGCCCTCGGAAATGTTGGCAACCTCCTCGGCAGCGGGAACACCCGGCATGTGCACGAGCTCCATGTGCGGCTCTTCAAAGACGGTCCCCATGGGGAAAGCGCGGCGGAAGACAAAGCGAGCAACCGGACCGGCCACCAGCAGGTTCCAGGGCAGGGCCATGATAAAGTTGCGCGGAATGTTGACGAGCCACATCATCGGCAGCGCCTGCAAATTGGCAAGCGGGCCGCCGGGCATATGGAACAGGCCTTCGCATGCGCCGTAGAGCGACATGATGATGACCATGGGAACGACCATGCAGGAGCTGACGGCGAGCGTCATAGCGAGCGGCGAGCTCTTGCCCGGAGTAACCAGGAACTTGAAGGCAAAGCCTTTGGCCAGCGGGCTGGCAACAAACCAGTCGCAGCACATGGCAAAGACGTAGGCAACGGGGAAGCCGAGCCATGCAGCGGCAACAACCTCGCCGTTGATGGCCCCATGCTGCAGGGCAACGTTGTAGATGCTCATCCAGAGCACCATGCAAAAGCACATGATAAAGGTGAACAGCAGGCTCTCTCGTTTGTTGATAGGCATAAAGGGCGAAATCCTTTCTGTTTTGCGCCGCAACGCCACGCAACAAAAATGGGCGGGCGAGATGGAGTTACTTGGACTTCATCTCGCCCGCCCGTGGTACGTGCGTCTGCGACTACTTATGTGGTGGAACTACCCTAACACGAACGGCGCGCGCTTCGTAAGCGTTGAGTTTGTGGAGATGCAGGGCACCAAAATCCCCCGACCCCATAAGTTGCGGTGGAATACGGACTGTTTTGACCCTTTAAGCAGCAATTCAGTCCCTATTTCACCGCAACTCATTTGGTGCAAAGTGACCTGTCCCCCTTGCACCAATTAGCTGGTGTGGCGCCAGCGAGGGTCGGTGAGGGTTCTCGCCACGCCCAAGCCAACGGGCAAAAACGCCACGATGAGCACCGCGCGCACAAACCAGCCGAGCATATTGACCGTGTCGAAGGTGCACATGTAATACATCGAGCGATAGAGATACAAACCAGGCACCATAATGACAATCGATGGCACCGTGAGGGCGATGCGTGGGTAGGTGAGCTTGATTTCGGCTAAGCTCGCAAGCAGCCCCGATACCAGCGCGCCGGTAAACGCAGCCGCCTCGGGAGGCATGCCCGCACTCAGGCCCAAGAAGGGAAGCAGCGTCGGCGCATCGACGAGCGTAAGGCGCAAGGTATTTGACACGGCGCCGATGAGCCCTGCCGCCGCTGCCATCTTTACCGGACTGTTGAACATAACCGAGAAGCCAAATACGCCGATAAAGCTCATCAGCACGCGCAAGAGCGTAAGAGCCAGCGGTGAGAGACCAAGCGGGGCGAAGTCATCCGGCGCCAGTCCCACACACTCGGCAACCATCCAACCTACGAGGGTCGCCATCACAATAATCGATACAGCATACGAAAGACGCTCGATACCGCTTCGCATGTCGAGCTTAGCGATGTCGAGGCCCGCCGTAATGAGGGGAAAGCCGGGAATCACAAAGAGCATGGCGCCGATATAACCTTCTTGGTGCGACATTGCCCCTGGAATGACCTGGCTAAGGCCGAGCAATGCCAGCAGATACGAAACGCACGCGAGCGCAACGCCAGTCGTCAGCGCGCTAAACTGGCCAAGACCCTGCTTGAGAATATGGGAGCGAGCAAAGTTGCCGACACCAGCGCCTACAAATGCGCAGGCCATCTCGATAGGGCCGCCGCCGAGCAAAAAGACGAAGGCGCCGCAAGCACAGGCTGCCGCAAGGCCCTGTTGCCAGGGAGTGTAATCGGGCTTTGAGCTCTCAACGGTCTTGAGCATCTCGTGGTACTCGTGCACGGTAAACCGGCGCCCGTAAATCTCGATTTCCTTTAAGAAGCTCTCCATCATCCAAATGCGATGAGTATTGACTCCCGTTGTGGGTAGGCTGACGACCTCGTTAAAGCAGTGGCCATCTTCGATGCAGGTGCACTCAAACGACAGAAGACTCAGGTCGACGTGAATCGTGACGCCGAGCACGGCGGCAACACGATTCATGGTATCGCGCACGCGCCAGGCACCTGTTCCGCTTGCCAGCATAAGCATGCCGGTGCGGCAGATGATGGATGACTTATCGGTGAGCGGCGCATCGACAGCAAGCTCATCGCCTGCCGTCACGATCTGGTGCCAGTCAGTTTTCATATGGAGCGCGCCGGCACGGACACCGTGGTGCGTGGGGGCTCTCGAAAGCAGCGAGTCAAGGCGCGTAGGCTGTGGGGGCTCTGTCGATTCATCCTCAACCTCATCAGCCTCTTCATCGACCAGATCAAAGGAATCAAGCGGCGCTGGCTCGCGACGATCGATCAGCTCTTCGTCCTCATCATCAAAGTAATTGAACTGATCGAGCATGTCCTCTTCGATCGCGCGCTCGCTCGCATCGTCCATATAGACGCTCCCTTCCTGCCGACTAACTCCCATCCTAGGCAGCGACGGCTAAAGGAAACATAAAAGAGACGGCTGTCATGCGAACCATGTGCGCAATAGCCGTTGGGTAGTCGTTTGAGAACGCCCCCAATGACTATTGACGGCCAAGGCAACGCCGATGCCTTGGCAACGACAGCGAAAGCCCGCCAGAGTGAGCAAGGTGCCTTACAAGGACTGTCCCCAAGTGCCGGCACAAGAGGAACGTCCCTAAGTGCCAACCATGGCAACGCCGCAGGTAGAGGACGGACAGCGAGCGACGTCCAGGGCGAACAAGTTGGCATGAAAAAGGCAAGGCATAGACCTTCTGGTCATGCCTTGCCTTTTGAATGACAAATTGTCGCCCTGGGCGGCGCGCAGCGTCGACTGGTCCGCCGTTCGGTAGAACGGCGGAACCAATTAGTACATCTTTGCGCCGGCGGGGATGGAAGCGTCGAGTTGGATCAGGTTGAGGCGCTCCTCGCCCTCCTCCTCGTGGATGGCACTGATCAGCATACCGCAGCTGGGAATACCCATCATCTTGCGCGGAGGCAGATTGGTGATGGCGAGCAAGGTCTTGCCGACCAGGTCCTCGGGCTCATAGTAGCCATGGATGCCGGAGAGGATGGTGCGGTCGGTGCCGGTGCCGTCGTCGAGCGTAAAGTTCAACAGCTTCTTGGACTTCTTGACGGCCTCGCAAGCCTTGACCTTCACGGCGCGGAAGTCGCTCTTGGAGAAGGTATCGAAGTCGACGAACTCCTCGAACAGCGGCTCGACGGCGATCTTGGAGTAATCAACCGTGGGCTTGAGCGGCTTGACGAAGGGGCTCGTGGCGTTGCCGGCCTCGGCAGCCTTAGCAGCAGCGGCACCGGACTGGAAACCCTTCTCGGGCTTCATGTGCGGGAACAGCAGGACGTCGCGGATGGAAGCCTGGTTGGTGAGCAGCATGACCACGCGGTCGATGCCGATGCCGATGCCGCCCGCGGGAGGCATACCGTACTCGAGGGCGCGCACGTAGTCCTCGTCGTACTCCATAGCCTCGTCGTCGCCGCCGGCCTTCTCGGCCATCTGGGCAGCAAAGCGCTCGGCCTGGTCGACCGGGTCATTGAGCTCGGAGAATGCGTTGGCGTACTCGTGGCCGGCGATGACCAGCTCAAAGCGGTGCGTCAGGCGCGGATCGTCCTCAAAACGCTTGGCAAGCGGGCTGACCTCGATGGGGTAATCGCATACGAAGGTCGGGTTGACGATGGTGTCCTCGCCCAGCTCATCGTAAATCTCGGCGATGATCTTGCCAGCAGTCCACTCGGGCTTAATCTCCAGGCCCTTCTCGCGTGCGGCGGCGGCAAGCTCCTCGACCGGCGTGTCGATGGTGACCTGCTTGCCGAGCACGTCCGAGACGATGTCGGTCATGGGACGGCTTGCCCACTCACCGGACAGATCGATGGTCTGGCCCTGATACTCGATGACCTCGGGATTGCCGATAGCCTTGTTGGCAGCCTTGATGACGCCCTGGGCGAGTGCCTTCATGCCCTCGAGATCGGAGAAGGCACGATAGGCCTCCATCGTGGTGAACTCGGGGTTGTGGGTGAGGTCCATACCCTCGTTGCGGAAGATGCGGCCGATCTCGAAGACGCGCTCAAAGCCACCGACGATGCAGCGCTTGAGGTGCAGCTCGGTAGCAATGCGCAGATAGCACTCCTGATCGAGCGCGTTGAAGTGCGTAATGAACGGCTTGGCCGTAGCGCCGCCCTGAATGGTCTGCAGGATGGGGGTCTCGACCTCCATGTAGCCGTCAGATTCCATGAAGCGGCGGAAGGTGGAGAGAATCTGCGAGCGCTTGCGGAAGGTCTCGCGAACATCGTCGTTGGCAATCAGGTCAACATAGCGTTGACGATAACGGGTCTCCTTATCGGAAAGACCGTGGAACTTCTCGGGCAACGGACGAACGGCCTTGGAGAGCAGGGTCGCGCTCTTGGGGGCGACGGAGAGCTGGCCGCGCTTGGTGCGCACGACCACGCCGGTCACGCCCAGGATGTCACCAAGGTCGAGAGCCTTGAGCGTATTCCAAGCTGCCTCGTCCATGTCGTTGATGCGGCAGAACAGCTGAATCTCGGCGGTAGCGTCGCGCACGACGATAAACATGATCTTGCCCTGGCCACGCTTGGCGACCACGCGGCCGCCGATCTTCACGACGTCCTCAGTATCCTCGCCATCGGCAAGATCGGCATATTTGGCCTCAATGTCGACGACATAGTCCTCGATCTCGGAGTGCTCGGGATAGGGGTTCTGGCCCGCCTCGAACAGGGCGGCGCGCTTTGCCAGACGCGTGGCGCGCTCGTCGTTGAGCGTCGAGGCCTGATCGGCGACGTTCTGGTTCTCTGCCATAAGTTAGCTCCTCAAACTAAAACGCTCCCCAGGATTCGGTCCCAGGGAGCGAAAACATACCTTTACGCGGGACCGTGGTCTAGCGTGCGATCTTGGCGATGGTGTAGACGCGGGTCTTGCCAGAAGGCGTAACGACCTCAACGGAGTCGCCCTCGCCGTGACCGATGATGGCGTGACCGACCGGAGACTCGTTAGAGATCTTGTGCTCGAGCGAGTTGGTCTCGGTGGTACCGACGAGCGTGACTTCCATGACCTCACCGTTGGGATCGATCAGAGAAACGGTGGAACCGATGGAGACGGTCAGATCGCCCGTGGTGGCAGCAACCTGAGCGTTGGCGAGGATGGCCTGAATCTCGGCAATGCGAGCAGCATTCTGGGCCTGCTTGTCCTTGGCGGCATCGTACTCGGAGTTCTCCGAAAGGTCGCCGAACGCGCGGGCTTCCTTGATGTCCTCGACGATCTCCTTGGCGTAATCGCCCTCACGCCAAGCGAGCTCCTCGACGAGCTTCTGGCGGCCCTCAGCGGTCAGTACGATCTGGCTTGCGTCCATACGGATATCTCCCCAACTATGATGTAACGATCAACTGTCAACAAAACGAAAAAGACCGGCTAGCCTGCGGGCAAGCCGGTCAGGTGCTCACCCCAAAGGGATGGGACTACTCTGCGTCCGCGTCGCTGTCCTCTGCCTGCTTTTTCTTGGCAGCAGCGAGCTTGGCCTCGAGCTCTGCGATCTCCTTGTCCTCCTTGGACTCCTCGACCACAACGTCCTCGGCCTGCTTGGTTTCGCCCTTATCGTCGCCCTCCATACCCTCGCGGATATTCTTGACGGTAGAGCCGAGAGACTTGCCGAGCTTCGGCAGGTTCTTAGGCCCGAAGATGATCAAGACAACGACGAGAATAATGATGAGCTCAGGAGCCCTCAGTCCAAACATGTAGACCTCCACAATACAGCGAGACAAGCTCGAATGAGTATACCGCGGGTGCCGCGGTATCACAACAATAGCTAAAAAAAGGGACCGCAAGAAGCGGTCCCTTCTCATGCTCTGGTCGGGTTGACTGGATTTGAACCAGCGACCCCTGCGTCCCGAACGCAGTGCTCTACCAAACTGAGCCACAACCCGTTAGCTCGACTATAGTAACAAAGATTTTCGCCGCGTGCTAGAGAAATTTTTATTTCTTTGGCGCGTCGATTTGAACCGTGTTGGGAATAAGCTCAGTCGCGCAGGCCCACCAGCCATTTTGCTGGGCAGCTCCCGCAAGATGGGCTGCTGCAGCAACGGTATCGCAAATGGCAAACGAGCAAGCACCCGAACCACACACGTCCACGGCAACGGTTCCCTCCTGTGCGCGCAGCCAGTCGAGAACTGCCTGGATCCGCGGCTCCATCTGCGCGGATATGACGCCCAGATTGTTATGAACGAGCGCATATGCCGCCTCGGCATCGCCGGCGCGTAAGACAGAAGCAATCGCATCGGGTTTTTCCGCGGGCACCGGACTCTCATCAAATCGTCGATACGCTTCAACCGTTGAAACGCTCGTCTCGTGCGGTTTGACCAATACGACAGGTGTCGCCAGAAGCACAGGATACTCAGTGGCCAGCACATCTCCCCCGCCGACGTAGAATGCGGGACTCGTGTGCAAAAAGAACGGCACGTCGGCGCCGATACCGCGAGCGATGTCATCGAGCGCGGGGTCGGCGCGGTCGATACCCCACAGCTCGGCCAAGGCAACGATGACCGCAGCGGCATCCGTCGAGGGGCCTCCCAGGCCGGCGCACAGCGGGATACGCTTTTCGATCGTCACGCACACGTTGGCATCGCGACCGTAACGCTCGGCCATAGCGATTGCCGCCCGATAGGCCGTATTTTTTTGCATGGGAAAATCGGATGCCGGAACCGTCTGGACGGTCAACGCCTGCGCCGGCGTGACCGTCACGGTATCGGCTAGACCGACGGCTGCCATCAGGGAATCGACCCTGTGATAGCCGCGGGCATCGCGCTCGGTATGAACCCCCAGATAGAGGTTAATCTTTGCCGGCGCGGTAAGGATGAGGGACCGATCGGTCACCGTTAGTGCTCCTCGAGCTGGTTGCCGAGCGGGGTAAAGATATGTTCGCCGCTCTCGGGGTCGAACAGTTCGACCTGGCCGGTAAGGACATCGATGTACTGGTAGGACTGACGCGATTTGCGGCCGCGACGCTCGTCAACCTCAACGATAAAGACAGCGGGGTGGACGCTCTTGATGGTGCCCATGCGCTCGATGACGCGGGTACGGCCCATGTTGGCCTTAACCTTGACGCGATCGCCCACCATATCGGTCAGCTTCTCGTGGATGTCGTCGACGTGATTGACTTCCATCTCTTCCATGAATAGGGCCTCCAGAGGGTGCAATTCAAAAAGGGGATAATACCCCTAAGATAGACAAAACTCTAATACTATAGCACCCTGCTGCAGCCATACGCAAGCAGCTAAAAAAGCTCCGTCCCAAATTGACTACTTACAGATTGTCTGTGTCCAGAACGATGGTGAACGGACCGTCGTTGACCAGGTCGACCTTCATATCGGCGCCAAAGATACCGTGCGCCACATGCTCAACGTCCTGAGCGACGAGTGTCAAAAAGTACTCGTAAAGTTCGTTAGCGACATCGGGCGCGCCGGCGTCCGTAAACGACGGACGGCGGCCGTGGCGGCAGTCGGCAAACAGCGTGAACTGCGACACCACGAGCACCTCGCCGTCGACATCCGCCAGCGCCAAGTTGGTCTTGCCGTTCTCGTCCTCGTTGATACGCAGCCCGCGGAGCTTGCCCCACAGCTTGTCGGCTTCGGCGCGTGTGTCGCCGTGGCCCACGCCCAGCAGCACCAGGTAGCCGCGTCCAATACGGCCCACGCACTCGCCGTCGACTGTCACGCTGGCGTTGAGCACGCGCTGCACCACCGCACGCACGGTCTACTCCTCGCCCGTCAGCTTGGCGGACAGATGCTCGAGCGCATGGAAACGATGGCTGATGGCGTTCTTCTCGTCCGCCGTGAGCTCGGCCATGGTCTTGCCCGGCGTATCGACCGGCAGGAACAGCGGGTCGTAGCCAAAACCGTGTTCGCCGCGGCCCTCGTGCGCGACAACGCCTTCGCAGGCGCCCTCGCCATAGGTGACCAGGCCGTCCGTATCGATAAGCGCGACGACGCTCATAAAGCGCGCGGTACGGTCCTCGTCTGCCACGCCTTCCAGGTTAACGAGAAGCTTGGCGTTGTTGGCGGCATCGTCGCCATGCACGCCCGCATAGCGCGCACTATACACGCCCGGCTCGCCGTCCAACGCATCGACGACCAAGCCGGAGTCGTCGGCGATGGCCATAAGGCCCGTCTCCTCGACCGCAGCCTGCGCCTTGATGATGGCGTTCTCCAAAAACGTCGTGCCGTTTTCCTCGGGGTCCTCAAAATCGCCCAGCTGGCCGAGCGCCACAAAGCGCACCTCGGGCATGACCTTGCCCAAAATGGCCTCGATCTCGGTGAGCTTATGGGCGTTGCCGGTTGCCACGACGATGGTCGCCGCCGGGTCGAGGGTGTCGATGTCAATCTTCTCAAGTGCCATAGCTGGTCTCCTTTGTCTCTATAGCAATGCCGAGTTGTGGACGACGAGGACTTCGGCCTCTCTCCCGTCTCAATCAACGGCAGTCTTATACTTCGTCGTTTTCCCAGATAAAACCTGCCAAAATAAACCTGTCCCTTTTTGGCAGGTTAGGCGAGGGCTTGGCGCTGAAGCTCGATGAGCTCGGCGATACCCTTATCGCCCAGGTCGAGCAGGGCGTTGAGACGCTTGCGGTCGAAGGGCGCCTGCTCGCCGGTACCCTGGAGTTCGATCATCTCACCAGAATCGGTGGCGACGAGGTTCATGTCGACCTCGGCGTGGCTGTCCTCGGAATAATCCAAGTCGAGCAGGGTGTTGCCGTCGACGACGCCCATGGAAATGGCGGCAACCTGGCCCGTGAGCGGGATGCGCTCGAGTTTGCCCGCCTCGACCCACATGGCAAGGGCGTCGTGCAGCGCCACCCAGGCGCCGGTAATGCTCGCCGTACGCGTGCCGCCATCGGCCTAGATCACATCGCAGTCGACGGTAACGGTGTACTCGCCGAGCGCCTTCATATTGACGACGGTACGCAGGCTGCGGCCGATAAGCCGCTCGATCTCCATGGAGCGGCCCTTGCGGTTGGCATGCTCGCGCTTGCAGCGTTTACCGGTCGAGGCCGGTAGCATCGCATATTCCGCCGTTACCCAGCCGGCCTTGGCGCCCTTGCGCCAACCAGGCACACCCTCCTCGATGGTGGCGGCGCACAGTACGCGCGTGTCGCCGAACTCAGCCAGGCACGAGCCGTGGGCGTGCTTCATGACGCCGCGGGTGAGCTTAACGGGGCGCAGCTCGTTGACGGCGCGGCCGTTGGCGCGGTTGACCTGCATGTATTCCATGGAACTATCCTTTCGGCAAAAGATGTAGCGAAGCCTCCGGCGACATTGCGAGCCTAACCGAGTTCGTCGATATCGACATGCTCGATGCTTTTAAGCGGCTGGCCAAAGATAAAGCTACCCGCCACCGCAAACTCGGCAATGTTGTCAGACGTGGTGGCAAAGCGATGCTGTGGCTCGGCGGTATCGCCCGCTAGCTGCTCACGGCGCGTGAGGATATCGGTCAGCTCGCGGGTGGTCTCCTCGGCAGAGCTCACCACGCGCACCCCGGGTCCTAGCGCATGGCGGATGGGACCCACCAGCAGCGGGAAGTGCGTACAGCCGAGTACCACGGTATCGATGCCACGATCGTGCAGCGGCTCGACTGTGGCGCCGACCAGCGCGCGAACGGCTGGCGTATCAAAAATATCCTCGTTCTCGAGCCACTGCTCCTGCAGATGCGCGCCCGAGGCGAGCTCGTGCTCGACGACCTCGACAAAGCTCGAAGCCGGGCAGCCATACACATCGACACCAGCATCCAAATCCTGGATGGCGCGCGTGTAGGCGCCCGAGCGAATGGTGAGGTTGGTGGCGAGCACGCCCACGCGACGCGTACGCGTGCTGTTGATGGCGGCGCGTGCGCCCGGGGCGATCACGCCGATCACGGGAACGTCAAGCACTTGCTGAGCCAAACGCAAGGCCGCGGCGGTCGCCGTGTTGCAGGCGATGACCATGATCTTAACGTCGTGCCTCGATAGCCAGCGGCCCGCCTGCAGCGCAAACGAGCGAACCTCGTCCTCGGTGCGGGTGCCATAAGGGCAGCGCTTAGTGTCACCGAAATAGTAGACGGACTCGTGCGGAAGTGCCGTTGCGATCGCTCGCGCGACCGTCAAGCCGCCCAAGCCCGAGTCGAACACGCCGATCGGACGCGTGTCCCCGGCCATATTATCGATATCGGACATTACCTCACCAGATTCTCTCTCGAAAAATGCGACCACTCGTGATGCGTCGCGCTACGAACGGGCTGCGACCAGCAGCTCGGCCGTTGCCACCCAACCGTCGACAATCTTGCCGCGCGTAATATAGGCATTGTCGCAGGCGTCCAAGAACTCCGGGGCACCGGCGCTCGTCAGACCGTTCTCGACCAGGCAGAACATGCCAACATGGTCGGCCATGTAGAAGTCGGACTCGGAGTCGCCGAGCGCAAGCGTCTCCTCGCGCTCGATCCCCAGGTGCTCGCAGAAGCGCGCAATGGCAACGCCTTTGTTGAGACCCGCCGGATTGATGTTGAAGGCGCGGCCGTCCTCGACGCGATTAAGCTCGAGCGTCGTCGGCTTGGACAGGTGAGTCAGATGGCCGTTGCAAGCCCAGACCAGACCGCAGCCGGCCTCGTCCAGGATGGCCTGGACCTCATCGTCGGGCACATCGCCGCGCATGCCGACGGTGACCTCACGGTACTTGTAGCCGGTCGACATGTCGTTGTGGTATTCGATCTTGTGCGGCCAGCGGGCAAGGATCTTCTCGCACACACCGGTCTGCTCGATCACCTGGTGCGGCGTGAGACCGCAGGCGGGGTCGTAGGGCATGTCGCCCGTCAGGTACTCCCAGTCGTTGGCCTTGAGGTCGTACATGACCAGACCGCCCATCTCGCCGATGTAGGAGTTGAGACCGAGCACGCGGGCGTCTTCGTGGATCATGGTGCGATTGCGACCCGAGGTGGGGACCACCTGGATGCCGGCACGGGCGAGCGCGACAACCGCCTCGACGAGCTTGGTCGAGGGATTGCCGTCGTTATCGCGCAGCACGCACGAGCCGGGGGCGAGCATTGTGGCGTCCAGATCGGTAAAGACATACTTGACCTTGGCAAGACGCTCGCGCACCTCGCCCGAAAGCTCGGCAACGGTCGGCAGGATGTTGTGGGACATGGTCACTCCGTTTACATAGAAGGGGCTGGTCTAGGCGTCGTACGCCGCAAGGGTGCGCTTGAGAATCGAACCGTCGCGCTCACAAGGCTCGGGTCCGTTCTTGCGCAGCATACACTCTTCCTCGCCCTTACCGGTCACGATGACCACGGCAGGACGGACGGTTTCGCGCACGGCAGTCTCGATAGCGGCAACGCGATCAGTCACGATTTGCCAGTTATCATTTCCCTGCGCTTGAACGTTGCGCGCGATCTCGGCGCAGATATCCTCGACATCCTCGGGGCCGGGGTCATCCTCGGTAATCACGATTCGGTCGGCATACTTGCCAGCGGCGATGCCCATCGTGGTGCGTCGATCGACACCCTTACCGCCCGTAGCGCCAAATACAACCGCTAGCTCGCGCTCGGGATAGTTCTCGCGCAAGTCACGCAGGAGCGTCTCGAGGCTCATGCCGTTATGTGCAAAATCGACGATTCCCAGGATTTTGCCCGATACGGACGGATAGAGTTCCATGCGGCCAGGAACGAAGACGCCCTCAAAGCCATGGACGATACCCTCTTCGGAAATGCCCAGGGCCTCGGCGCAGGCAATAGCGGCAAGCGCATTGGAGACATTGAACTTAACCGGCGTGGGAATCACAATGTCACGCGTAAAACGGGGCGTGCGCACCGTTGCCACCACGCCGCAGTCGCCATTGCGAATCGCCAGCGCAAGCACGTCGGCACGCTCGTCGGTCAGGGAGAACGTCACCGTACGTTCGCAACGAGATGCCGCCTCGAGCACGCGATCGACCTTATCCATATCGAGATTGACCACGGCAAAACGGCTCTGCAAGAAGATTTTGAGCTTGCTGGCAAAGTAATCCTCGAGCGTCGGATGCTCAATCGGCGAAATGTGATCCTCGCCGATATTGGTAAAGGCGCCGACTTCAAAGGCGACCTTGCCCGTGCGCTCGTATTTGAGGCCCTGGCTCGATGCCTCCATAACCAGCCACGGGGCACCCGCCTCCACAGCATGTGCGATGCGAGACTGCAGCAGGAAGGATTCGGGGGTCGTCAGCTTGGAAGGGCCCGTCTCGATGCCGTCGTCGAACTCAATGCCCGTATTAAGAGCGGGTCGATGACAGCCCGTAAGCTTGGCCTCGTTGGCGAGGATGCCGCGCAGATAAAAGCTGCAGGTCGACTTGCCCTTGGTGCCTGTAAAGGCGCAGACCTTCACCTTACCCGACGGGTGCCCATAAAAGGCATCTGCCACCACGGCGAGCGTGCGACGAATATCGCTCACAATCACCGCGGGAAGATCAACATCGTAATCGACCTCGGAAACGTAGGCCACGGCGCCATCGGCGATTGCCGAAAGCAGGTACTCGCGCTTAAACGCACGGCCTTTGCAGACAAACAACGTGCCCGGACGCACCTGGCGCGAGTCATCAGTCGCAAACTCAATGCGCTGGTCGCACGAAGCGCTCGGTCTGGAAACAACAAGGTCATCTTCCTCGAGCAACTCTATATAGCGCATCAGAGTTAGCTTCTCTTGTGTCGGACTCGACATACAAAGACCTCTCTCGCTAAATTCAACCTTAAAGGGCAGAAGGCGTCCCGCGGCAGAAACGATGAAACATTCTGTATTATCAACCATCCTAATATGCCACCTGACCTTGCGCGCATCACAGCCTTCTAAAAAATTGCATGGACTGTGCCGTGGTCTAATAAATGGCAACAGTGTTCACCCCGTGTAAAACCAAGGAAATCTGGGTGCTGTTCTTTAACATAGCGTTCGCAACCACGTCCCGCCGCTTCGCCTGAAGATCGGGACGTGGTTTTTTCGGTTCGCTCGGCGCTTATGCCCTAACACGAAACAAAAGATTGGCATGATAGTAAAGATTATTTGACATCAGCTGCCGCAATCCTTGCGGCAGTACACCTGAGCCGTCAGCAGAAAGGATCTTGCATGTGCGGTTTTGTCGGTTTTACCGGTACAGATGAACAGAGTGAGCTGGTTCTCACGGCCATGATGAATCGCATCATCCACCGTGGTCCCGATATGGGCGGCCAGCATATCGTCGACAACGTTGCCCTTGGTTTTCGTCGTCTTTCGATTCTCGATCTCTCCGAAGCTGGAGCCCAGCCCATGTCGAGCGACGACGGCAAGGTCACGATTGTCTTCAACGGAGAGATCTACAACTTCCAGGAGCTTCGTGCCGAGCTGGAGGCGGCCGGCTACGCCTTCCACTGCAACGCTGATACCGAAGTCCTGGTACACGGTTACGAGGAGTGGGGCGAGGACCTGGTCAACCGTCTGCGCGGCATGTACGCGTTCGTGATTCACGACCAGAACAAGAACAAACTCTTTGGTGCTCGTGACATCTTTGGTATCAAGCCGTTCTATTACTACCAGGCATCCGATGGCTCGCTGCTGTTTGGCTCCGAGATCAAGAGCTTCCTGGACCATCCCAAGTTTGAGAAGGCTGTCAACCACGACGCGCTGCGCCCCTACCTGACGCTGCAGTTCCCCGCCACGGAGGAGACCTTCTTTAAGGGCGTGTTCAAGCTTGCCCCGGCGCATTGCTTTACGTATGACCTGACGACCAACACCATGGACATCAAGCGTTACTGGAGCTGTGACTTCACCGACGACAACTCCAAGACCTTCGAGGAGTACGTGGACGAGTGCGACAAGGTCGTGCACGAAAGCGTCGCTGCGCACCGAATCGCCGATGTTAAGGTGGGCTCGTTCCTTTCTGGCGGTGTCGATTCCAGCTACATTGCCGCCTGTCTCATGCCCGACACCACGTATTCTGTCGGCTTTGATTACAAGAACTTCAACGAGACCAACTACGCTGCCGAGCTTTCCGACAAGCTGGGCATCAAGAACGTGCGCAAGATGATTACCGCCGACGAGTTCTTCGATGCATTGCCCGATATCCAGTATCACATGGACGAGCCGCAATCAAACCTGTCCAGCGTGCCTCTGTACTATCTGGCGCAGATGGCTTCCGAGGAGGTCACCGTCGTCCTTTCGGGCGAGGGTGCCGACGAGCTGTTTGCCGGCTACGAGTGGTACGAGGACACCCCCGAGATGCGCTCCTTTAAGAAGCGCGTGCCGCTCGGCGTACGTCGCGCCCTGGGCTCGCTCGTTCAGCATCTCCCCTACTTTAAGGGCCACAACTTCCTGACGAAATGCGCCGAGGTTCCCGAGCGCTGGTATGTGGGTCAGGCAAAGGTGTTCAATCCCTCCGAGGTCGACGAGGTGCTCAAGCCCGCTTATGACACCGGCAAGAACGCCGCCGAAATGTGCGCCGAGTACTACAAGCAGGTTCCCGATTGCTGCGAGCTTTCTAAGAAGCAATACCTGGATATGAACATGTGGCTGCCGGGCGACATCTTGCTCAAGGCAGACAAGATGTGCATGGCGCATTCTCTGGAGCTTCGCGTCCCGTTCCTGGACAAGAAGGTCATGGAGTTTGCCGAGCACATTCCCGCCAACTACCGTGTTAACGAAGAAGGCTGCAAGCTCGTTCTGCGTCACGCTGCCAACCGCACACTGCCCGACGAGTGGGCAACGCGCAAGAAGGTGGGCTTCCCCGTACCGGTCAAGTTCTGGCTGCGCGAGCAAAAGTACTACGACTACGTAAAGGAATACTTCACCGCACCATGGGCTGCCGATTTCTTTGACACCGATGCGCTCATGAAACTGCTTGACGATCACTTTGAGGGTCGCGCGCTCAACCAGCGCAAGATCTATACCACGCTGACGTTCCTCATCTGGTACAAGCGCTTCTTTATCGACGAGGACAAGGGCGCCGAAGTCGCCGCGTAAGTTTCGTTATGAATTAGCGATGAACAGCACGGGGTTTCCGCTATACTCAATCCCTGCGGGCGATTGGCGCAACGGTTAGCGCAGGTGCTTTACACGCACAAGGCTGGGGGTTCGAATCCCTCATCGCCCACCACTTGATTGAAAAGGCTCCCAGCGATGGGGGCCTTTCCTTTTTGGGCCCATCGCAGAGGGATTCGAACCCGCCAGGGTGCGGAGCCGAGGAGACGCGCAAGCGTTTTCCAGCGCAGCACGCGAGGGCCGCAGGCCCGAAGCGAAAGCGGGCGGCGAAATGGACCCTTGGCGAATACCCGTGTGCAAAAAATGCCAAATATGAGTACTGCTACCTTTTTGGTAGCAGCGTTTTCGAAGTCATAAAAGGCAAATCCGACATTAGAACGACGACTGATAGTCCAGTTAAGCCAATTTAGTTACTGCAAAACTGGACATATGTGGCCCAACTCATCTAAAAACGCCCAATTTATATGTTACGAAGTTAGTGCCCATACTCATATTTGCCACTTTTTGCACACGGCCTATCCCAGCCATGGTAAATCGACAACAAAACGGGCTCCAGACCGCTGAATCGTGCCGCATATGGCACGTCCGCAGTCCGGAACCCGGTCCAAATTGAGTTATTGCGTTGTGTTAGGCCAAAACGTCCGACAAAATCTCGATCAGGCTGTCCACGTCGGCTTCCTCGCAGACAAGCGGCGGCAGGAAACGCAGCGTGTGGGCACCAGTAGCGTTAATCACGGCGCCGGCGGCCAGCGCGCGGGCAACAATATCATGCGCATCGCCCGCAGCGTCATCCAGGTCGCAGCCGAGCATCAGGCCGCGTCCACGAACCTCAACCACGTGCGGAAGCTTGGCGAGCTTTGCCTCCATATAAGCACCCACCTTGGCAGCATGCTCGCCATAATCGCCGCGCACGAGCGCGGAGAGCGTCGCGGCGCACGCCGCGACAGCCAAGCAGCTACCGCCAAAGGTCGAACCGTGATCACCGGGCTTAAACACGTCGGCGATCTCCTTCTTTGCCACCACGGCACCCATGGGCACGCCATCGGCAATGCCCTTGGCAAGGCTCATAATGTCGGGCTCCACGCCATAGATCTGGAATGCAAACGGCTTGCCGGAGCGGAAGATGCCACACTGGACCTCGTCGGCGATAAACACGGCGCCCACCTCGTGTGCCAGGTCGCGCGCTGCCGCCATAAACTCCTCGGTCATGGGGTGCACACCGCTCTCGCCCTGGATCGGCTCGAGCATCACGGCACAAATTTCGCTCCCCAGCTGCTTAAAGATCGAACGCAGTTCGTCGACATCGTTGGGCCTGCAGGCCACAAAACCGCCCGGCAGCGGACGGAAGCTATTCTGCAGCCAATCCTGCATGGTGGCGGCAATGGTCTCGAGTGTACGGCCGTGGAAGCCGCCGCGCATGCATACGATGGTGTTGCCGCCGTTGCCGGCACGCTTGGCGTACAAACGTGCAAGCTTCATCGAGCCCTCGTTGGCTTCGGCACCGGAATTGGCAAAGAACGTCTCCCACACCTGCTCGCCCGCCGTCGGAGCGCCGAGCGCAGCTGCCGTGGTCTCGTCGCCGGCAGCAATGGCATCGGCAATCACGCGTGCACTGTCCACGTCGTCGTTAGCGAGCTTGGACAGCAGCGCCGCGACCTGGCCACGCTGCTCGATGTAGAAGTAGTTAGACACATGCAGAAGCTTTTTGGTCTGAGCCTCGAGCGCCGAGAGCACTGCAGGGTTGCCGTGGCCAAGGCTGCACACACCGATACCAGCGAGAAAGTCGAGATACTCACGACCATCGTCACCGATGAGCTTCATACCGTGACCTTCGACAAACTCTACCGGCGAGCGACCAAAGGTATGCATAACGTAATGGGATTCGAGCGATTGCTGAGTTGCAAGTGACATGAGATGCCTTTCGTTGGGCGCCGTACGGCGCAGGGCTATGGGTGCAGGGACGCGACGACCACGGGTCGGCTAGACCGTCTGGAGCTTCTCGACCTCGTCGAGGTTCTCGGTCAGACGCGCCGCAAACGTCGAAAGCGGATGCGGATGCGTATCGAACTCGTAGGCCGTCTCGGTGGAGTGGATCACGGTACCGACGCCAGCATCGGTCAGCAGCTCCAGCAGCAGCGAGTGCGGCGTCGTGCCGTTGATGATGTGGGCTCGGAACACGCCAGCAGCAAGCGCATCGACGGCGGCGCGCAGCTTGGGAATCATGCCCTTGTCGACTTCTCCGCCGTAGAGCATCTCGTTGACCTCGTCGAGCGTCAGGTTGGAGATGAGCGAGTCCTTATCACTAAAGTCCTTGTACAGACCGTCGACGTCGGTCAAAAAAATCGCCTTGTGCGCATGAAGCGCCGCCGCAACGGCGCCGGCGGCGGTATCGGCATTGATGTTGAAGAAGCCGCCGTCCTCCCCCGCCGCGACGGTAGCGATGACGGGAATGTACTCGCTATCGAGCAAGCGCTCGATATAGTCGGTGTTGACGCGCGTCACTTTGCCCACGCGACCGAGTTCGGGGTCGAGCGGCTCGGCGATGAGCGTGCCGGCATCGCTGCCCGACACGCCTACGGCCAAATTACCGTGGTGGTTGATGGCAGCGACCAGCTCCTGGTTAACCTTGCCGCCCAGCACCTCGCGCACGATATCCATGGTCGCCGGCGTAGTCACGCGCTGCCCGTTCTTAAATTCGACAGGGATGTCATAGTGGCTCAGCGCCTCGTTAATAGCCTTGCCGCCGCCATGCACGATGACGGGGCGCATGCCGATGATCTTGAGCAAAACGATGTCGCTCATCACGTCGCAGCGCAGTTGCTCATCGACCATGGCGGCTCCGCCATACTTGATAACGACCGTCTTGCCGGTCAGGTTTTTAATCCACGGCAGCGCTTCGAACAGCAGCTGCGCGGTTGCTTCGTTGGATTCGCTCGAACGACAGTCGCGTGCGAATTTCATAATCTGCCTCGTCTTTCGTATCGTTATCACGCCGTGCTTCGCTGTCCGCAATGCGGCAAGATGCGCAGCGTGTCGGGAATCTAGGAACGGTAGTCGCCGTTGATGGAGATGTACTCGTGCGTGAGGTCGCAGGTCCACACGGTCGTTGCCGCGTCGCCTGCACCCAGGTCGGCCGAGATCACGATCTCGGGCGCCTCAAAACGTCGCAGAGCCTCGTCCTCGTCAAAGGGAACAGTCAGACCGTCGCGGCAGACAGGCATGTCCATCATGTCGATGGAAACGTCTTCCTGATTAAACTTCACGCCGCACTTGCCGAGCGCCATGGCAACGCGGCCCCAGTTGCAATCGTGGCCGGCGATGCAGGTCTTGACGAGCGGCGAGTTGGCGACGGCACGGGCGGCGATATCGGCTTCCTCGTCGTTGGCGGCGCCGGTGACGTTAACCGTCACGAGCTTTGACGCACCCTCGCCATCGGCCGCGATGTTGCGCGCCAGGCTCTCGCACACCTCGTGCACGGCAAAGGACAGTTCGTCAAAGGCATCAGTGCCCTCGACGATAGCCTCGGTATCAGCGGCAGCAGCGCCAGAAGCAAGCATGATGCAGGTGTCGTTGGTCGAGGTATCGGAATCGACCGTCACCTTATTGAAGGTCTGCTTAACGGTCGAGAGCAACAGGGCGTGGAGCGCCGCCGGCTCGACGGGGGCATCGGTAGTAATGACCGCGATCATGGTGGCCATATTGGGCATGATCATGCCCGAGCCCTTGCACATGCCGCCCACCGTATAGACATTGCCCGCATGACCCGCAGCCTCGCTGACATAGGACACGGCGTACTCCTTGGAGTGCGTGTCAGTCGTCATGATGGCGCGAGCGGCATCGGCGCCACCGTGGGCGGAGAGCGCCTCGTAGGCAGCAGGAATGGCGGTCTCAAACGTGTCGATCGGCAGAATCTGGCCAATCACGCCCGTGGAGGCAACCAGAATCTGCCGGGGCTCGCAGCCGATGACCTGCGATGCGATGCTGCACGTCTCGCGCGCGCATGCAAGGCCGGTCTCACCCGTGGCGGCGTTGGCATTGCCAGAGTTGACCGAAACGCCGGCGATGATACCGTAACCCTTGTCGGCACCGCCCAGGTTGGCACGGCTCACTTGCACGGGCGCCGCGCAAAAGCGATTGGTAGTAAACACGCCGGCACCGGGACAGGGTTTATCGGGCACGACGAGCGCGTAATCCAGACGCTCGGGGTTCTTGCGGAACCCAGCGTGGATGCCCGCAGCTTTAAAACCAGCCGCAGCCGTAACGCCACCCTCGACGGCGCGAATCTTGATATCAAACAGCTCGGTATTCATCGTCTTTATGACTCCTTATGTCAAACAAAAAACGGACATCGGTTGGTGCGCCATGCCAGTCGTGATCATGAGACCAGCTTAAGAGTGGCGCCCCACTCGATGCCCGACTACCAAATCGTTAACAATCGAATGTGCTACACCGGGCACGCCACTGTGGGCAAGCCTCGTCGCTCGTCAAAGCCAAAGACGATATTGGCGCACTGGACCGCTTGGCCCGCAGCGCCCTTGCACAGATTGTCGATGGCGCCCGTCGCCACCAGCACGCCCGCGCGTTTGTTGAACGCAAGGCCAATCTGGGCGGCGTTGGTGCCGACGACCGAAGCCGTCTTGGGCTGCTGGCCGGCATCGAGCACGCGCACAAAGGTGCGTCCAGCGTAGAACTGCTTGTAATAGTCGACGACATCCTCAAGAGCCAGGGAGTCGATGGCCTGCGGCGTGAGCGGCAGCGTCACCGTGGAGAGCAGGCCGCGCTTGAGCGGTGCCAGATGCGGGGTGAAGACGACGCGATCGGTCAGGCCAAGGATTTGCTCAATCTCGGGCGTGTGGCGATGCTTGTCCACGCCGTAGGCCTCCAAGTTCTCGTCAGCGCTGCAAAAATGCGTACGAGCATTGCAGGACTTGCCGGCACCCGTCACACCGCTGATGGCATCAACGATCACGGGGCCGCTCTGGGCAACCCAGCCAGCGCGCACGGCGGGCGCGGCGGCAAGGCTCGTTGCGGTGGGATAGCAACCGGCGCAGGCGACCAGCACGGGTTTGCCGTCGGCATGGTCGGATGCGGCGGTCTCCAAGTCCCGGCAGAATAGCTCGGGCAGGCCAAAGGCACGGGTCTTGAGCAGCTCGGGGCTCGTATGCTCGGCGGCATACCACGTCTCAAAGACGGACGCGTCGTTCAGGCGGTAGTCGGCCGAAAGATCAAAGCAGGAGACGCCCGATGCAAGCAGCGCGGGCACCTGTGCCATGGCAGCCGTGTGCGGCACGGCAAGAAAAACCGCATCGCAGCTCTTAAGCTCGGGGGCATCGTGCGTGGTAAAAAGCAGATCGCTCACGCCAGCAAAGCTCGGATATACCGCGGACAGCGGCTGGCCGGCATCGGCGTTGGACGTAATGGCGACAAGTTCAAACTCGGGATGGCCGAGCACGAGGCGAATGAGCTCGGCTCCGGCATATCCAGCCGCGCCGACGATTCCAACCTTCAATGACATATCAGACTCCTTGTCTGCGATTTATGCACCGATGCGCATTTCGCAGTGCTCGTTATGAAGTGGGTTGAAACTTTAGCACCAAAAGATGCATGAACACGTAAATGGCTTGCATATTCATGCATTGAAACAATCCCGACACATTCGCTTGAAGGAATTGACAAATGGAGCGGGCCCCGTATTGACCGGCGCTCCTAACGGCACCGGGCAATACGGGGCCCGCCCATGCGAAAACCAAGTTGTTAGGATGAGCCAGCCGGCTAGAGCTCGACCGGCACCCATTCGTCGTGATTGCAGATAAAAGCCTCGGGATCCTCGACGCTAAAGAAGACGAGCGTGGGGTCGTTAGGCCCCTCATAGTGCTCGCCCAGGTGCTCTAGATGCTTCCACCCGGCTTCGCGCATTTCGTCTAAAGCCCGGTCATCCAAGCCGGCACGCCCGCGCAAGATGAGCCAGCCATGGCCCGGCCACCAACTCGTGGCCTCAAAGCGCTGGTTTTGCAGTAGCTCTTGCCACACATCTTTGGTGCGCGCTGTTACAAACCACAGCTTGCCATCCTGGATCTGCGCAAACGAAAACGGACGCACATGAGGCTGTCCGTCAACGCTCGTCGCCAAATACCATGCCGGCACCGACGTCAGATACTCCAACACCGTATTCAATCCGTCCACGTTTCCTCCTGTACTAGTTAGTTTGGGAACCTGGTTTGTGCGAGCTAGAGCTCCAGGCGCTCCTCGCTGCCGTCGATATCACAGAAGCGCGCGGCAATATTGCGGACCGAAAAGAAAGCAAGGCGGCCGTCGTTGGCACTCTCGTGTTCCTCGCCAATGCCCACCATGTGCTTAAAGCCCGCTTGACGCACCTTGTCGCTCGCAACTGCGTCGTCCTCAAGTGCGGCTTCGCCGGTCAATACGATCCAACATTCCCCCGGCTTCCAGCCCGATACCTCAAACTTGGGATTCGCACTCAGCTCCGCCCACACGTCCTTGTCGCGCGACGTGCAAAACCACAACTTACCGTCATCGACCATGGCAAACGAAAACGGCCTCACGCGAGGCTGATGCCCGTCACTTGCATCGGTCGTGGCCAGATACCACGCCGGAATGCGCCTGAGATACGAACAGGCGCGCTCAAGCTGAGCCGTGCGGTCGTTGTCGGTCATAGGGACCCCTTTCTTGCGCCCGAATCGCGCCTAAACAAGTTGAAGATTGATAACGATGACGCAGATGAGCAGCAACGCCGTCACCACCGCCGCCAACGCATCGCCGCGGCCAAATGCAAGCGCATGCAGGCGCGTGCGGCCCTGCTCGCCGTGATAGCAGCGTGCATCCATGGCGGCCGAAAGCGTCTCGGCATGACGGAACACGCCCGTGAACAGCGGAATCGCCACACTGCCGAGCATACGCACGCCGCCGAGCGGACCGCCCGTCACGCGCGCGCCGCGGCTTGCCTGTGCATCGGCCGTCTGCTTCATCTCAGTGGCAAACTGCGGCATAAAGCGTAGCGCGATACCCATGATCATGCCGAGCTCGTGCGCAGGAAGTCCCACACGCGCAAACGGCGCGAGCAGGCGCTCAAAGCCCGCGGTGAGGTCGAGCGTCGGCGTGGTGAGTGTAATGGCGCTCATACCGGCCATCATCAACGTCAGGCGGCACGCCATAAAGGCGGCAGAACGCAGTGAGCCCTCGCTTATCTGCAGAAAGCCGAGCTGCCACAGGATGCGCCCACTCTGATCGGTAAACAAGTTGAGCACCGCGACCACGACGACGATTGCCAGCAGCGGCGCCATCGACGACAGAACGCGACGAACCGGCACCCGAGACACGGCATAGGTCAGCACAACGAAAATTGCGACCGGGGCCAGTCCGCGGAAGCCACTGACCGTGAGCGTCGTGATCAGAAACACAAAGCCCAAGAGCAACTTGGTTCGCGGGTCCAGGCGGTGGATTGCACTATCGCCGGGATAGTAACTGCCAAACGAAAACGCCTCCATCAGCAGCCCTCCTCTCGCGCGACCGTCTTGGAATTAGCAATGTCCGCGACGTTAGAAGGACCGCCCGAGCGACCGATTAGCAGGTCTACCAACTCGTCTGCCAGCGACTCAACCGTATAGAGGCCGTCAAAGCGCAGCGGCACGCCTGCCTTCGCAAGCGCCAGCGCCATGCGCTGGGCAGCGGGAACACCCAAGCCGATTGATTTAAGCTCATCCGCATGCGCAAAAACCTGAGCGGGCGTGCCCTCGGCAAACACCGCGCCCTCGTTCATCACGACGATGCGGTCGCAGCAATTGGCCAGGTCATCCATGCTGTGCGAAACCATGACAACGGTCAGGCCCTCGCGATGGAGTCGATCGATGAGCCCTAAGAAATCCCTGCGCGCAGCCGGGTCGAGCCCCGCCATGGGTTCATCGAGCACCAGCACCTCAGGTTCCATGGCGAGCACGCCGGCGAATGCCACGCGCCGTTGCTGACCGCCCGAAAGCTCAAAGGGACTCTTGTCGCCGACCGTGGAAAGGTCGAGGCCCACGCGCGAGAGCGATGACTCGACACGACGGTCGACTTCATCTTGCGGCAAGCCAAGGTTATGCGGACCAAACGCCACGTCCTGCGCCACGGTTTCGGCAAACAGCTGACGCTCAGGATATTGAAACACCACGCCGACCTTGGCCTTAACCGCGGCGGCGTCTTTCTTGTTTGACAGATCGAGCCCCAGCGCGCGAACGGATCCCTCCTGGGGGCGAATCAAACCGTTGAGATGCTGGACCAGCGTCGACTTACCCGAACCGGTATGACCTGCCAAGCCCAGGAACTCGCCGCGACGCACCGTCAGCGATACATCGCGCAGCGCCCACGGGCTGCTGGGGTCGTTTCCCCAGAGAGCCTGTTTGTTCGATTTGTCCGCAGTGGCCGAGCGCTTGTGCCAGCGGTGGCGCTCGCGCGGACTGAGCGAATAACTGTACGAAACATGGGATAGTTCGATGACGGGCTCCGACGCGTTGTCCTCGTTGTCTACCGGAACAGTGCCGTCAGCGATTTCCAACTGGGATGCGGAAGACTGTCCCGCGGTGTCTGCCCCACTTCGCTCGGCATAAGCCTGCGCAATCTCAGCGACCATATCCACCTCGCGCACCTGCGCATGAACAGGCACGCCCTTCGTACGAAGCGCCATGCCCAGACGACACGACTCCGGCATATCCAGGTTGAGCTGCGCAAGCTCATCCGCCCGCGTCAAAATTTCCTCGGGCGTACCGAGCATGGCAACGTGCCCCGCCCGAAACACCGCGACACGATCGGCCTCGGCGGCTTCTTCCATAAAGTGCGTAATCATCACGATGGTCATACCGCGAGCGTGCAACGCGCGGCAAGCCTTCATGAGGCCCTTACGTCCACGCGGATCGAGCATCGAGGAAGCCTCGTCCAAAATGAGAACGCGCGGTTCCATGGCAAGCACGCCGGCAAGCGCCACGCGTTGCTTTTGGCCACCCGAAAGCGCATGGGTCTCGTGGCGCTCAAAGCCCACCAGGCCCACGCCCTTCAGCGCCTCACGTACGCGCTGCGCAATTTGCGCCGATGGCACGCCAAGGTTTTCGGGACCAAACGCAACGTCATCTTCGACAAGCGTTGCCACCAGCTGATCATCGGGATTCTGGAACACCATGCCCGCGGTCGAACGAATGTCGTAGACCAGCTCGGGGTCGGACGCATCCATGCCGTTGATGCGTACCGTGCCCACATCGGGCTGCAACAGTGCATTCAGATGCTTGGCAAACGTCGACTTGCCCGACCCATTGCCACCGAGGATGCAGAAATACTCGCCGTCCTCGATATTCAGATCGACGCCGTCGAGCGCCGGTACGGCACCGTCATAGCTAAAGGAAACGCCCCGACACTCAATCATGCGCGGCCTTTGACCTGGTCCTTTTTAGGCGTGATGAGGTTGGAGACCGCTTTATACACCGCCAGTGTCAACACCGAGTTAAGCACGGTCTTGATAAGGTTGAACGGCAGCACGGCAGGAATCATGAGCGGGGCGATCACATCGACCGAGCCATACCAGAACCATACGCCAATGGTAAGGTTTGCGACCATAGACAACGCCGTAGCGGCAATAACGCCGAGCACCAGGCCAATCACGGCACCCTTATAGGTATGCATCTTCTGATAGACGATAGCCGCAGGCAGAATGTAGCCCAGCGTGGCAACCAGGTTCATAAGCGCGCCGACCCAGTCACCCGTGGTGAGCGCATGGATAACGATCGCCATGGCGGCAACGGCAGTGCCGGCACCAGGGCCGTACGCAAACCCGCACACCATCGCCGGCACCAGCGACGGGTCATACGTCAAAAACGGCGCCGAGGGAAGGATGGGTAGCTGCACATACATAAACAACGCGCTCAAGGCACACATCAACGCCATGGTAACGAGCTGTTTGGTGCTCCACCTATTCGTGTTCTCAAAATGGATATGCTGCGACTGTTCAGACATAAGATCACCTGCCTCTTTCATCCGGACTCTAACCGTTGGTACTGGGATCTCACCAGTTCAGCCGACATGCGAACCAACACACGCACGGGTCGCGGACTCATCGGCTCGGTCGCAGACACCTCGCCTGCGCCACGGTGCCCCTTTGACACCGCCCGATTTACCGCCAGTGGGGAATTCCACCCCGCCCTGAAACAGCAATTGCAAGTGTAGCACGAGCAATCGTTCGCGCAAGTATGCCGAGGGTAATTTATGGTGGGGATCAGCTGCCGCAACAACCACGTTCCCCACCCATCCCAAAGTAACGCGCTTTTCGCGGCAAAGCCGCGAAACAGCGAAAGGGACACGTATCCCCATCAACCACATTCTCCGCCCACGCCGACCTCAAGGCCGTAAACGCAGGGGATCCGGGGGCGTGACGGGGTTTCTCTCCGGAACATTCCGCAAAGAGGCTCCGCAGCGCGAAGCGCGATGCAGAGCCTCTTTGCATGTCCGAGGACGTTCCGGAGAGAAACCCCGTCACGCCCCCGGATTTCCGGTGGGAGTTCTAGACCTTGTCGGCCTTAGTACATACCGCCGCCCTGCTGACCAGCGGTAGCAGCAGCGATTGCGTCCTCAAGCTGAGTGTTCTTGGGCACATCGGAGACGGTGGCCTCGGTGATGAGGATCAGGCTGGCGACAGAAGCAGCGTTCTGCAGGGTGACGCGGCTGACCTTGACGGGGTCGAGGACGCCCATCTCGATCATGTCGCCCCACTCGCCGTTGGCAGAGTTGAGACCCTGGCCGGCGGGCAGCTCGGCGACCTTGTCGACCACGACAGCGCCCTCAAAGCCAGCGTTCTTGGCGATGGTGGCGACCGGAGCGGTCAGAGCCTTCTTGACGATGTCGACGCCGATCTTCTCCTCGGGGTCATCGATCTCGACGGCATCGAGCGCAGGAGCAGCGTCCATGAAGGCGACGCCGCCGCCAGCGACAATGCCCTCCTCGACAGCAGCGCGGGTGGCCTGCAGGGCGTCCTCGACGCGATGCTTGATCTCCTTGAGCTCGGACTCGGTAGCAGCGCCGACCTTGATGACGGCAACGCCACCGGAGAGCTTGGCCAGGCGCTCCTGGAGCTTCTCACGGTCGAAGTCAGAGGTGGTGTTCTCCATCTCACCCTTGATCTGAGCGATACGGGCGTCGATGGCCTCCTTGGAGCCAGCGCCGCCGACGACGACGGTGTTGTCCTTGGAGATGGTGACGGACTTAGCGGTACCGAGCATATCGGCGGTGATGTCAGCGACCTTCACGCCCAGCTCGTCCAGGGCAGCCTGGCCACCGGTGAGGACGGCGATGTCCTCGAGGATGCGCTTGCGGCGATCGCCGTAGCCCGGGGCCTTGACGGCGCAGACGTTGAGGGCGCCACGGATCTTGTTGAGGACCAGGGTAGGCAGAGCCTCGCCGTCGATGTCCTCAGCGATGATGAGCAGGCCACGGCCAGCGCGCTGGACAGCCTCGAGAACGGGCATGATGTCTTGAACGCTGGAAATCTTCTGGTCGGTGATGAGGATGTACGGATCCTTCATCACGGCCTCCATGCGGTCGTTATCCGTGACGAAGTAAGCGGAGACATAGCCCTTGTCGAACTGCATGCCCTCGACGGTGTCGATGGTGATGTCGAACGTCTGGGAATCCTCGACGGTGATGACGCCGTCCTTGCCCACGACCTCCATGGCCTCGGCGATCTTCTCGCCGACCTCGGGGTCACCGGCGGAGATGGTACCGACGGAAGCGATCTGCTCCTTGGTCTCGACCGGCTTGGCCTGCTTCTTCATCTCGGCGACGGCGGCGTTGACGGCCTTGTCGATGCCGCGACGGATGGCCAGCGGGTTGGCGCCAGCGGCGACGTTGCGCAGACCGTCGTTGACGATGGCCTGAGCGAGCAGGGTTGCGGTGGTGGTGCCGTCACCCACGGTGTCGTTGGTCTTGGTGGCAACCTCCTTCACCAGCTGAGCGCCCATGTTCTCGATGTTGTCCTCGAGCTCGATCTCCTTGGCGACGGAAACGCCGTCGTTGGTGATGGTCGGGGCACCGAACGTGCGCTGCAGCGCAACGTAGCGACCCTTGGGGCCCATGGTGACGGTAACGGCGTCGGCCAGAGTGTTGACGCCCTTGGCAAGCTTAGCGCGGGCATCGGTGTTGAACGTAATGTTCTTTGCCATGGTAGGTAATCCTCCAAAAAAATGTGACTCGCGTCGCCGCTTCCGAGTCCTATGCGGCGGGCGCGTTCAAAGACGAATCAGAGATTCTGACGAGACTAGGCCTCGACGACGGCGTAGATGTCGTCGGCGCGCATCAGCAGATACTTCTCGCCGTCGACCTTGACCTCGTTGCCACCGAACTTACCGTAGATGACAACGTCACCGACCTTGACGTCCATGGGGATGCGCTCACCCTTGTCGTTGACCTTGCCGGCGCCAACGGCAACGATGGTGCCACGCTGCGGCTTCTCCTGAGCGTTGCTGGCGATATACAGACCAGAAGCGGTCTTCTGCTCGGCCTCGTCGGGCTTGACCAGAACACGATCTGCAAGCGGCTTCAAAGACGACATGCTTGTCTCCTCCTTTTTGGGCCGCGCGGTTATACCACGCGAATTAACCCTTTTTGTTTGCGTACGCGTTGAATGGTACCCACGAATGGCGGGTTATACAACACGGAGTCAAAAAATCTTATTTTTTGGCACTTAGATTTTCTGAATGCTGGGGGGATAACTTAGCGGTGGCTCCCGTGTGGCTCCGGAGGGGCGGGGCATAAGGTTTCCTGCTCGGGCAGTCCTGCTCGCACGAAGGCCACATTAAGTGGCCTTCGGCTCGTGCGGAACTCGCGATAAACCTTATGCCCCGCCCCTCCGGAGCCACACGGGAGGCAGGTTAACTAATTCGGTCCCGGCATTCAGAAAAGTCAGTGCAGCAAAATGGCGATGCAGATGGTGCGAACAAGAAAGGGGCACGTTGTTGAGACGCGCTCTTTTAAGTTGCGGTGGAATAGTTCCTGTTTTTGGGCTTGAAGGCCGATTTTAGGGACTATTTCACCGCAACTGAGGGGTGAGATGTGGGGTTAACGCTCGTAGATGAGGTTGCCTGCCAGGTAGGTGGTCTGAACCTTGGTAGCCTGAAGCTCTTGGGGGTCGATGGTGAGCGGGTTTTGGTCCAGGACTACCAGATCGGCGTATTTGCCGGGCTCCAAGCTGCCGAGGTTTTGCTCGTCGCCCGCTGCGTACGCGCTGCCCAGGGTATAGTTGCGCAGAGCTGTGGCCGCATCGATGCGCTCGCTCGACAGCCAGCCGCCCTCGGGCCAGTGGCTTTTGGGATCCTGGCGCGTGATAGCCGTGTAGAGCACGTTCATGCTTGTAACAGCTGTGATGGGGCTATCGGTGCCGAAGGCTTGGCGGATGCCGCGCTGCTTATAGGTCGCAAACGGCCACATGATGCGGCTGCGTTCCAGGCCCAGATCGCGCTCGGGGCCGCCCGGGTCGAGTGTAATGTGACAGGGCTGGCTCGAGGCAACGACGTTAAGCTTGCGTAGACGATCGATGTCCTCGGGCAAGAGGTTCTCCAGGTGCTCGAGCGTGTTATGGCCGTGCTGGGGCAGGCCGTACAGGTCGGCGGCCTCCTCGAAGATATCCAGCGCGGCATGAATCGCACCGTCGCCGATGACGTGGATGCGCACGGTATGGCCGCGCTCCGCGGCCGCCAGAACCAGCTTGCGCATGCGCTCGGCAGGAACCGTCAGGCGACCTTGATCGCCCGGGAAGCGCGGGTTGGTATAGGGCTCGGTGAGATAGGCCGTGTGTTCGCTCGACACGCCGTCGAAGAACTGCTTAAAGCCTGGCGCCGAAAGCAGCGCGTTGTTCGCGTAACGTACCTGCAGCTCTTCCAAGCGCGATTGGTCATCCAGCAGCGTGGGAAACAAATGGGCTCGGATGCCCAACTTGCCGGCTGCCTGCAGTTTGTCGTAGACGTCGTCTCGGATATAATCGCAGCCCGGCATGGGCATGAGCGACATATCGCATATCGAGGTGATGCCCTGCTCGGCCATCCGCCTCATTTGATCGGCGTAAGCGCTTGCGATGCGATCCTCGCCCAGCCACTCAAGGCAGCGCGGTAGCAGCTGCATGGCAGCCGCCTCGTGAGCAATACCCGTGAGCTCGCCGTTTGCGTCCTTTTCGTAGCTACCGCCCGCTGGTGGCTCGCTGTCGCGCGTGACGCCGAGTGCATCGAGTGCGCGGCTGTTGAGCCACAGCGTGTGCCCGTCGCCCGAATACATAACGCAGGGACGATCGGGGAATGCCACATCGAGCGACGCCTTGGTAGGATGCTCGGGCGGATCCCAACGGTAATCGCGCCAGCCCTGCGTCACAACCCAAGCGTCACTAGGCAGATCCTGGGAAAACTCGAGCGCATGTTGCACCAGCGCCGCCTCGGACGTGCCCATATCCATGAGCATGTACGGCGAGGAACCGACCGAGGTATGGAAGAAGTGCAGATGAGCGTCATGGAAACCGGGGCAGACAAACTGCTCGCCGTAGTCGATAACCGGCGTGGCGGCAGGCGCGGCGGCAATCACGTCATCCGGCGCACCGACTGCGACGATACGGTCGCCTGCGATGGCAATCGCCAGCTCGCGGGCGGTATCGATGCCGTCTTGCGCGGTAAAGACGTTCTTGGAGCGGATAATCCGATCGATATGTTGCATGGGCATCCCCATCTCTGGCAGGAAATTCAACACCCCCGAGTGTACTCCCCCGCCCTTGTAACAAAACCCCAAGCGGCAAACGGCAACTTTACCAGCCCTAGCGGCAGGTGGCATACTGGAGAGAGCCTGTACGATTTTGCGATCAACCCAGCAAGGAGCAAATCGACCATGACGAAGACCAAGGCACAGCAGATTATGGCGGCGACCGAGGCTCGCGCGGCTGACGACGTCACCGCGGCCATCCAAGATATCGCTACCGAGTTTGAGCCCTATATCATCAAGCAGCGCCGGCACTTCCATAAGCACCCGGAGCTGAGCCTTGCCGAGGAGCGCACAACCTCTGACATCGCCAACCAGCTCGACGCCATGAATATCCCCTACGAGCGTCCGCTCAAGACCGGCTTGGTGGCAACGCTTCGCGGCACCGCGCCCGACGCCTACCGCGAGGACGGCACGCCACGCCGCCGCATCCTGCTGCGCGCCGATATCGACGCCCTGCCCGTCACCGAGCAGACCGGCGAGGAGTTCGCCAGCGTCAACGAGGGCTGCATGCACGCTTGCGGCCACGACTGCCATATCGCCATGATGCTCGGAACGCTGCAAATCCTGCGCCATATGACCGACGACATCCACGGCGAAGTCCGCATCGTATTCCAGCCCAGCGAGGAAAACGGCCAGGGCGCTAAGCTCATGATCGGCACGGGTGTGCTCGACGGCGTCGATGGCGCCTACGCCGCGCACATCTGGAGTGAGGTCGACGCCGGCACCGTGAGCTGCGAGCCCGGTCCGCGCATGGCCAATACCGACTGGTTCCGCATCGACGTCCGCGGCACCTCGTGCCATGGCGCCATGCCCCAGCGCGGCCACGACGCCGTCATGGTTGCCGCCGAGATCGTTAACGCCCTGCAGACCATCGTCTCGCGCGAAATCAGCCCCTACGAGCCGGCCGTCATCACCGTCGGCGAGCTGCACGGCGGCACCGCGCGCAACGTTATCGCTGGCACGGCCTACCTCGCCGGCACGGTGCGCACCTACGGAGATTCGACCCACGAGGAAATGCCGGAGCTTATGCGCCGCATCGTGGAGCATACCGCGGCCGCCTTGGGCGCCGAGGCAGAGCTCACCGACTACACCATCGCCAACTACAAGGTCGAAAACGACGCCGCCTCGAGCGAGCGCTGCCGTCAGGCCGTAATCAAGTGCCTGGGCCCCACCGGCCAAGGCCATTATCGCGGCACGCTTTCGGGCGAGGATTTTTCGGAGTACCTGCGTCGCGTACCGGGCGTGCTCGCCTTTGTAGGTACGCGCAACCCCAAGATTGGCGCCACGTACGCCCAACATTCCTGCTTCTACAAGATCGACGAGACCGTGCTGGCAAAGGGCTCCATGGTGGCCGCCCAGTATGCTATCGACTTTTTGGCCGAGCCCACGCAAGAGGAGCTCGACGGCCCCGCGATTACCGCGGTCGCCGAAACCAACCCCGATCTGGCCGCCAAGTTGCGCTCTGCCAAGGCGACGACCGCCGAGGCTCGCGACGCCATCCATGATGCCCGAACGGCTCGCCATGCCGCGATCAAGGGCATCCACGACGCACGCGCTGCCGCACGCCGTGAGGAGAAGCACGACGAGTAATCGATTCGCTGGCATCTCGCAGTCATAGCCACATCGCGATGTCAAAGCGGGGGCGGACGTTTCGACACGTCCGCCCCCGCTCATTTATCAAGCGCTATTTCTACCATTTCTACCCCGTCCCCAAATGGCAGACGGCATGGCTACTCGTCCTGAGGTTCCTCGTCGGAGCTTGGCTCGGACGCCGACTCAGGTGCAGGCGCCGGCTCAGGTGCAGGTGCCGGCTCAGGCTCAGGCTCAGGCTCAGGCGCAGGCTCGGGCTCAGATGCCGTCTCAGACTCGGACGCCGGCTCAGGCTCGGTCGCGGGAGCGGGTGCAGGTGCCGGCGAAGCATCCGGAGCACCGTAACCCGAAGGAGCGGACTTCTTCTCGAAGGGCAACACAAAAGTCAGGACGTCGTCCTTATCCTCATCGGCCCACTCGCTTGCATAGCGTGCGGCCCAATAGCCAACGGCACGGTGCTTGAGCATCTTGCCAAAGACCGTAAGAAATACGGTGACGAAAGCGACCAGCACCAAGAACAGCGCGAGCGTGACGCCACCGCCGGTAACGATTGCCTCAATACCCGTAGGACGATAGTAGTAGCTATACATACCGACAGAGGCAATGGCGCCAAAGACGACCGTCAAGATCCATGTGACAACGTTGGCGACCAAGCCGGTCAAAAACTCGGGAAGGAACGAAGCACAGAACAGCTTGGTCTTGTTGTGCTTAAACGCCGCCCAGACCTTATCGAGCGAAAACGCGCTCTCGACGCGCCCGGTCACCGCAAAGTGCATCACAGCAATGTCGGCGAACATCTTAAAGAAGACACCCAGAATCGCCGAGGCAATTAGCGCAAGGACAAGCAGGCCGAGCGAACCGAACAGCGCAGCCTCGAGCGCATAAGAGCCGTAATAAGAATACGAGCCCGCGGCGCCAATTACCACGCCCTCCACCAGCGAAAGCACTACACCGATAACGGGAATGGCAGCGATAACCTCGAGCACGACCGAGATAACGCTCGAAAAGACTCCGAGGCCAAACGACGTGGAACGCATGAGTGGACGATCCATGCCGTCATCAACCTTGAGCGACAGATCGCGACCCCACTCGATACCAAAGCCGGAACCGCACACGCTCGCAATGCAAGCTGCCAAAAAGCCGATGGCAGCCGCAATGCCGCCAATAACGGGAATAAACAACACGAGCACCGACACAACGCAAATCAGCGCCGGCAAAAACGCGATTTGGCATACACGCTGAAGCACGCCCGGAGTCTTAGTCATATCTTGGAACGCCTGAGCCACACAGCCCTTTGGCGCATTCGCCACGGGCGGTTGCGGAACAAACTGCTGGGGCTGAGGCTGTCCCTGGGGAGCGGGGCCAGCGGCACCGGCATTAGGAGCACCACACACGCCGCAGAACTTGTCGTTATCGCCCATGGGGGCGCCACACTGCGAGCAGAACATAGAATCATCCCTTCGTATCTTGAACAAATCACTTGGATCGCAAACGATGTCTTTAGCATCATTATTGCCCAATGTGGGGTCAAATACTCAAAGATGACCGATTTGCAAGATACACGGCGCCAGCAGGCGGTTCGTTGAATACGTCTGTGCTAGTTCGTTCCGCGGAAGCCCTTGCCGACAATCTCGGAGCTGTCGACGATCGTGATAAAGGCACCCGGATCGACCTCGCGCGCATAACGGCGCAGCTGCACGGCCTCGCGACGGCTCAGCACGCTCATGATCACCGTCACGCACTTGCCCGAGAAGGCACCGTAGCCGCGGCTGATGGTCGCCGTGCGGTTGAGATGCTTGACGATAAACTCCTCGACCTTAAGGGGTTCGGAGCAAATGACCGTGCAGACCTTACGAAGATGGATGCTCTCGATGGCCTTGTCGACCACAAGCGTCTTGGCAAACAGGCCGAGCACGCAATACAGACCGACACGCGGGCCATACAAAAAGGCCGCGATGGTCACGATACCGATATCGACCAGCAGCAGGGCGCGGCCAATCTCGAGCGTGGTGCGGCGCTTGAGGATCATGGCAAGAATGTCCGTGCCACCCGTCGAGGCGCCGATGTCAAAGACAATAGCGCTGCCGAGCGCCGGCAAGATGACGGCAAAGCACAGGTCGAGCCACATATCGCCCGTCATCGAGACATCGGTCGGAATAAAGAGCTCAAACAGCGAAACATAGGCGGACAGCGCAAACGAGGCGAAGACACTCCAAAGAATCGCCTTGCGTTCCAAAAAGATAAAGCCCAAAGCGACGAGAACCGCGTTGATAATCCACATAAAGACGCCGACGGGCAGGGTCGGGAACAGCGTGGACAGAATGACCGACACGCCCGAGGTGCCGCCAAAAGCAAAGTGATTAGGGGTTTTAAACGCAACGATGGCAAAGGCCGTAAGAATCAGGCCCAGATTGAGCTCGGCAAAAAAGCGCGGGAAGCCCGGCTCCTGGCTGCGCTTTTGGCCGGCACGCTCGCCGCGCTCGATATCGGTGCGATCAACCACGCGCTCCATCGGCACTACGGGAGGACGATGCACCTCTTCGGCAGCACGCGATGCCGCCTCTGCCGCGGCGGCCTCAATCGCCCATGCCTTGCTTTCTGTTTCGTGCTCGTCAGCCATTACGGCAACCCCTCGTTAACAATTTGGAAACAATGCGCCCATTAGGGTAACGCGGAACGCGACGATTGCAACCCCTAGTTAGACGAGCGGTATGCCTACATCGGGGGGGGCATACAAATAACGGCCGGCCACGCTTTTGCTTGCGCGGTCGGCCGTTTAACGTTTTCGCAGATAAAACCTGCCAAAACAAACCTGTCCCTTTTTGGAAGGTTATTCGTGCTGGCTGGTGCGGTGCTCGTACTCCTCGGGGGTGATGACGTCCTCGATACGCAGGTTGACGCCCGCCACCTCAAGGCCGGTCATCGCGGCAAGGCGCTCGGTGACACGTGCCTTGACGTCGTCGAAAATCGCGGGCGCATAGGCGCCGTACTCGATAATGACGGAGATGTTGACGACCACGCGATTGTCATCGGTGACCTCGACCGTCACGCCCTTGGTCAGATTCTCGGCACCAAACTGCTCCTGCACAAAATGCATGAGGTTACCCTTCATGCCCAGAACGTGCGGAACCTCGCGGGTGGCCATGGCAACGATCTTCTCGATCACACCGTTTGAATAGGTCAGCGAGTCCTCGGACTCGTCTGTTTCCTCATCATCCTCGTCCGCATCATCGGCGGGCTCGGCCTCGACGAGCGCCTCGTCCTCGAGCGTTACGTCCTCGGCCTCGGCGGTGACGGTCTCGTCTGCCTCGAGCTCGGTATCGGCCACATCGACCTTCGTATTAAAAGCCATGGTTCCTCCTTATGCCTGCCGCGGATGCGACAGTCGAATACATATTAGCGGCCGCTAAACAGACGGCCGAAGAAGTTGACGATCCCGTTTTCGCCGTCGCGAATTTGGCCGATCACGGCGCCGATCAGCACGAAGAATGCAATGACGAGCGTGTCCCACAGGCCGAGCGTGAGCACCAACACGGCAAGGATAAAGCCAGCGACGGCACCGAGCGTGGTGTTGGGATGACGCACAGCATAGCTCCAGATGGCAGCGCCCGTACCCTTGATGAGACCCATAGCCTCGTCAAAATCCGCGGCTGCCGCGTCTTGCAACTCGGTTGCCTCTGCTTTGGAATCAACAGGTTCGTTCGCCGGCGTGGCGCTCTGGTCAATCGTCAGGCGCGGCGTACGAGCGGTCTTGTCTTGATTGGTATCACTCACCGGAAACCTCCACGGTCTGGACGGTAGTCTTGGACGGCAAAAAACGAACGCGTGCGGTCGTGCCCGGCGTGCCAAGCATGGTGTCGCAAGCTTCCTCGATGCGCCGCTGCATCGCAGTAGCCAGAGATGCCACGTCCTTATCGTCAAGCGCGATAGCCTCGACCTTAAATCGGACGTGCGAATCGTCGGAGCCTTGGACGCGGGCCTCGACATGCTCGACCATCACGCGGTCGTCGCGCTCGGCAGCAGCCCTAGCACACGAAGAAAGCGCCGCAAGGGTGACCTCGATATTGCGCTCCCCCGCCGGATGCACACAGGACGGCTCGCGACGAGCAAACATCAGGCGAAAGAAGCTTACCAGCACGCCGATCGCCACAACTCCGCCGCATGCCGTCACGACAATGCGCGGCATGGGGTCGCGCATCAGCAGCATAAAGCGATACGTATACGGCCCCCAAAACTGGCAGACAAGCGTACCCAGCGCCACGATGGCGGCGGCAAGATACACAATCGCTAGGGCTCGTTTGAGTACGCGCACGTGGCGCTCCCTTCAAATCTCGGCACTCGAAATACAAAACGGTTCGCATCATTATAAAAGAGCCGGGTCCGGTGCTCTACGCACGCGGATCCGGCTCATCTATTCCACGAGGCTTGCATGCTCGCTTCATTATGCCCAGATATGCACGGCTTAACCCGTGCGGGCGCTACTCCTCCTCGAGGGCAGCGATGACCTCGTCGGTCATGTCCATGGTGCTGTAAACATCCTGGACGTCGTCGAGCTCCTCAAGACGGTCGATGAGGCGCTGAACCTTCTTGGCGTCGGCGCCGGAGACCTCGGTCGGGGTGGTCGGGACCATGGTGGTCTCGGAGCCCTTGACCTGGACGCCCTGCTCCTCGAGCGCCTTGGAGACAGCCATGACCTCGTTAGCAGTAGTCCAGACGATCCACTCCTCGCCGGCATCCTCGTAGTCCTCGCCACCGGCCTCGGCGATGGCCATCATGAACTCATCCTCGTCACCGGCAGCACCGTTGGCGATCATGGTCTCCTTCTTGGCGTTCTCGTCCAGGATCTCCTTGGCGACGACGATCTGGCCCTTGCGCTCAAACTGGAAGGCAACGGAGCCGGAGGTGCCCAGGTTGCCACCAGCGTGGGAGAAGGCGGAACGGACATCAGCGGCGGTACGGTTGCGGTTGTCGGTCAGGCAGTCGACGTAGACGGCGACACCGGCGGGACCGTAGCCCTCGTACACGATGTTCTCGTAGACGGCGGCATCGGCACCCGAACCAAAAGCCTTGTCGATAGCGGACTTGATCTTGTCCTTAGGCATGGACTGAGCCTTGGCCTTGGCAACGGCAGCGGCGAGGCTGGCGTTGTTCTCGGGCAGCGGGTCACCGCCGAGACGGGCAGCAACGGTGATGTTGCGGCTGAGCTTGGAGAAGAGGGCGGAACGCTTGGCGTCCTGCGCGCCCTTACGATGCTTGGTTGTGGCCCACTTAGAGTGTCCGGACATACGTGTCTCCTATCGGTTTCGACCTAAAGCCCAGCGCAGATGCTCGGGCAATATAAACAAACGTCGTTATGATATACCTACTGCCCTGCGAGATAAACCCCAAAATGAAGGCGTCGTGATGATGTCCCCTTTGGTGCAAAGAAACCTGGCCCTCAATGCACCAAATTAGAACCAGAAGAAGTCGCTGCGGGTGACGGTGGCGCCGATGGCGAAGGGCATGCAGGCGATGACCGGATACAGGTAGCGCATGTAAGTCGAGCCGTTGCACGGGCCAATCAGGCACACAGCGAGCACGCCCAACAGCGGCACCCAGATCGCCAGCGCACGCCATGAATGACGACGCAGCAAGTAGACCACCATGGCGATCATGATCCACACATAGGTGGCCGAGCTCATGGTGAGCGAGATAAAGGGAACACGCTGCACCGCCACACGGTACAAATTGATCAGGTGGTCGCACCAGCGCACCACGTTGCTGTCAACCGGATGGAAGTCGAAGTACTTGAGGTTGTCGGGACGCGCCATGATCTCGGCACTACGCGCCGTGCTGTAGACCCAGGCATCGCGCGCGCTCGGATAAAAATAACCGTAGTAGTTATTGATGAGCGCCGAGATATAGCACTCGGGATCCTTTTTGAACATCTGGGCCCACACCTCAAAATAGGCCTTGATGTCCTCCTGCGAGGCGTACTCGTTAAAGCAGTTCTTGACGGCATCGGACTTGTCGGGGTTGTAGCGGCGGCCCAGGTTCTCGTACTTGAGTACGCGGTCGATCACGGCACGCTCTTCGTCGGTCACTGAACCGTCGCAAGGAGCCTCCACGATGGTGCCGTCCTCCTTAACCGTAGGGTTGACGCCCGAGTTGAGGCCGTCGTGCTTTTGGACGAAACGAGCCGTCTGCTGGAACGGAATCGAAAGGATTTCGCGCTTGGAGCCGGGCGTAATGTCGTGCGCCGGCATAAAGACCTTGGTGAAGTACATATTAGAGGCAAGGCAGAGCGCGAGCACCGCGAGAACGCCAACCCAGCGGAAACGCGGGATGGCGCCCGAAGGCGCAGCGCCAGTCTGCTTGGCTGCACGACGAGCCACATGCACGTCCCATACGCAAAACGCCGCCGCGATTACGCATGCCGCCAGGGGAAACACCAGGCCGCCGTTGCGCAGAAACGTGGAACCCATGGCGCCCAGAGCGAGCAGCAGCCAGTCGTGGCGCGCAAAGAGCACGGGGGCTTTCTCGCCCGCTCGCTCGACATTGGCATCACGACGGGGCAAGCCACATGCCACGAGCTTGACGGTCTGCACCAACAGCACCAAAAACGCGTCGGCAAAGAGCACGTCTTTGGTGAGCAACGCCGCGTAGTTAGAGAACATCGGCATAAACGCAAAGAACAGCAGGATCGCACCGCGAACCGGCAGGCTCACGCCCAGTTTGCGCAGCGACGAAATGGAATAGGCCATGCAGGCGGCCGTGATGGCGAACTGAGCACAGGTGTAGATGGCAAGACCCGCGTTGGCGCTGTTGAACAGTGAAAGCCCCAGCTGGACGCACGAGCCGATAATGGCCGTGTGCACTACGGGATGATGCCCGTTGAGCAGCACGTTGGGGTTGAGTAGGCGCAGGTAGTCGCTCGTGCCATTGGGATAGTTGAACCACTGGCGAATCTGCGCGCCCGTATCTCCCATAAAAAGGCCGGGCAGCGAAGCGATGAGCGTGGGCGTCCAGGCGATCATAAGCACCAGGAAGGGCCCGGCAAAGGGATGGACCGAGAGCACGGCGTGAGTCACACGCCATACGCGGCCAAAGTGCGCTTCGGAAAACGGGATGCGTCGGGAGCTCAGCCAATCTAGACACTCAAAGGCAAGGTAGAAGGCAACGACCGCCAAGAGCATCCAGCCCGCGCCGCCAATCCAGGCGCAGATGATGCGGGCTTTGTCGCCAAGGACAATCTCGGCCGAGTCGGTGAGATCGTAGCTGCGGCCGAACACCATGCAGACGGCAAAGAACAGCGACGGCAGAACGATCGATGGACGCCAGGTGTCGCCACGGCCAAAGAACACGTAGCGAAACGGCAAGGTGAGCAGGCAAGCAAGTGCAAGCAGCATGACCGCGTCGGTATGGCCGGCAAACGAGAGGAGCACTTCGTAGCACACGTACAGCATGCCCGAGGCTTTGGGGTCAATCGCCAAGACTGCGTTGCTCGACACCGGGGAGGGATCGATGGAAAACGCCGTGGTCGCCAACAGCGCGAGCAAAAATGCGATGAGCGTCTGCTTGGCGGGGTAGCGCTTAAACCAGACGATGCGGGCAGCGTCGCGCGCAGCCGTTGTGGAGAGATCGGAATCCTTCACAGTCCAAAGAGCCTTTCTAGAAACCTGCCAAAAAGGGACAGGTTTATTTTGGCAGGTTTTATCTGGGGAAACGTTACGGTTCTGTCATCGTTGCCCAGCGAATCACTACAAAGGTGCCTGTCCCCTTTGTGGTAGTTAGGCGTCGAGGTAGATGCGCTGGGGTTGGTTGCGGCGACGAGCAAAGATGATGAGCGCCAGGCCCGCGATTACGAGCGGCAGGCTCAGCAGCTGACCCATGGTGATGACGCCGCCCAGCAGATAGCCCAGCTGCGCATCGGGCACACGCACAAACTCAATCAAAAAGCGAACGATGCCGTAACCCATCACAAAGACGCCCATAAACGTGCCTTGGGGCAGTAGCGGCTTTTTGCGGCTGAGCACCTGCAGAATGCAAAAGAGCACGATGCCCTCAAGAAATGCCTCGTAGAGCTGGGAGGGGTGACGCGGCATCTCGCCCGCAGTCCCGCCAAAGACCACGCCCCATGGCAGATCGGTCGGCTTGCCCCACAGCTCTCCGTTCACGAAGTTGGCGCAACGTCCCAGGCACAGCGCCAGCGGCGCGCCTATGACGGCAAGGTCCGCCAAAGTCCATGCGTCGAGCTTATACATGCGGCACACGAGCACGCCGCCGATGATGCCGCCCACCAGGCCGCCATGGAAGCTCATGCCGCCTTCATTGGTGGCAAAGATCTCGAGCGGATGCGCCCAGTAGTAGCCGTCGCCGTAAAAGATGACGTAGAACAGGCGCGCACCGATAATGAGGCCAAAGACCACGCCGACCACGACACTCGTCAGGTCGTCGACCGTAATGTCAAAACCCCAACGGCGCTGCGTGCGGTACATGACGACCGCCGTGAGCAGAGCTCCGACCACATAGGCCAAGCCGTACCAGTAGATGGTGATGGGCCCCGCCGAGATGGCGACGGGATCAAGCATATGGTAGAGGTCGTTGAGCATATCGGTCCCCCTGCTCCCTACATACAAATGCGGCCGCGGGCCTTGCGCTCGCAGCCGCATATTCGGGCGTGACGTCTATGCGGAGCATATCGCCCGCAGCTTTCACTTCTTAGAACGGCGCATACTCGTCGTACAGGTCATCGGTCTCGCCGGAGGCATTGACCTGCTCGACACGCGTAACGCCGGGCACGTGCTCCTTGAGGATACGCTCGATGCCCATGGAAAGCGTCAGGGCGCTCATGGGACAACCGGCACAGGCGCCCTGAAGCTCCAGCTTGACGACGCCCTCGTCATCAACGCCTATATACTCCATGTCGCCGCCGTCGGCCTGTAGGTTGGGGCGAATCTCTTCAAGAACCTTCTTAAGCAGCTCTTCGTTAACAGCCACAGGGGCTCCTTTCTCACAATAACGCGGGCGCGCCCGCGGACAGAAGCTATGTTACTACAGCCGTGTACCCGCTCACGAGCCGTCCATGCGCGCGGACGCGACTTTCACGAGTAGTCAATTTGGGACGGGGCTCTTTTAGCTGCTTTTGCCGCCAGCTGGCGTTGCCACGCGCTACTGCCGAGCCCGCCCCTCGGTGCCGATGTGAACATCGACGATAACCTGGCGGTAGCTGATGCCACAGGAGTCGAGAATGCGGCGGCTGATACGGCCGTCATCGGTGTCGGCGTACTTGTTGTCCAGGTAGACGACCTCGCCCACGCCCACCTGAGCCAAAATCTTGGCGCAGTCATGGCACGGGAACAGCGTGACGTAGACCGTGGAACCCTCGAGGTCCTTGAGGGAGCCACGGTAGTTGAGCACGGCGTTGGCCTCGGCATGGACCACGTAGTTGTGCTTGTCCTGCAGCGGGTCGTCGCTCGTACCCCACGGGAAAAAGTCGTCGTTGAGCGCCGAGGGTGTACCGTTGTAGCCCACCGAAAGGATGCGGTGGTTGGTGTTGGCGATGCACGCACCCACCTGCGTGTTGGGGTCCTTGCTGCGGCGCTGCGCGGCGATGGCCACGCTCATAAAGAACTCGTCCCAGCTAATGACGTCCAGGCGCTTGCCTGACGAAGTTTGATGAAGATCGCCCGACATGGCAGACACCTCCGTAATCGCAATAGTTTGACCCATTGTAGCAGGTGAAAGGTGGAGGCGTTTGTCCCGCCGGCGCCCTCACTTTTACACGCGGTGGGGCTTTTGGTTGATGCGATACAGCTCGGCGAGACCCCGCAGCGTCAGTGCGTCGTCTACCGTCAGGCTGTGGCCGACCAACGCCGCGAGCGCCTCGGAATCGTCGCCGGTGATGACAATGGGCACGCTGCCCTCCCCCGCCGCCTTGGTCGCGCGCATCTCGGCAAGCACCATGTCGAGCATGCCGTCGATGCGGGCTACCTCGCCCAAGACCACGCCCGAGCGCATGGCCTCGCGCGTGTTGCGACCGATCACATGCGTGGGCGCCGAGGGCTCGACCTGCGGCAGGCGCGCCGCAGCGGCCGAAAGCGAGCGGGCGCCAAGTGCCAGACCCGGCGCGATGACGCCGCCCACAAAGGTTCCGTGCGCATCGATGACCTCAATATTGGTCGTCGTGCCCAGGTCGATCACGATGCACGGAGAGCCGTAGACGGCACGGGCCGCCACGGCGTCGGCAATGCGGTCGGGGCCGATCTCGGCCGGGTCGTCGTAGTGGACGGGCATGCCAGTCTTGAGGCCCGGCCCCACCGTGAGCACGCGCCCCGTGCAGGTACGGGAAAGTGCCGCCTTCCACGGGCGCTCGAGCGCCGGGACCACACAGCTCAGCACAGCAGCCGCGGGTACAAGCGCACCCGGCATGCCCGCATCGGCCGCCAGTGCGGCCATGACCTGCACGAGACGCATGCGCGCCTCGTCTGCTGTGATGCTCGACGGCGTGGTGATCTCGCACGCCGCAAACGGACATTCCTGCGCCGCGGCCGAATCCTCTGCAAACAGGCCAAAGCGAATGAACGTGTTGCCCACATCGACCGTCAATATATATGCGCACCCATTAAGCATCGTCGGCGCTCCTTTCGTCTGCCCAGCAGTATATCGCCTACCTAAACCAGTCATCCCAAAATGACTAGCTTGCGGCTATACTGGTGCGCGGTCGTTTGCGAGCTCACGCGGCGGCCCTTGGTAACCCGACTTCCCGCGCCGTATCCGTAGCGGCGCTCCCGGGGGAAGCGGATATACGCAAAGGAGTTCTATATGAGCAATCCCTCGAACCGCGCTTCGATGCGCGGGCAACTCACGCTGCGCGGCGTCGTCATCGGCGTCCTTGGCTGCGTGATCATCACGGCAAGCTCGGCCTACACCGCCCTCAAGATGGGTGCCCTCCCCTGGCCGATCATTTTCGCTGCCGTCATTTCGCTGTTCTTCCTGAAGCTCATGGGCAACGCCAGCCTCAACGAGGCCAACGTCACCCACACCATCATGTCCGCAGGCGCCATGGTCGCTGGCGGTCTGGCGTTTACCATCCCGGGCGCCTGGATGCTGGGCTATGCCGACCAGATCAGTTGGCTCGACATGTTTATCGTGGCACTCGCCGGCACTATCCTAGGCCTGCTGGCCACGGCACTCATCCACCGTCACTTTATCGTTGACGCCGCGCTTGAGTTCCCCACCGGCAACGCCGCAGCTCAGACCCTGCGCGCGACCGAGGCCGGCGGCAAGACCGGCAAGCAGCTCTTTGGCTCCATGGCCATCGCCGGCATCTACAGCGTGCTGCGCGACGCTCTGGGCATTGTGCCCAGCATGCTGTGTACGCTCAATATCCCCGGCGTGACCTTTGCCATCTATAACTCGCCCATGTTGCTGTCCATCGGCTTTTTGGTGGGCTTCGCCCCCGTCGCGTTCTGGTTTGCCGGCGCGCTGCTGGGCAACTTTGGCATCATCGTTGGCGGCACCGCTGCCGGTCTGTTCGATGTTGTGACCGCACAGGGCATTGTTAAGTCCCTGGGTATGGGCCTCATGATGGGCTTTGGCGTCGCCGTCGTCCTCAAGGACATCCTGCCGCAGGTCGCCGGTATCGTCCGCGGCCTCGCCGCCGACAGCTCCACCGACACCGACGAGCAGTCGCTCATCTCGGGCTCCCTTAAGCTCGACGCCGGCATCATCGGCCTGGGCGCCGCCGCCATCGCCGTGATCGTCGCCATCGCGCTCGACCTTGGTCCCGTTCCAGCCGTCATCGTCACGCTGTTCACCTTTGTCACCACCATCATGAGCGCGCAGAGCTGCGGCCAGACGGGCATCGACCCCATGGAGATCTTCGGCCTCATCGTCATGCTCATCGTTGCCGCCTTCGCACAGCTCGCTCAGGTCAAGCTGTTCTTTATCGCCGGCATCGTGGCCGTAGCGTGCGGCCTTGCGGGTGACGTCATGAACGACTTTAAGGCCGGCGCCGTGCTGGGCACCAACCCGCGCGCACAGTGGGTCGGCCAGGCCATCGGCGGCATTGTGGGCGCCCTGGTCGCCGCCGCCGTCATGGTCGCGCTCGTCACCGCCTATGGCCCGGACGCCTTTGGCCCCGACAAGAGCTTTGTGGCCGCGCAGGCAAGCGTGGTCGCCACCATGGTCTCGGGCATCCCGAGCGTGCCGTGGTTCGCAGGCGGCTTTATCGCCGGCATCGTCATGTACTGGCTCGGCATTCCGGCCATGATGATCGGCCTGGGCGTGTACCTGCCGTTCTATATGTCGCTCACGGCCTTCCTGGGCTCCTGCGTTAAGCTCGCCTACGACAAGTGGGCCGCTCACCGCGACGCCGAAGCCGGTCTTTCAGACGAGGAAAAGGCCGCCAAGGACGCCGCCTTCCAGGAGCAGGGCCTGGTTGTCGCCAGCGGCCTGCTCGGTGGCGAGTCTATCGTCGGCGTTATCCTGGCGTTTGTCTCTGTTGGCCTGAGCCTGCTGGGATAAGCTGAGCAGTAGCTCGCTCGCACTTTAGCGACAGCCCGGTCGCAATCATATTGCCTACGGTTTGCCCGGTCGGTAGCTTTTGTGGCTACCGACCGGGCTTTTTGATGCCAATACAAAGAAAGGCCGGCGCGCTGCGTATCACAGCACGCCGGCCTTATCGGTCGAGCCATCGAGTCGGTCTCGCAATTAACCGCAGTTCATTGCGAGACCAGTACTCAAAATGCTACATGTGCTTGCGGCGACGATCGCCCAGCGTCACGCCCGCAGCTACGAGCGTAATGCCGCCGATGACGAAGACCTCGCCCGCAAGCGCGGAGTTATCACCCGTCTGGGCGAGCGCGCCATCTGCGGCCTGCTTCTTGGCAGCGGGGGCCTTTGCGGCGGCCTGCGCAACCTGGGGCTTAGCCTGCGGCTCGGCCTTGGGATGATATTTGTCGTACTCGGCCTGTGCGGCTGCCAGGGCTTCCTTGGCATCGTTAAGCTCTGCCAACGCGGCGGCATAGGCGTCGTTGGCGTCGGACAGCTTGGCATCGGCGTCGGCCTCGGCCTGTCTCAGACCCGTCTCGGCGTCAACGGCGGCCTTATAGCGAGCATAGGCAGCATCGAGCTTGGGCAGCTGATTTTGCGCCGTCCAGCCCGCGTTGAATACCGTTACGCCAGTGGCAAGGGAAGCCTCATCATCGACATGCTCAAGATCGGCCTGAAGGGTCTGATCAGCAGCAAGCTCGGTCTGGGCATCGGCGATGGCCTTTTTGGCGTCCTCGACTGCCTGGTTGGCGGCATCGAGCTGATCCTGAGCAGTGTTCACGCCGGCGCGGGCGGCAGCAAGGGCTGCCTTGGCATCATCCAGCGCCTTCTGAGCATCAGCGTAACGCTGGAATGCAACATTCGCGGCGGCAAGGGCCGTCTGGGCAGACGTAGCCTCCTGCTGTGCGGCGGCAAGTACCTGCTTCTTGTTGGTGACAGCTTGCTGCGCGTTCGAGAGGGCCGTTACCGCGGCAGTCGCTGTGGCCTCGGCATCGTTAACGCCAGCCTGGGCGACATCGTCGGCCGCCTTTGCCTTGTCATACGCCTCGTTAGCCTGATCGGACTCTGTCCTAGCGGCATCGAGCTTGGCGGTAAGGTCCTTGACCGAAGCGGTAGCCTCGTCATACGCCTCTTTGGCCTTATCGGACTTTGTCTTGGCGGCATCGTAGCCGCTCTGAGCATTCAGTTTACGAGTCGAAGCCTTAGATGCGTTCGTCTGGCATTCGGTGAGCGTCGCGTTGGCCTTGTCGAGAGCAGTCTGAGCAGCGGTGGCTTCGCTCTTGGCGGCTTCGAGCTTCTGATTAAGCGCGTCAATGTCAATGCCAGAGCCATCAAACTCGCTCTTGGCGGCGTCATAGGCACCCTTGGCGGTTGCAGTGGCAGCCTGAGCACTCTCATACTCGCCCTTGGCGGTATTCATCGCGTTACCAGCCGCCTTATAGTCCTCGTATGCACGGCTGGATTCATTCACCTTAACCCAATAAGTATCCCTCTTTGCTCCAAAGTCCTTCTGAGCTTTTGTAAGCTTGCTTTCAAGTTGCGCCAGCTGATTCTTTTGCTCTTGCGTTACGTCGGCACCATATGCAGAGTCGATGTAATCGTTCACGAGTTTCTTGAAATCCGCGACGGAGAAATCGCAGTCGGACGAGTCAAAGGAAAAATCGTTGATCACGCAGGCGCCGACGTTGTCTCCCTTTCCATTGCCAACACCAAATCCCATCGCAACATAATCCGGATGGATAATATTCAAGTAATGGCCAACCTGACTATAAAAACTGGGGTCGCTCATATACAGCAAGTATGCATGTGTTTTGTACTGCTCATACGATGGGTCCGACGCAACTTTTTCGTCCCAAACCCGCTTCTCTTCTGTGTACCAGCCGGTATAGGGGTCGCCAAGCGTGTCAATCGTCTCTCCACCCGTATAGGCATAGTCCAGTGTCGACGATAAATTCTCCGCATTTGAATAGTGCTGGGCGTGAAGACCTGTGTGCGCTGAGTAGTTTACCTGCAGCACTGCCGCCGCCGTCTGCTTCAGGCTCACAGATAGCTCGCCAAGCCCGTTGGCTTTCCTAATATTGTTCAACGTATCCATATACGTCAGCGCATTCTTTAGTTGTTCGAATGAAAATGAAGACGTATTGTGCGTTCCATCGTTGTCGACATATTGATCAAACCAATCAGCCTTGTTGATGCCGGCGGCGGCGTTACCGCTCAACCAAGCCGATGCAATGCGCGCATTTGCGCGCTGCGCATCGGTATAGGACGAGTCATTCGCAATGGAGTCCATTAAACCAATCACGCCCTGCTTGGCTTTTTCCTGGTCGACCGTCATGGTCGATTTCAATGCATCAATCTGTCCTTCGAGATCGCCAAGCAGCTGATTAGCCTCGCCGAGTTCCTTCTCGGCCACATCCTCCGCCTCGTATGCCGCCTTGCATTCGGCGCGTTTGTCGTCCCTATCCTTTACGGCCTGATCGTAGGCAGCTTTCTTGCCCGCTTCAGTCTGCTGAGCTTGCTCGTAAGCAGCCTTGGCGGTGTTGTATTCGCTGGTCAGATCACCGAGTTTGCCGTTAGCTTCGTCGAATGCAGTCTGCGCAGACGACACGGCAGCGTTGGCGGCGTTGGCCTTCTCCTGCGCGGCAGTGACAGCAGCCTGGGCGGTCTGCAGGTTCGCCTGAGCGGTCGCGTCGGCAGTCGTCGCGGCATCGAGTTCGGCCTTCGCGGTCTTGAGCTCGCTAGCGGCAGCTACCTTGGCGGCCTCGAGCGCTTTCAGGTCGACGCCCGTGCCAGAAGTAGCGGCATCGAGCGCTTTCTGGGCGTCGTTCAGCTTATCCTGGGCATTGTTGCGCGCGGTGGTCGCAGCGGCAAGGATAGTGGCAGTCTCCTTCTTCTTGGCCTTGGCAGTCGTCAGAGCAGACTCGGCGTCGCTCTTTGCCTTCTCAGCATTGGCGGCGGCGGTCCTAGCTGCCGCAAGCTCACCCTCGGCCTTCTTCACATCGGCATTCGCCGCATCAAGCTTTGCCTGCGCGTCCTCGACGTCCTTCTTGGCGGCCTCGTACTTGTCCATATCCATGACATTGAGCTTGTCCTGGGCATCCTTGAGTGTCTTCTCGGCCTCGCCCCGCTTCGCCTTGGCATCCGCAAGCGCCTGGGTCTTGTCCTCAACGCTCTTCTTGGCCTGGTCGAGCTGGCCGTTCAGGTCGTCCAGCTTCTTTTGCTGCTGCTCGGCCTTGTCGACGGTCGCCTTGAGCTCGTCGATCTTCTCCTGAAGCGCGGCGACTTCTGCCGCATTCTGCTCGGTCGCGTTATCGGTCACGGCCTGTGAAGCCTGGTCTTTTTGCTGTTGAGCCTGCTTCTGCGCCTGGGCCGCGGCATCGGCCTTCTTTTGAGCCGCATCATAGGCCGCCTTGGCAGCCTCAAACTGCTTTGCCGACTCCTCGGCCAGCTGCGCCGCCGTCTTCGCGACCGCCTGGTTGCCGGCAACGACGGTGCTCTCGATGGGGCTTTCGCCCTTTGCGGCATCGGTGGTGTCACCGGTCGGCGCGGCAATTGCCGCCAGCGGCGACATGAGCGGCTGGGCGATGAGGCCTGCCGTCAAAACGGTCGCGACGGCGCGGTTGGCGACACCCCTCACGTTGACGGTCTTGGCTGGAGACGAAAGATGCTTTGGACTGTACTTTGCCATGTTGTGCTCCCTTCGACACAACGCTATCTGCGTTACCGCGAGTCTAGGGCCGCATATCCCGATCTTTGTTGCGCAACAATGCGGCAAAGCGGGCAAGCCGGTTGTTCAACAGCTTTCGACACAGTTCTGTCACATATGCAGTTGAGATTGATTCATTTTGCGAGGCGTTGCTAAATGCAGGCAAAGCCGTTTGGACGCCCCATCCCGCGCCCCGGAATCCGTTCCACTTGCCACGGTGTAGAGTAATAGCAGCAAGCGCAACGCGGCCCGTGCTAGAACGAGGTGGACATGGAACTCGACAAACAACAGCTCAAGCGATTGCGCGAGCGCCATCATCGGCGCCACGGCATCCGCCCTGCCCATAGCGAGGCGGCTGAGCAGGCAAGTCGCTTTTTGAAGCAGGCATTCAACATTCGCGAGGGCCGCGCGCCCTACCGCGTGATTCGCAAGCGCTTTGTAAACGGGGCGCGCCTGACCGGCTCTCACCTGTGCATCCTCATCATCGCCATGCTCATCGCGAGCATCGGCCTCGATATCGACTCGGACATTGCCATCGTGGGCGCCATGCTCATCTGCCCGCTCATGGGCTCGGTTCTTGCCATGGCATACGGTATTGCTACGCTTGACCGCGAGATTGCCGTCGAGGCCGTCGCCGGCCTCGCGCTGCAGATGGTCTTTTGCCTGGTCACGTCCACGCTGTACTTTAAGCTCTCGCCCCTTGGCACCACCACTGCCGCCATCATCGACAACTCGACACCCACCGTATGGGACCTTGCAGTCGCGCTCGCGGGCGGCTTTGCGGGCGGGCTGGGCAACTCGCGCGACCAGGAACCCGCCACGCTCATCGCCGGCGTGGCCGTGGCGACCGCGCTCATGCCGCCCCTGTGCGCGGCTGGTTACGGCATCGCCATTGCGAGCGGGTCGCTGTTCCTCTCGGCCCTCTACGAGTTTGGCATCAACGTGGTCTTTATCGCGCTGGCCGCCGAAGCCGTGCTGCTTCTTTTGCGCGTGCCGCTCAAGCGCGACCTCAACGGCGACGGCATTGTAACTGCCGAGGAAAATGCCGAGGTCGATGAGCTGTCGCGCAAGGTGCGCCGCCGTATCATTGTGGGCACGGTGATCTTTGCCATCCCCTGCATCGTTATGACGGCTGGCTCCATTGGCTCGGCGCAGGCCGGCGTGCAAGACGGCTACGACGTCACCGAAACTACGCGCGAGCTTGCCGCGGTGCTGCCGGGCTTTAAGGACTACACCGTCGCCGTCGAGACCTCGGCTACCGAAGGCGAGGAGGAGGGTATCGTCGAGCGCGAGATTGTCGCCCATGTGACGACAAGCGAGGCGCTTGGGGCACACGACCGTCACGTCGCCCGCAAGCTCATCGACCTCAACGTGCCCGAGCTCGATCGCGTGGAGTTTGACGTGAAGTAATGCCGGCGCGGGATGAGCGCTCGCACGGACGCAAGTTATGACGAGGCGCAGACGCGATACGGACACGAGCAAATAGCGGGGTTCAGTTCACACCCGCGCCCCGCTCGCCGTTTTATTGCCGTGAATCAACTGGCCGGATCGACCTCGCCAGACTCCACCGTAAACGCCGGATCGGTGCCCACAAGATAAAATCGGGTCACCTTAGTATTTCTAATTAGGTAAATCTGCCCCTGATTGCGTCGGCGCGACATATACGCCACGTGGACCGTACCGAATTCTTCGCCGTTTTCCCTCTTTAACACCAGGATATTGGGGTCGTCCATACGCTTAAACTGCCCGTCTGCGCAGATTCCGTCTTGGTCGACCAGCTGCCATCGACAGTTGTCCTCCTCAAGAAAAGCCAGGGTTTCCCGACTCGTTTTGTCATCCCGATAGTAACCATCAATGGCAAACCCTTCGGAAGCGCATTCCTGCATATAGGACGTTTCTCGGCTTATAGCAAACAGCCCTGTAGCGCCCAGGAGCACAGCCAGACAGACCACTGCAAGGGTTATCGAAATAGCACTGCGACCCATGTTAGCCCAACCGATAGTTGTTTAACGGAGCGCGAAACATACCTGGAACCTCCGATATCAGGGGGAACGTCGCCAGCGGGCTGGCGACAACTATATGTTTCTGATATCAAAACATATGGCTGCTACTCGCGGAGGGAATATCGGCGAGCGGCGTGTTTTCATACTCCATTGGTTAAACCTAAGCGCAGCGCTACAGCTCGTACTTGTACACGCGGTAGATGTACTTTTCGGCTTCCATCTCGTAGGTGGTGATGGCCAGACCGTACCGATCGTACTCGGTGAAGGTCTTGGCCTGGCCCGAAGCCACGAGCATACTATTCGAATCGCCAACGCGCTGTGCACTGCTCACATAGCCCGAAAACGGCACGGCGATCTGGTCCTCAAGCTCGTAGGTGCGCGCCGTCTCGTCCACTGTAAAGATGCGCCCAAACGAATGCGTGCCCTTGTTGTAGTCGGTCACCACCGCGGAGCCCAGCTGGCCCCAGTCGAACTTGGGATAGCTTTCGGCCGCACCAAAGTTGTTGTCGTACAGCAGCACCTAGTAGCGACCGGTCGTTGCCGTGTCAGAACTCGGCAGATACGTCACGCTGTGCTGGCCCGCGCTGAGCGAAAAATCGCCCTGGGCCTGCAGTAACTTGCCTTCAAAGCCCGAGCCGGCCCATTGCCACTCCTTTCTATTTCTGGGTCCATCTTCTCACTGTTGGCGGCCGAAAATGATCCGTTTTCCTCCGTCCCCGAGGGATCATTTTTTAGTACTTGAAGAAGCCCTCGCCCGAGCTTTCGCCCAGCTTGCCTTCGTCGAGCATTTTCTTGAGGACGGAGGCCATGGCCTTAAAGTTGTAGGGCATCATCATCTTCTTGAGCAGCGGGCTCACCAGGCCCGGGACCTTCTGATACTGCATGAGGATGTTGTAGGCCGTCTGGATACCCACCGTGTCGAATACGCGGAACGGACCCTTGGGAGCGCCGGTGCCGCGCGTCCACGCGAGGTCGATGCTCTTGGGGTCACTCACGCCCGAGACATACAGGTCTAGGCCCGAGAGCAGCCATGGCACCAACATGGAGTTGAGCAGGTAGCCGTTCTTTTCCTTGTTGACAGGAAGCGCCAGCATGCGAATGTCGTTGGCGAAGTCGACGAGCTCGTCGAAGTAGCGCTTGTCGGTCTGGTCCTGGGCCATGACCTCGGTCATGTTGTTCTTCCAGATAGAGTTGGCAAAGTGCAGCGACAGGTACTTCTCGGGGCGGCCGGTGTACTTGGCAAAGGTGCTCGGCAGCAGCGTGGAAGAGTTGGTGACGATGACGGTCTTTTGCGGCAGAACCGGGGCGAGCTTCTTGTAGAAGTCGATCTTTGCCTGGGTGTCCTCGGCCATAGACTCGATGACCAGGTCGGCGTCGGCAACGGCCTTGGCAAGATCGAGCTCCAGCTTGAGCGTGGAGTAAGCACGCTCAACGGCGGCGAGTGCCGCTTCCTTGTCGAAGGGCTGGTCGCTGTCGGCGATACCGGCACACCACTCGCCCGTGCCGTCCGCCATGCCCTCGATTGCCGCGATATACTCCTCGCGCACATGATCGATCTTGGGCTGCGTGCGGCCGATACTGCCCTCGCTGCGCAGCCAAATCGTTACATCAAAGCCGCAGTAGGCAGCCTGAAAGGCAATCTGGCTTCCCAACACGCCGCCACCGGCAACACAAACGGTCTTGTAGCTCATAGGGACGGTCCTCTCTTACGTAATTCCATAGATGTGTATTTATTCAACCGTAAGGGAAGTACGCGCTGGGGGTGGGTTCTATAAACGGACGGTAATTTGCGGCGAACGGCTACACCTGTTCATTAACTCTCGATTTTGAGGCCATTTTTTGGCGCTGCTGAACCGCTGTTTTCGGAAGTGCGGGGAAAAATCGGGGTTCGCCGACCAGACCGGCGTTTTTTACAACAAAACTGCAGGTCACGAGAGTCTAAAAAGGCGGTGTGCTCGGGAGGTTCGTGTTTTTCCCCGCACTTCCGAAATTCGAGTCCACAGAAGGCTGCGACAAAACGATTTACGCAACATATGTCCAGCAAAAACGGGTGGTAGCCGGTACGGCTACCACCCGTTTGTCTCATATCTAGCCCAAAGCAGGCCAGTTACTTCTTAATGCCGCGTCCCAGGCGCTCAGCGACCGACGCCACGGCGCTCTCGTCGACCGAGCCGCAGCTCACGCAGCCGTCATGGGCACGCATCTGGCCGGTGACCTCGTCCATCGCGAGCGGTGCCACCTTCTCGAGCTTAAAGCCCTTGCCGGCGCGCATGTTCTCCTTGGCCACGCTAATCATGAGCTTAATGCGGTTGAGCTGGTTGACCTCGGATGCACCGGGGTCGTAGTCCACCGCAACAATGTTGCTCTCGGGGTGCTGGCGGCGCAGCTCCTTGATCACGGCCTTACCCACCACGTGGTTGGGCAGGCACGCGAAGGGCTGTGTGCAGATGATGTTAGGCGCGCCATGATCGATCAAGTCGAGCATCTCGGCCGTGAGCAGCCAGCCTTCGCCCATGTTGTTGCACACCGAAAGCACCGTGCGGGCCTTATCGGCCATGGTGCCGATGCGCTCGGGCGCCTCAAAGCGGCGGGACTTCTCGAGCATCTCCTCCACCGGCGTACGCATCCAGTCCACCAGCTTGATGAGCGCCTGCATGCCCGCACGCGTGGTAGCAGAGCTTCCCAGCTCGTCCTTCTGCAGCTCGGCGTTACTCATGGAGTACAGGAAGAAGTCGAGCAGACCCGGCACCACGGCCTCGCAGCCCTCGCGCTCGATCACGTCGACCACATGGTTGTTGGCCGTAGGGTGGAACTTGACCAGGATCTCGCCGACCACACCCACGCGCGGCTTGGTGCCCTCGCCCACGAGCGGCATGGTGTCGAACGCGCGGATGGCTTCGCGGCACAGCTTGGTGTAGTTGTGCCTGTTGAACTTAGGCGCCAGCTTGCGGGCACGCGCCATGTATTCCTCGTAGAGTGCGTTGGCAGCACCGGGCGTGGCCTCGTACGGGCGGCAACGGTAGAGCATCTGCATCATCACGTCGCCAAAGAGCACCGCGTAGACCGCCTGCTTAAGCAGCGCCGGCGTAACCTTAAAGCCGGGGTTGTCCTCGCCCAGCGCCACGGCCGAAAGCGAGATTACCGGAATCTCGGGGTGGCCGCTCTCGCGCAGCGCCTTGCGAATGAGCGCGATGTAGTTGGTGGCGCGGCAGCCGCCGCCGGTCTGGCTGATAACCACGGCCGTCTTGGACAGGTCATATCGACCGCTCTCGATGGCCTCCATGATCTGGCCCGTCACCAGGATCGACGGGTAGCAAATGTCGTTGTTCACGTAGCGCAGGCCGGCCTCGACGGCGTCGTGATCGGTCGAGGGCAGCAGCTCCAAGTTGTAGCCAGCACCGCGGAACACCTCTTTGACCAGGTCAAAGTGGATCGGCGCCATCTGCGGGCACAGGATGGTGTAGCCCTCCTCGCGCATCTGCTCGGTAAAGGGCACCTTGGGCCACGCGGTCGATGCGCTCTCACGCTGCGCCTCGAACGTGTACTTGCGGCTCGCGAACGCGGGGGCGTCCGTGGAGGGCGCCACCGGCGCGGCATCGCCCTGCTCGTAGGCCTCGCCCGCGGCCGTGGCCTCGGCCAAGCGCTCGGCCTCCTGGTCCTTAAGCGCGGCCATGAGCGAGCGGATGCGGATGCGCGCGGCGCCCAGGTTGGACACCTCGTCGATCTTGAGCACGGTGTAGATCTTGCCGCTGGCCTCCAGAATCTCCTGCACCTGGTCGGTGGTCAGAGCGTCCAGGCCGCAGCCGAAAGAGTTGAGCTGAATCAGGTCCAGGTCGTTGCGCATCGTCACAAAACGGGCGACGGCGTACAGGCGGCTGTGGTACATCCACTGGTCGACGACGCGAATCGGACGCTCGGGCTTCACGAGATGCGCAAGCGAATCCTCGGTAAAGACCGCAAAGCCAAAGCTCGAGATAAGCTCAGGCAGGGCGTGGTTGATCTCGGGGTCGTTATGGTAAGGACGGCCGGCGAGTACGATGCCATGGCCGCCGTGGTCCTCGACCCACTTAAGGGCCTCCTCGCCCATGGTCTGGATATCCTCGTGGAAGCGCGCATCGGCCTCAAAAGCAGCGTTGACGGCGGCATCGACCTCGGAGCGTGTGATCTTTGGACCGCGCACGCGACCGCGACCGGCTTGCGCATCGGCCACGCGGTCGACGGCGAGCACCTGGTACAGGCGGCGCTTGAGCTCGGTCTTGTCGTGATAGGGCACAAACGGGTACAGGAACTCGATGTTCTGCTCGCGGATCTCATCGATGTTGAGCGCCAGCGCCGTGGGGTAACTCATGACGATGGGGCAGTTGTAGCAGTTACCGGCGGTCGGGTCCTCCTTGCGCTCCCAGCGCACGCACGGCATCCAAATGAAGTCGACATCGCGGTCGATAAGGTTCATCACATGGCCGTGGCTCATCTTTGCCGGGTAGCACACGCTCTCGGACGGCATGGACTCGATGCCCGCCTGGTAGGTCTTTTTGCTCGACTGGTCGGACAGCTGCACGCTAAAGCCCAGGCGCGTAAAGAACGCGTGCCAGAAGGGGTAGTTCTCGTACATGTTGAGTGCGCGAGGGATACCCACGGTGCCGCGCGGGGCCTCGTCGGGGCTCAGCACCTCGCGGTTAAAGAGCAGCTCGTTTTTCTTTTTGAAGAGGTTGGGCGCCTCGGTCTTCTGCTTTTTGTGGCCGGCGCCCTTCTCGCAGCGATTGCCGGTAATGAAGCGCCTGCCGCCGCCAAAGTCGTTGACGGTAAGCTGGCAGTTGTTGGAGCAACGGCCGCAGCGGACATGCTTTTGCGTCACGGTGAGGTGCGCGATGTCCTCAGCCGAGAGGATGGTCGAGGTGCCGTCGGCGCCAGCGCGATCGCGGGCGAGCAGGGCCGCGCCGTAGGCGCCCATGCAGCCGGCGATGTCGGGACGCACGGCATGAACGCCGGTGAGCTGCTCAAACGCGCGCAGCGTGGCATCGGACATAAAGGTGCCGCCTTGGACGATCACCTGGCTGCCGATCTCCTTGGGGTCGCGCAGCTTAATGACCTTGAACAGGGCATTCTTGATGACGGAATAGGACAGGCCGGCCGCGATGTCGCCCACCGTGGCGCCTTCCTTTTGCGCCTGCTTGACGCGCGAGTTCATAAAGACCGTGCAGCGGCTGCCCAGGTCGACGGGGGCCTTGGCATGGATGGCAGCGTTGGCGAACGCGCGCACGTCCATGTTCATAGACACGGCGAAGCTCTCGATAAAGCTGCCGCAGCCCGACGAGCAGGCCTCGTTGAGCATGATGTGCTCGATGACGCCGTCCTTGACGCGCAGGCACTTCATGTCTTGGCCGCCGATGTCCAGAATGAACTCGACGCCAGGCAGGAACGCCTTGGCGCCGCGCAGGTGCGCGACGGTCTCGATCTCGCCGGAGTCGGCCTTGAGAGCCTCGATGAGCAACGCCTCGCCGTAGCCCGTGGTAGTCACGTGGCCGATGGTGCAGCCGGCGGGGATGTGGTTGTAGAAATCGGCCATGATGACCTTGGCCGTGCCCAGGATGTCGCCGTTGTTGTTGCCGTACCAGGTATGCAGCAGCTGGCCGTCCTCGCCCACGAGCGCGGCCTTCATGGTGGTGGAGCCGGCGTCGATGCCGATGAACACGCGTCCGGTGTAGCCGTCGAGCTTGCCCTTGGGAACGACTTCCTGGTCGTGGCGGGTCTTGAACTCGGCAAAGTCCTCGTCGGTGGCAAAGAGCGGATCCAGACGCTCGACCTCGGCACCCTGTGTGTCACCCAGGGCATCGATGGCCTCGATGAGCTGCGGGAACGTGCTGAGCTTGTTGGACTCATGCGCCATGGCGGCGCCGCTCGCCACAAACAGGTGAGCGTTTTGGGGCACGATACGGTGCTCCTCGTCCAGATTGAGCGTGAGGTAGAAGCGGTGGCGCAGCTCGGAGAGATACTGCAGCGGACCGCCCAGGAAGGCGACGTTGCCGCGGATGGGACGGCCGCACGCCAGGCCCGAGATGGTCTGGGTCACGACAGCCTGGAAGATGGAGGCGGCCACGTCCTCGGGGCGGGCGCCCTCGTTGAGCAGCGGCTGCACGTCGGTCTTGGCAAAAACGCCGCAGCGGCTGGCGATGGGATAGATGGTGGTGGCGTTGGCCGCGAGCTCGTTGAGGCCGCTGGCGTCGGTGTGCAGCAGGGTTGCCATCTGGTCGATGAACGCACCCGTGCCGCCGGCGCAGGTGCCGTTCATGCGCTGCTCGATGCCGTTATCGAAGTAGATGATCTTGGCGTCCTCGCCGCCCAGCTCGATGGCGACGTCGGTGGCCGGGATGAGGGTCTCGACGGCACGCTTGCTGGCGATGACCTCCTGGACAAACTCCAGGTCGAGCCACTGGGACAGCAGAAGGCCGCCCGAGCCGGTAATGGCGCAGGTCATCTGGGCCGTCGGCAGCACGGTCGCAGCGCCCTCGAACAGGTCGCGGGCACAAGCGCGGACGTCGGTGTGGTGGCGCTGGTACTTGGCGTAGACGATCTGGTTGTCGTCGTTGAGCACGGCGAGCTTAACGGTGGTGGAGCCCACGTCGATGCCCAGGTGCAGGTTGCCGCGGGCGGCCTCGGGGTTGAAGATCGCGCCTTCGGGGGCCTGGGCGGCGGCTACGGGCTCAGCGGCGGTGGCGGGCTCGCTGACGACGGAAGTCTCCCCTGCCACGTTCTTGGCATCGGCAACTGCCTCGGCAACTTTCTCGGCAGCCGCGGTCGCGGCCTTCTGCGCGGCGTCCACCACGGCGGGCGCGGCCTCGCGTGCGGCAGCGACCATGCGGTCCTTGATGCCCTCGACGAGTTTGCTCATTGTCTCTCCTCTTAGTTGTTGGACTCGACGGTTGCGGTGGTGTCGACCGCGTCCTCGAGCTGCAGATTCAATAGCTTCATGCCGTATTCCGGCACGTTGATATCGATGGGTTGGCCATACAGGTCACCAGGGCGCACAAAAGCGAGCACCGTCATAATGCGCGCCATGGCCTCGGGCGATTCGGTGAGCCCACGCTCAAACCAGCGCTGAATCATGCCGACCTCGGCGCTCACGACGTAGGTAACGTAGTAGTCAAAGAACGTACCCAGCGCCAGGCCCAAAATGCCCGTCTGCGCACGCGGCACCACAGCCTCACGAGCGGTGTCGATGATCCTTTTAATGAAGGCCTGGTCGCCGCCCGGACCCAGCAGCGCACCGATTAAGTCGCGGTTGGCCGCAAGATAACGCAGTAGCTCAACCGAACCGGGCGCCGGCTCGAGCTCATCGATGTTGTGATAGAGATCGGGCAGCTGAGCTGCGGTGATGAGCTCAATGCGCTCACGGATCTCGGCCAGCAAGCCGTCCTCGATTTGATTGATAAAGTCGGGAATATCACGGTAGTGCGAATAGAACGTGCGGCGCGTAAGGCCAGCGCGCTCGGTGAGCGACGCGACGTTAATGCGCGAAAGGTCGCCGCTTTCGGCAAGCTCGCCGGCAAGTGCCTGGCGAAGGGCACGCTGCGAGCGAAGGGACCGGCGATCACATTTCTCGAGCTGGGACAAGCGTCCTCCTTGTTACTCAGCCTGTGCGCTATTGCACAGTGCGAGTATTATTGCACACCGTGTGCATCAACACGTAAAGGCAATATTTTGGATGTGACGAAAGGGCAGTCCCTTTGCCACATTATTCGATGATGGTGCGGGAGTTCTGCTTATGCATAGTGGCGAGCATGTGTTTGGGAACGGCGTGGACCATGCAGCTGCCGATGGTCGCGCTCGCGGCGGCCTTGGCTGCATCGCTAGCGTTTTTGGTCGCGTAGCTGTGGCGGAAACGCTTGAGCATGGCAATGTCGTTGCCGCCGTCGCCGTAAACCGCGACCTCGTCCTCGGCAATACCGTAGTAACCCGCCAGCCAGGCCACACTCTCGCCCTTGTTGCACGCCACGTCCGTGATCTCGAACATCACCGGATCGAACGGCGCGTTGACCACGCGGTCCGATCGCTCGGCCAAATACGCCTTAAGGTCGCGCTCCAGCTCGGGTGAGGTCACGCGACAATTGATCTTGCATACATCGTGACGCAAGATATCGCCGATCGACTGATTGAAATACTGCTCCTCGTGATACCCGCCACGTGCACGCATGCCGCGCATCACAATACGCTTGATGGGGCTGTCCTTTTTAAAGCCCGCCTGATGCATCTCGAACGAACCGCTCGAGAACATGCCATCGGGTGTGGAGCAATCAAAGCAAATATCCGGGAATGCCTTGAGCAGCTCCTCGGTAACCTGCGGATCGATGGTCCAGGTTTTGAGCACCTCGCCATGACTGTCGCGCACGATGGAGCCGTTAGAGCAGCAGGCATCGAGCGCCAGCCCCGTAAAGCCATGCTCGCCGATTGGCAACGTCGAGCGCCCGGTCGCGGGAACCACATGCAGGCCAGCCTCGGTCAGCTCGCGAATGGCACGGCGGATGGTCCCATCCGCCTCGTGCAGGGCGTTCAGCAGCGTTCCGTCTAAGTCACTCGCAAACATCTTGATCATGGGCATGCCTCTCCTTCGTCTGCACGATATTGTAGACGAGAACGGGCGCGCCCCAAGAGAGGCGCGCCCGTCAGGCGAAAGATTGTCCTACACCGCAGCGGGGCCGTGTTCGCCGGTACGGATGCGGATGACTTCCTCGACCGGCTCGACCCAGATCTTGCCGTCTCCGACGGCGCCGGTGCGGGCGGCGCTGCAGATGATGTCGACAATGCCGTCGACGTGCTCGTCGGCGCAAATGAGCGTGAACTGCACCTTAGGAATCGTGTTGACAAGCAACTCGTTGCCGCGCACGTATTCCTTCCAGCCATGCTGTGCACCGCAGCCCTGCACCTGGTTGATAGTCATGCCGCGAACATCGGCAGCAAACAGCGCATCTTTAAGAACCTCAAGCTTTTCCTGGCGCACGATAGCCGTGATCTTTTTCATAATGAATTCCTCTCAATAATCAACGTATCCCTTTACATGAGACGCGGGTTTTCCAAATGCCGCAAACCAACCTCAGAGATCAAAAAGTTCAACTGACTGGTCTTAGCAGGTTTCCCAAGTGCCGCAGATTGCCGTGAAAGAGGAGCGAAGCGTACTTAAGTACGTGAGCGACGATTGAGCGGCAAGGTGCGGTGCTTGGGGAAGCTGCTAATCGAGTCCGGAGAACGAAGGATATGCGCTCTCGCCGTGCTGACTCGCATCCAGGCCCAGCGCCTCGTCGGCCTCATCCACACGCAGGCTGCCGTGGAACAGTGCCTTGACCACCGCGGCGATCACCAAGTCGAGCACCAGCACGATAGCGACCGTCACCACAATGCCCAAAATCTGCGAGATGAGCAGCGAAACGTCGCCCGTGTAGAACAGGCCACCCTTACCGGTCCACGAGAGCTCCGGCACACAGAACAGGCCCGTGAGTACGCCGCCCAGGATGCCGCCGATGCCGTGGCAACCAAACGCGTCGAGCGCATCGTCGTAGCCGAACTTGGTCTTAAGATGGCTGATGGCCAGGTAGCAGACGGGCGATACGATCAGGCCCATGACCAGCGCCGCCCACGGCTCGACAAAGCCTGCGCCGGGCGTGACCACCACAAGGCCCGCAACCAGACCGGTACTGGCACCCACCAGCGTGGGGCGGCCGGTGTGCACGCGCTCGACGGCAAGCCACGAGACCATGCCCGCCGCGCTGGCCGTCACGGTGTTGAGGATGGCAAGTGCCGCCACGGCGTCGGCCTTGAACTCGCTGCCGCCGTTAAAGCCAAACCAGCCAAACCAAAGCAAGCCGGCGCCCAGCGCCACAAACGGCACGTTATGCGGGCGATAGCTCACCATGCCAAAACCGCGACGACGGCCGAGCATCAAGCAAAGAATCAGACCCGTCAGACCGGACGAGATGTGCACCACGTCGCCGCCGGCAAAGTCGAGTGCGCCGATGATGTCGCCGATAAAGGAGCCCTCGCCGCCCCAAACCATGTGAGCAAGCGGCGCATAGACCACGAGCAGCCAAATGCCCAGGAAGGCCGCCATGGCACCAAACTTAACGCGGCCGGCCAGGCTGCCCGTGACGATAGCGGCGGTGATCATGGCAAACGCCATCTGGAAAGCGATATTGATAATCTGAGGGTAGACGGCACCGTCCGCGGCATTGCCCTCAGCCGCCTGCAGCACCTGGTTGAGCACCGGCAAGCACAGCAGCTGGTCAAGGCCTCCAATAAACGGGCTGGAACCGTCGCCGCCGTAGGCCAGCGACCAGCCGACAACAATCCACAGCACACCGACCAGGCCAATGGCGCCAAAACACATGAGCATGGTGTTGATGACATTTTTGCGCCTAGACAGACCGCCATAGAAAAACGCCAGACCCGGTGTCATTAAAAACACGAGCATGGTGCAGATGAGCATAAACGTTGTCGATCCCGTATCGTTCATTCGCTCCCCCTTATTCGCATGAACGTTGTCGGCGCCCATAATGCGGCCGAGGGGAAACTGGTGTAGACCAGATACGGCGTTGTTAAACGCTGCGTTGTCGAATGGAAACGGTGCCGCAATCTTGGAAACGGCGCGGCAACGGGCGCGAAACGAACGGGAAATACGCGAGCAAGGAAGCCGTGAGCGCGCCCGTCCCGGCTAGCGGCGGAACAGCTCGCGGGCTCGGTCGCGGAGGTCGGTAGCTCTGATGACGCCCTCGTAGCGGTTGATGCGCAAGCGCGGGAAGGCATTGAAGAAGCGCAGGTCGCGGCGGCTGAGCGACACGCTCGGCACCGGACGGCTCATGCGCTTGCCGGCAAGGCGGCGACTGAGAGACGGACGCGGCATGTTCGGCGCGGCATCGGCCGCACGGCGGGCGGCAAGCGCCAGGCCGCGAGCACCATCCGCGATAAACGTCGGCATCGAAGCCTTCTCGCGCAGGGCATCGAGCGTCGCGTCGCCCAGCTCGGCCAGCCACGCGTTAACGGCACGGCTACGGATGTGCGTCTGTGCCACCGAGTCAATCGTAGAATCGGGAATACGTTCGAGCATTGAGTCCGAGGCATCGGCAAGCGACTCATTGATGCGGTCGGCAAGGTCGGCCCGGACGCGCTCCAGCTGATCAGACAGACGCCGCCAGCTCGCCAACGAGCATACCGCGTCGACCATCATCGCGACCGCGACGATAAAGGCGGACAGCCGCACAATCAGCACCGGCAGATGACCAAGCAGCCCCAGCAATGCCGGCTCCACCACGCGGCAAATACACAACGCGCCCAAGCCAAACGCGCAAGCCCAGTACAGACAGATACGTCCGTGCAAGTTAAACGGCAGGTGTGAGTAATCCCAAAAGCGTGCGCCCGTTGTCTTTTCCAACAGCACGCCCACGCTGTACTCAATCACGCTACATACGAGCGCTGCGGCGACAAACTGGCTCGACGCATCCGGAATCCCGCGCAACAGCAGCCAGCAGGCAATGCCGCCCGCGCCATAGATAGGGCAGCACGGCCCCAGCAAAAAGCCGCTGTTGGCAAAGCGTCCGTGGTTGAGCATGGCGCATACCGTCGACTCCCATGCCCAACCGCAAAACCCGTAAAAGGCAAACGAGAGCACCAGTGCCGCGAGCGGGCAGGCGGCAAGCGTCGCGCCGCCAAACGCCATATCAATCGCGGTCCCCACCGTCTACCCTCTCCTCTTTTCGCTCAATTCGCTGCTCACGCCATCGTCCGCCTCGTCCTTGCGCGGCAGACGGCCGGCGACCGTCTCGCGCAGCGCGCACCATTTATCTGCCAGGCACACAATCCATGCCTCACGACACGTCGGCGGCACCGGCACCAGTGGAAACATATGCCGCACGATAATATTCCGCTCGCGCGACGTCAGCTCAAAATCTTCCTCCGCACGCGCCAGGGCAAAGAACGGATGCCGAAACCCGTGCAGCCGATGGCTCGGATCGGGGTCGTGCCAATCGTAGAGAAAGTAGTCGTGTAACAGGGCTCCGCGCAGCAGCGAGGCACGGTCGACCGAGACACCAACGCGACCCAGGCGCTCGGCAAAGGACAGACTTGCCCGCGCCACCGAGGTCACATGCGTATACACCGTCACGTCGCCATGCTGGATAAACTCGTGCGTCAGGTCCAAGCGGCCCGCCTGGGCCAGCTGACGGGCGGCATCGTCGACCTCGCGCGCGATTTTCTCGGCACGAACGGCATCGGACATGCTGCCTCCTTCCAGCGGCTCACGGCGGCAAGCCACGGCCTGTGCACAATCGATAAAAACATCATGGAACACATCAGTATGGCATCGGACAAAACGTTTTGCCCCGCCAGTTGGCGAATTACCGCGCCGCCGTCACATATCAAACGCCAAAATGTGCGAGACTGTCTTGTGCAATTGTGCCGGCCGAGGGAGCGCCGGCACTCGATTCGCATGGAGTAACCCACAACGATGCTGCTTACGCAAACGACAACGCCCGAGGACGTCAAGGCTCTCGACCACGCCGAGCTTCCGCTGCTCTGCGGCGAGATCCGTCAGGCAATCCTCGAAAGCTCCGCCGCCGTCGGCGGGCACGTTGCCCCCAACCTGGGCGTCGTTGAGCTTACGGTCGCGCTCCATCGCGTGTTTAACTCCCCCATCGACAAGATTGTCTTCGACGTTTCGCACCAGACCTACGCCCACAAGGCGCTGACGGGGCGCGCGTACACTTATATTGATCCGGCACGCTACGGCGAGGCCTCTGGCTTTGCCAATCCCGACGAGTCCGAGCACGACCTGTTCGCCATGGGCCATACCTCCACGTCGGTGAGCCTGGGCTGCGGCCTTGCCCACGCGCGCGACCTGGCGGGCGACACGTATAACGTCATCACCATCATTGGCGACGGCTCGCTTTCGGGCGGCCTGGCGTTTGAGGGCTTCAACAATGCCGCCGATCTCGACAGCAACCTGATCATCATCGTCAACGATAACGACCAGTCCATTGCCGAGAACCATGGCGGCCTGTATCGCAATCTGGCCGAGCTGCGCGCCAGCAACGGCGCCTGCGAGCGCAACATTTTCCGCGCGATGGGGCTTGACTACCGCTATCTGAACGCCGGTAACGATGTGTTGGCCCTCGTCGACGCGCTGCAGGAACTGCGCAATATCGATCATCCCATCGTGCTGCACGTCTCGACCGCCAAGGGCAAGGGCTTTGAGCCGGCCCAGAGCGACCCCGAACGCTGGCACCACGTGGGTCCGTTTGACATGGCGACTGGGCACAAGCTTTGCCCGGGCCATCCGAGCGAGCCCGCGCCGCGCACCTATGCCGACATTACGGGCGAGGCGCTCAGCGCCGCCATCGAGCACGATCCGCAGGTCGTGGGCATCACGGCCGCCACGCCCTACATCATGGGCTTTACACCCGAGCTTCGCGCTGCCGCCGGCAAACAGTTCGTCGATGTGGGCATTGCCGAGGAGCACGCTGTGACCTTTGCCACCGCGCTTGCACGCTCGGGCGCCAAGCCAGTCTTTGGTGTGTACGGCACGTTTTTGCAGCGCGCCTACGACGAACTGTGGCACGACCTGTGCCTCAACGACGCCCCGGCAACCATCCTGGTGTTTGGCGCGTCGATCTTTGGCACCACATCCGAGACGCACCTCTCGTTCTTCGATATTTCCATGCTGGGCGCTCTTCCCAACATGCACTACTTGGCGCCGGCCTGCATGGAGGAATATCTGTCCATGCTGAGCTGGTCGCTCGACCACCGCGAGCATCCCGTGGCGATCCGCGTACCGGGCATCGGCCTGGTAAGCCGCCCCGATCTGGCGCCCACCGAGGGCACCGATTATGGCATCGTGCGCTACGACGTCGTGCGTCAGGGCCGCAACGTTGCCGTGCTCGCGCTTGGCGATTTCTTTGAGCTGGGCGAGCGCGTGGCAAACCGCTTGGCTGCCGAGTACGGTATCGAGGCCACGCTCGTCAACCCGCGCTTTGCAACCGAGCTCGACCACGAGTTCCTCGACAGCCTTGCCGCCAAGCATCGCGTTGTCGTCACCCTCGAGGACGGCATCTTGGACGGCGGCTGGGGCGAGCGCGTGGCGTGCTACTTGGCCTGCACACCAGTGCGCACGCGCACCTTCGGCATTGCCAAGGGCTTCCCCGACCGCTACGACCCCAACGAGCTGCTCGCTCAGAACGGCATGACGGTCGAGAACATGGCCGCCGAAGCCGCGAGACTACTCAACGTGTAAGAAAACCTCCGCAAGGGAAGCACCCCTGCGGAGGTTTTTATTTTCGCGACGCGATTATCTCAATCTGTAACATCTAGGGCCCGAATTTCCGTCTAACTGTTACAGATCTAGATAAGACGTCGTAGTCCCAGACCTTTGTCTCAATCTGTAACAGATAGGGACCTTTTGACCGTCCAGATGTTACAGATTGAGACATTCAAATCCCCCTAAGGAGAAAATCTCAATCTGTAACAGTTACTCGGCAAAAATGGCTGCAGATGTTACAGATTGAGACAAAGCAGCAAGGCAATTATCGATAGCTTAGCTTGAGAATTTCGACGACGTCGGGGTCGGTCAGCGTCACGGGGTCGTGGCTGAACAGGACGCCGTTGGTCGTCAGAGCGTTGTGCGCGATGGCCGGCAGCTCTTCGACCGTAATCCCCCACTCACTCATGGCGAGGTCGGCCACATGGCAAGCCTCCATCAGGCGCATGAGCTCAACTACAAAATCGTGCGGATCGCTGGCAGTAGCATTGCCCATCAGGCGCGCCATGTCGATATAGCGCTCGGGTGCGGCACCGTGATCGATCATCCACGTGTGATAGGCGCGGGCGATCATAATGAGCCCGGCGCCGTGCGGCAGGTCGTGATGATGCGCGCTCATGCCATGTTCAAGGCCATGCGAGCCCGTGGTGCCCGAGGCATCCATGGCATAACCGCCGAGCGTGTTGGCAAACGCAAGGCTCGAGCGCGCCTCCAAGTCATCGCCATTATTGACGCACGTAGGCAGCGCCGTGGCAGCACGCCGGATGCCTTCGCGACAAACCATGTCACCCATGGGCGTATTGGTATTTGAGATGTAGCACTCAACGCAATGGAACAGGGTGTCGAATCCCTGATAGGCGGTCAGACGCGCCGGGACGCTCACCATAAGCTCGGGATCAACGATCGAAAGCACCGGGAACAGGCGCGGATCGCCCAGACGAAGCTTCTCGTCATTGTCCTCGCAGGACAGGACACCGCCCGCATCGACCTCGGAGCCGGTACCCGCCGTGGTGGTCACGCAAACAAGCGGCAGCGGATCGTTGGGGATGGGCAGGCCGAGCGCAGTGCCGCCATTCACAAAGTCCCAGATGTCACCGGGGCATTCGTTGCCCTCGGCATCGGTATGCGGGTTGGCCGCCACAGCGCAGATGCCCTTGCTGCCGTCCATGACCGAGCCGCCGCCAAGCGCCAGCACAAAGTCGCAGCCATGGGTACGCGCCATCCAGCCGCCCTTGTTGACCGTCTCGCGTAGCGGGTTGGGCTCAATACGGTCGAACAGCTCGTGCGCCACGCCGGCACGGTCGAGCTCTGCCTCCAAACGTCCCAGATATCCAAAGCGCTTGACCGAGTTGCCGCCGGTCGTAACGATGAGCGCTTTGGTACCAGGCAGCTTCTGCGCGCCCAGTTCGCCCAACTTGCCCGCGCCGAACAGCACCCTGGTCGGTGCGAAAAACGAATAACCGTTCATACGCGATCTCCTTACTTATATATGCGTCGCGTTGCCGCCATTATAGCGACCGCTGCGAGCGATCATGCCGTCTGCAAAGCGCTATCTCAGCTGTAATAACTGACGTTTGCCCAGATAAAACCTGTCAAAATAAACCTGTCCCTTTTTGGTAGGTAGAATAACCCATAAAGTAAGTATGTTTCTGAGTTATTTCGTGTTGACCCGTCTGAGCGCAATAGGGTATAACTCTACTCAACCGCTAGGGATTTTATTGAGAAAGGTGTTCTCCCATGAGCAAGAACCTCTCCCAGCAGGTCGTTCTCGACCGCCGCGGCTTCGTTGCCGCCACCTTCGCAACCGTCGCCGGCCTTGGTCTTGCCGGCTGCTCCGACACCAGCGCCGAGGCCGACAAGGGTTCCGCCGCCGGCTCCTCCAAGGGCTCCGAGGATACCGAGGCTTCCACCACGCTCGACGCTAAGGCATTCGACAAGCTCGTCGACAACGGCCCCAAGGCCGATGACGATGCCATCGCCGCCAGCACCTGGGCTACGGCCGTCAAGGACGCCGGCGTCTTTAAGATCGGTGGCGTTCAGACCTCTACGCTCTTCTCCCTCCTCAACGAGAAAGACGGTCAGACCCGTGGCTTCGACGCCGGTATCGCACAGCTCCTGTCCAACTACATTCTGGGCGAGAACAAGGTCGAGATCACCCAGGTGACCTCGGACACGCGCGAGTCCGTCCTGCAGAACGGCCAGGTCGACGCCGTCTTTGCCACCTACACCATCACTGACGAGCGCAAGAAGCTCGTCTCCTTTGCCGGTCCCTACTACTACACCCAGCAGGCTATCCTGGTGCTCGCCGATAACGACGACATCAAGAGCGTCGACGACCTAGCCGACAAGAACGTCGCCGTCCAGTCCGGCTCCAACGGCCCCGCCATCCTGGAGGAGTTCGCTCCCAAGGCCAGCCAGCAGGAGTTCAAGACCGACGAGGAAGCCCGCCAGGCACTCCAGCAGGGCCGCGTTGACGCCTACGTCATCGATAACAACATGCAGCAGAGCGCCCTGGTCCGCGAGCCCGGTAAATACAAGATCGCCGGCAAGCCCTTCGGCAGCAAGGAGCCCTATGGCATCGGTCTACCGCTCGATTCCGACGGCGTCGCCTTTGTCAACGACTTCCTTAAGAAGATCGAGGACGACGGCACCTGGACCGAGCTGTGGCAGATCTGCATCGGCGACCGTACGGGCGACACCAATGTTCCCGAGCTGCCCGAGATCGGCGCCTAGGCAGCGAGCCTAGTAACGGCCGCTGCGAAACCATACGGAAACGCACGAGGTGCTTTATTGCGCTAAACTGTTTCCTCACTGAGTTGTCGGGGCTTCCGTACACACGGGAGCCCCTTTCCTTATCGGCGGGAGGTCCGCATGAGTCTCTCCGAACTCTGGTCGCTCTATGGCCAGAACTATATCGACGCGCTGCTAGCAACCTGGGGCATGACGCTTGAGTCGTTTGCCATCGCCATGGTACTGGCCGTCGCCGTCACCGTGATGCGCGTGTCGCCGCTCAAGCCGCTGCGCGTCTTTGGCGACCTGTATGTCCAGGTCTTCCGTAACATCCCCGGCATCGCACTGCTCATCATCGTCGTCTATGCGCTGCCGCCGCTCAAGGTCGTCCTGCCCTACCGCACCTGCGTTATCGTCGCCACGGTCCTTTTGGGCTCGGCCTTTGGCTCCGAAAACTTTATGAGCGGCATCAACACCGTCGGCGTCGGCCAGGTGGAAGCCGCCCGCTCGCTGGGCATGAGCTTCAGCCGTATCCTCGCCAAGATCGTGATTCCGCAGGCACTGCGCTCGAGCGTGCTGCCCATGACCAACCTCTTTATCGCCGTCATGCTCACCACCGCGCTCGGCAGCCAGGTGCCGCTTAAGCCGCAAGAGCTCACCGGCGTGGTGAGCTACATCAACACGCGCTCACTTGGCGGCGTCGCCGCGTTCTTTATCTCGGCGCTCGGCTACCTGGGCACGGCCTTTGTGGTGAGCCACATTGGCAACTATATCGATAAGAAGGTGAGGATCCTCCGATGAGCAAGCACTCCACCTCTGCGCTCACCATGCGCGATGCGCTCTACGAGGCTCCCGGCCCCAAGATGCGCGCCAAGATTCGCATCGGCACCGCCATCTCGCTTGTTGCCGTCGCCGCGCTCGTCGTCCTCGTGTTGCAGCGCTTTTATGTGACCGGCCAGCTTTCAGTCCACTATTGGTATTTCTTTACGCACCTCACTACCTGGAAGTTCTTGCTTGCCGGCTTTGAGGGCACCGTCAAGGTCGCACTCACCGCTGGCGCCATCGCGCTGGTGCTGGGCTTAGCCCTTATGCTCGGCCGTACCAGCGACATTAAGCCGCTGCAGCTGGTCTGCCGCGTGCTCACCGATTTCTTCCGTGGCGTACCGAGCCTGCTGTTCATCTACTTCTTCTTTTTGGTGCTGCCCCAGTACAAGATCGCACTGCCGTCGTTTTGGATGCTCACGCTTCCCGTCGCGCTCGCCGCAGCTGGCGTACTCGCCGAGATCTTTCGCGCCGGCGTCAACGCCGTGCCGCGCGGCCAGGTCGAAGCCGCCCAGGCACTCGGTCTCTCCAAGGCTAAAATCACCTTTAAAATCGTGTTGCCGCAGGCGATTCGGTTTATCATTCCGTCGTTGATTTCGCAGCTCGTGGTCGTAGTCAAAGACACCACCGTGGCCTACGTGGTGAGCTACCCCGACCTCATGCAAAATGCCCGCGTGCTCATTACCAACTACGACGCACTCGTGTCGGTCTACCTGGTTATCGCGGTCATCTACATCCTCATCAACGTCGCGATCAACAAGGCCGCTGTCTATGTTTCGCACAAGACCGGCGCGACCATCATCCGCTAGCGCTTTACCATTTCGAATCATAAGGAGCCGAGCACCATGGCACAGAGCACCTCTTCCACCGGCAATCAGCCGCTGATCGAGCTCAGACACGTCGATAAGCACTATGGCGAGCTGCACGTTCTCAACGACATCAATCTGTCGGTCGACCGCGGCGAGGTCGTCGTGGTGATCGGACCCTCGGGCTCGGGCAAGTCGACCATGTGCCGCACCATCAACCGCCTGGAAACCATCGACTCGGGCGAGATTCTCATCGAGGGCGAGCCCCTGCCGCAAGAAGGCAAGGATCTTGCCCGCATGCGCGCCGAGCTGGGCATGGTGTTTCAACAGTTCAACCTGTTTGCACATATGACCGTACTGCAGAACGTCATGCTGGGGCCGGTCGACGTGCTGGGCGTGTCCAAGGAAGAGGCTCGTGAGCGCGCCATGGACCTGCTGAGCCGCGTGGGCGTGGCCGAGCAGGCCGATAAGGTGCCCGCACAGCTCTCGGGCGGCCAGCAGCAGCGCGTGGCCATCGCCCGCTCGCTTGCCATGCAACCCAAGGCCATGCTCTTTGACGAGCCCACGAGCGCCCTCGATCCCGAAATGATCAACGAGGTGCTCGAGGTCATGGTCCGTCTGGCCCAGCAGGGCATGACGATGATCGTCATCACGCACGAGATGAACTTCGCCCGCCGCGTTGCCGATCGCGTCGTGTTTATGGCCGACGGCCAGATCGTGGAGACCGGCACGCCCGACGAGTTCTTCGACCATCCCCAGACCAAGCGCGCCCAGGACTTCCTCAACTCCATCAAGGGCCACTAACCAGACCGCCCACCCGTCCGCCATGCCCATCCAAACTCGAAAGTTACACCTATGATCGGAACTCGCACTTCATCGTCCTATACCCCGCATGTCGACGTCGATCCCGCCGACCGCCCGCTTATCCTCGTCGCTCCGCGCTGGGAAGAAGCGAAGCCGTTTTTAAGCGAGACCCTCTCCCCCAACGAGGAAATCGCAAGTGTCTTTGTCGATGCCATCCTTGCCGCTGGCGGCCTGCCGCTGCAGATGTCCATCACCGAGGACATTGAGGTCATCCGTCATTACGTCGATATCGCCGACGGCATCGCCATTCCCGGCGGCCCCGATGTCAATCCCAAACGCTGGGGCGATGATCGACCCTACGATCCCACCCTCTGCTGCGAGATCCGCGATAGCTTTGAGTTTAAGCTGGTCGGCGAGGTGCTCCGCGCCAAAAAGCCGCTCTTTACCACCTGCCGCGGCACGCAGCTGCTCAACGTCGCCACCGGCGGCACCCTGTGCATGGACGTGCCGAGCCTGGGCGCTCGCGAGGGCCGCACGCAGTGGCGCCACACCCACGTGCTCAACGACCCAGTGCATCCCGTCGAGGTCGTACCGGGCTCGCTGCTGGAACGCGCGGTTGGCGGGCACAGGCTAATCCAGACCAACTCCGCACACCACTGCTGCGTCGACCGTCTGGGTAAAAGCACGCGCTTGGTCGCCAAAGCAACCGACGGCGTTCCCGAGTGCATCGAAGTCGAAGGCCAGCCGTTCTGCCTGGGCGTACAATGGCACCCTGAGTACACGTGGAAGACGCTCGAGACCGACTTTAACCTGTGGAAGTCGTTTGTCGAGGCAGCGGCAAAGGTCAAGCAGGCTCGCTAGCCCGCGAACCACAAAACAGATAAGGGCGCCCCGCCGGCCACATGGTCCGGCGGGGCGCCCTTTTGTATCTACATCAACGAACTTGGGGCAGTCCAAGGCTCGCAAGCTCTTATTCAGCCGCCTCGCGCAGGGCCGACATCGTAGCCGCATATTGCTGCTGCAACGCATGCATTCCCTCGCGAGCGCCGTCAACGGCATCGGCGCCACGCAGCGCTTCGGTTACCACGACCGCCGGCTCGTACAGATTATCGAATCCCAGGTTCTGGCTCACGCCCTTGAGCGTGTGCGCTGCCATAAACGCACCTTCGGCGTCTCCCGCCGCCATGGCGGCCTCCAGCTTGTCCATGCTCTCGTCATCCAAAAACTTGAGGGCAAAGCGGGCAAGCATTTCCCCGCCCATCAGCCGAGCGCACGCGTCATCATAATTAGCGCCGATCTTCTCATACGCCTCACGCATGGAAATCATGGATTAAAACTCCTTTGGTCAAACTAAATCGTGGGAAACGCAACGACGTCGGCGGGGCGTGCCAACGTCTCGGCAATACGGTCTTGCACCTCGAGCAGGCAGTCGAGCAACAGCGGGTTAAAGGTGCCGCACTTACCGTCCAGGATCATCTGGATCGCCTCCTTGTGCGGGATAGCGTCCTTGTACACGCGCACGCTCGTCAGCGCATCGTACACGTCGGCCACCGAGACCACCTGCGCGGCAATAGGGATCTCGTCGCCCTTAAGGCCATCGGGATAACCCCTGCCGTCCCAGCGCTCATGGTGCCAACGCGCAATCTGGTACGCATATTCCATGAGTGCATTGCCGACGTGATGACGGCCCAGCTCAAGCAACATGTCGGCGCCGATCGTAGTATGCGTCTTCATAATCTCGAACTCCTCGGGCGTAAGGCGCCCGGGTTTGTTGAGAATCGCATCGTCAATCGACATCTTGCCGATATCGTGCAGCGCCGAAGCCAAGGCAATCGTGGAGCGTTCCTCATTGTCAAGGAAGATGGTGCCGCTACGCTGGACCAGACAGTCAAGCAGCAGCTCGGTCAGCTTTTCGATATTCGTAACGTGCCTGCCGCTCTCGCCATTGCGAAGCTCCATGACGCCGGCCATGATGTCGATAAGCATGCGACTGTTCTTGACGCGCTCGTTATACTGCTGGGACAGCAAACTCGTCAGGCGGCGCTGTTTGGCGTATAGGCGGATGGTGTTGCTTACACGCCGGCGCACGACACGGGAGTCAAACGGGCGGTTGATATAGTCCGAGGCGCCCAGCTCGTACGCGCGCAGAACCATATCATCGGAATCTTCGCTCGAAATCATGATGAAAGGCAGATTGTCGATACCCGATCGGCGCGACAGATCGGCCAGCACCTCAAAGCCGCTTATGCCCGGCATGACAATATCCAGCAGCACGAGCGACAACTCATCGCCATAGCGGTCGACCATGTCGAGCGCCGTACGACCGTTGTCGGCCTCGAGGATGCAATACTCGTCCTTGAGCATCTCGTTGAGAATGGCTCGGTTCATGTCGGAGTCATCGACAATAAGCACCAAAGGCTTTTCGCTTCGGAAAGCTTCGATGGAATCGGCATCGGTCACGACCGTACCGGCTTTTGCCTTAGCGCGGCTCAATAACTGGACAGCGCGGCCAACGCCCTCATCAACCGTCTCGCCATGAATGCGAACGCCACCAACACATGCCGTCAAGCTCACGTACTCATGGCCCGGAACAATCGTGGCATGAACGGCATCGGACACCTGATGCAGGCGACGGGTGAAGTCATCGGAGGGAATATTGGGCATGACGACCACAAACTTGTCGCAGCCATAGCGTACGAGCTCGTCAGTCGAACGAATTCCGCTGCGTATGGCTGTCGCCACAGCACCGAGCGCAAGGTCGCCGGCATGGCGGCCACACGTATCGTTGAAGACCCTAAAATCATCAAGGTCGATCACCGCAACGCCGGCATTCATGCGGGCGCTACGGAGCTTTTCCTCGTAATATCGGCGATTGCGCACACTCGTCAGCACATCGGTGTAGACGAGGTCCTCTTCTGCAGCCTCTTGCTCATCGATCGGACGCACCATCAGCAGGATGTGAGGCTCGCCCTCAACCTTCAGAGGGCGCAGGCGAGCGCGGTACTCGGTACCATCATTGAGCAGCTGCTCCGATACCTCACCCGAATCTGCCAAGGCCTCAAGACTCGACTGACGCAGACAAGGGCAGCGATTGCCGGCGAGCAGGCAGTTAGGCTCGCTCTTAATCTGATCGGCCGACAGCAAACGCACCACGGGGTAGGTCTTCGCGACGCGGGCGACCTCGGCGGCAGCCTCCTCGTCGGTTAGATTGACCTCGTGATTATTGAGCATATGGGGCCCTTTCTATCGTTACGCACGGCAACGGTGCATATCAATTGGTACAAGGGTAGCATCTAACAGCTGAAGGCAAACGCGCGATTATCGTTGCATTTTTATGACCTGGCAAACGGCGGTAATGGAGCCGCAGGCGCGCGGTTATGGGCGCATTCGTTAACAATGACGAAACGCTAACAGCCCCTCTCCCCGCAGGTCATCGAGCGTGCTAACGCTCCAAGACATCACGAACGGCGTTTGCCGCCGTAACGGGGCGATCGCGCAGACCGTTATGCGCGCCCGGAATCGTCACAAGGGGGCAATCGAGATATTCGGCAGCCGCTCGCGTGCCAGCCTCGCGGGGTGTATCGACCGAAAGCTCGCCGAGAAGCACAGCAGCAACGGACTTCGATGCGCAGACACTATCCCAATTGGGAACGTAAGTCATATTTGTTCCATATTCGTTCGCCATAAAGCAACGACCATTGCGCAGGGCATGTTTGACTTCCGCTTCGGTCGTCCCAGGAGCCTCGGGGTCCAAGTCGCCGAGGGCTCCCAAGAAAAGCCGGAGCGCCCTTGATACCTTTCCAGCCGCAATCATATCGAGCAAAACCGGAGCTGCGCCCATACCGACGCCTTCGGCCGACACAGCCGGCTCATGCAGAATCGCACGGGCGACGAGATGGGGTTCGGTGCGAAGAAGCTCCAGCGCCACCAACGTACCGGCGCTATGCGCAAGCACATTTGCCGGAGCGCCAACGTGTTCGATCACGGCTTGCAGGTCGGCGGCCTGAGCGGCAAGATCATAGCTGTCGTCTGCCGCATCGCTGCTGTCACCGCAGCCGCGGCGGTCGTAAGCAATTACGCGGTAGTTGCGACTGAGCTCACAAGCGATACCGTCAAAAAATGTGCCGTCGACACAAGCGCCGTGCACGCACACCAAGGCAGGAGTATCAGGCAACACATCCGGGCCGGCATATTCGCGGCAGGCGATCGTGGTGCCCGCATTCTCGACCGTAAAATCCATGTTGTGCCCCCGTCATCAATGCCCATCCAGTTGCACGTCAGTACGGTTGGATGGACCCGCATTGCCTTACGACTTGTTAACAGATTAACTGTACCCGACCCGAGGCTTTTCATGGCACGGCATCATGAGCGACGTGAAAAAACGAAACTTGTAAAGCAAGAGCCCACACCCTGCTTCGGAGCCGATGCTATGCTTAGGCACAATTGTCTTGAGGAGCATATGCCTATGTCTACGTTTTTGAATGCCAGCCCCATTTTTGGGCCCGTTCGCAGCCGTCGCCTTGGCCTCTCGCTCGGCGTCAACATGATGCCGGCCAGCGGCAAAATCTGTACGTTCGACTGCATTTACTGCGAAAACGGCCTCAACGCCGAGCGCCCCTGCCATGAGCCGTACAACACAGCTGCCGTGGTACTCGACGCGCTCGAGGCAAAGCTGCGCGAGATGGCAGCCGAGGGCGAGCTCCCCGATGTGATCACCTTCGCAGGCAACGGCGAGCCCACTGCCGCACCGGAGTTTCCGCAGGCCATTGCCGGCGCCGTCGCGCTGCGCGACGAGCTTGCCCCAAACTCCAAGATCGCCGTGCTCTCCAACGGTACGCGCGCCGACCGCCCCGAGGTGCACGACGCGCTCATGATGGTCGACGACAACATTCTTAAGCTCGATACCGTCGACCCGGCGTTTATCCAGCTGCTCGACCAGCCTGTTGGCCCCTACGACGTCGAGCACCAGATTGAGACGTTCGCAAGCTTTGACGGTCACGTTATTATCCAGACGATCTTTTTGACCGGTGAGTATCAGGGCAAGCTCATCGACAACACCGGCGAGGAGTACGTCGGCCCTTGGCTCGCGGCGCTCGAGCGCATTCGCCCGCAGGAGGCGACCATCTACACGGTGGCGCGCGAAACACCGGTCGCCGGGCTTGCCAAAGCGGCGCCCGAGGTGCTCGACGCCATTGCCGCGCGCGTGCGTGCCCTCGGCATTCCCTGCCAGGTGAGCTACTAGCGCGCAGCTGCCCTGTGAGTGGGCTATACTAGCTGCGAATGAAAGGAAGTTAGCCATGTTTGACAATGGACCCGTGCCCGGCCGCAACGACGCCTGCTGGTGCGGCAGCGGCAAAAAATATAAGAAATGCCATAGCGCCTTTGATGAGCGCCTCGAGCGCCTGTGGGAAGAGGGCTGGGAGGTTCTGCCCCGCACGCTCTACAAGACGCCCGCCGATATCGAGGGCATCAAGCGCTCGGCCGCCATCAACGTGGGTGTGCTCGATTACGTAGGCGAACATATCGCCGCGGGCATGACCACCAACCAGATCGACCAGATGATCTACGACTACACCGTCGAGCACGGCGGCACGCCGGCCGACCTCAACTACGAGGGCTACCCCAAGAACGTGTGCACCTCGATCAACGACGTGGTCTGCCACGGCATCCCCTGCGATACGGACGTGCTGCACGAGGGCGACATCATCAACGTGGACTGTTCCACGATCCTGGACGGCTACTTTAGCGACTCGAGCCGCATGTTCCGCATCGGCGAGGTCTCGGCCGAGCGCCAGCGCCTGGTCGACGTCACCCGCGCCAGCGTGGAGGCGGGCCTGGCGGCCGTCAAGCCATGGCTGCCGCTGTCCGTTATGGCCGAGGCCGTGCAAAAAACGGTCGAGGACGCCGGCTTTAGCGTGGTGCGCGAGTACGGCGGACACGGCATCGGTAAGGAATTCCACGAGGACCCGTTTGTGGGCTTTACCACCGAGGCGCCCGATGTGGACACCATCATGGTGCCGGGCATGGTCTTTACCATCGAACCCATGGTCAACGCCGGAGCGCCCGACATCAAGATTAGCAAGGGTGACGGTTGGTGCGTGCGCACCAAGGACGGCAGCGATTCGGCCCAGTGCGAGGTGCAGCTCGTGGTGACCGAGGACGGCTACGAGCTGCTGAGCTGGTAGCCATGGATGCGCCGGGCTACGCGATGGATATGTTAACCATCGCGTAGCCCGGCGTTTTTATAGCGTTTTGCCTGATAAAACCTGCCAAAATAAACCTGTCCCTTTTTGGCAGGTCGAGCGGAGAGGACTGCTTGTGAACATCCTGGTTTTGCTGCCCGTCAATGACCGCCATCGCGCAATTCTTGAGTCGAGCGCTCCGGGCGAGGACTTTATCTACACAAGCGCCGACGCCGCCACACGTGAGCAGGTCGCCGATGCCGACGTGATCCTGGGCAACATCGACCCTGACATGCTCACGGCATGTGAGCACCTCCAGCTGTTGCAATTGCAGACCGCCGGCTATGACGACTACCTTGCCGCCGGCACCGTGCCGGCCGACGCCAAACTGTCTTGCTCGGTGGGCGCCTACGGCCAGGCCGTAAGCGAGCACATGTTTGCCATGGTCCTTTCCATGATGAAGCGCCTGCCCGGCTACCAGGACCTGCAGCGCGAGCATCGCTGGGAGGACTTGGGCCCGGTTACCTCGCTCAAAAACGCCAACGTGCTGGTGCTGGGCGCAGGCGACATTGGCGGCCACTTTGCCACGCTCTGCCGCAGCATGGACGCACACGTCCGCGGCATCAAGCGCCATCCGCTCGTCTACCCCATTGTATTTGAGGACATGGACGGCATGGACGCGCTACCCGAGCGCCTGGCCGAGGCTGACATCGTCGCATCCTTTATGCCCAGCACGCCCGAGACCCGCGGCCTGGCGAACGCCGAGTTCTTCGCCGCGATGAAACCGGGCGCCTTCTTTGCCAACGGCGGCCGCGGCGATCTTGTGGTCGCCGACGACTTGGTTGCCACTCTGGAATCGGGACATCTCGCCGGTGCCGCAATCGACGTCACCGACCCCGAGCCGCTGCCTGCAACAAGCCCGCTGTGGGATGCACCCAACATGCTCATCACGCCGCACGTCTCCGGTTGGTTCCATCTAGCAGCCACACTCAACAATGTGGTCGACATTGCCGCAGAGAACCTACGCCACTTGCAAGCTAGCGAGACCCTGCGTTGCTGGATCGAACACTAAGAATTACGCCGTTTTACAAACGGCGTAATGAGCCGACGCTGCGAGCCCGCCGTTTGGCCAACCTGTGGGGTCTTCAAATTGTTAGAGCGTTGCTAAGTAATTCTTTGCGTCTTCTACGTTCATTGCGGCGACTGGTGCGTGTGAGCAGAGTTTGACATCGTTGGTGACCAGGAGGTCTGCCTTTGCGCGCATCGCTGCCGCGATGATTAAATCGTCTTCGTAATCGCTATGGAGCTTACGCTGCTTACTCGCCATCCATATGTCGCTCAGGTCGCAGGGCACGGGCGTAGCAAGTTGCGACAACACATCAAGACAATCCCATGCGAGTGATGTCGCCGCCGAAGCGGCATCTTGAGACAGCGAACCGTGCTCGCGCCGATACCACGCCTTATGTTCGCTCGAAATCAAATAGAACAGGTCTTTAGACGATGTCGCCGCATACAGCAAATCAACCTGAGCCGCGCATGCATCACGTAGAAACTCAATCGCCGCCGAACGACCACGTCGTGAGGGAATGAAGTAATCGAGCCACACGTTGGTGTCAACCAAGATGCGCCTTGGAGCCTCACTCATAGAGCCAGCTCATCTCCTCGCCATAGCGATCCGCATAGGCGTTCCGTTTGAGTTCTTCATCGCCCGAGGGCTGCACCTTAGCCAAGTTAATTTCCGATTCACGGCAAGCAGCAGCGAACAGTTGCGAACCCTGGTCGATGAGTTCGAGCTTGTGCTTGGCGACTTTCTCCCGCTCGCGCTGTTCCGCCCGGGCACGACTGGGCGAAAGGAGGTCCTGGAGTGCGCCGGGCCGATCAGCCAGAGATGCCGCAAGTTGCCAGAGCGCACGCACCGCTTGGCTCGGCGTCATGCCAGCGCTAGAGAGCGCAGCATCACCGCTCCGCTTAAGATCGGCATTGAGACGCACGTTGATCTGAGCTGACGCCGTAGCCATGGTTTCTCCTTATCATCTCCTATGCCAATCATAAAATACAATGGTCGATTCGTAAAGCATGTATAGCATTTATTAGCATTAGCCGTACTCTGTACACAAAAAGCCGCCGAGGCGCACTGCACCTCGGCGGCCACGTACCATCGATCTAGTTCGGTTTCACCTTTGGCATTTGCCCAGATAAAACCTGCCAAAATAAACCTGTCCCTTTTTGGCAGGTTTTAGAGCTCCACGCTTTCGGCGCCGCTGATGGTTAGGTTGCGCTCGTAGAAGGCGGTGAGGGCGCGGATAGCGTACATCACGTCGCGCACGCCGCCGGTCTCGTAGCTCGAGTGCATGGCAAGCTGCGGCAGGCCCACGTCTACGGCATGCATGCTCGCCTGCATGTTGGACAGGTTGCCCAGGGTAGAACCACCCGCCATATCGCTCTTATTGGCGAAGGCCTGCGTGGGTACGTCGACGTCATCGCAAATAGCCTGGAACACCGCGCGGCTAAAGGCATCGGTGCAGTAGTGCTGGTTGGCGGCTTCCTTGATGACGATGCCGCCGTTAAGCACCACCTGGTTGTGGGCATCGCACTTCTCGGCGTGGTTGGGGTGCACGGCATGCGCGTTGTCGCAGCTCACGAGCATCGATGCGGCAAGGGCGCGATGGTAGGACTCGTCGTCAAAGCCCAGCGATCCGTTGATGCGGCGCAGCGCGTCGGCCAAGAACGTCGACATGGCGCCCTGCTTGGTTTCGGAGCCAACCTCCTCGTTATCAAAGCAGCAAAAGACCGAAACGTCGTGCGCGTTCTCGGCGCCCAAAAATGCCTGCAGCGAGGTGTAGGCGCAGGCCAGGTCGTCGAGCTTGGGCGTCGAGATAAACTCATCGGCCCAGCCCCAAATACGCGCATCCTGACGATTGACCAGGAACAGATCGCGGCCCAGAATTTGCTCGGGCTCAACATCCAGCTCGTCGGCGATCAGGGCGTCAAAGTCGCCCTGCTTAAGGTCACCAGCGCTGATGAGCGGGCACAGGTCAACGGCTCGGTTGGGAGCAAAGCTCTCGTTAACGCCACGGTTCATGTGGATGGCAAGGCTCGGGATGATGGCGACCTCACGCTCGGTGGCAAGCAGACGGCTCTCAATACGGTCGCCCTCGCGCACCAACACGCGGCCCGCGAGCGCCAGCGGGCGATCGAACCAGGTGTAGTCGATCATGCCGCCGTAGGCCTCGGTGTTCAGGCGCAGCGTCTCACCCGCGCCGTCGAGCTCGGGCACGGCCTTAACCTTAAACGTCGGCGAATCGCTGTGCGACGCCGTCAGTTGAAAATGATAGTCACCGGCAACGCCGTCCTCGCCCCACGTCACGGCCAGGTCCTCGCCCACCTTAAAGGCAACAACGCTCGAGGTGTTGCGCTGCGTGTAATAACGCCCGCCCGGCTCGATATCCCACGCCGCGTTCTCGGGCAGGTAGGTAAAGCCCGCCTCGTCGAGCTCGGCCATAATGGTCGCCGCCGTATGGAACATGCTGGGGCATGCCTCGATAAAGTCGATAAGGTCGTTGGCGGCCTCGATATCGTCGGCAGTCACGTGCACGCGCTCGGGCGTTTCCTGATCCGTCATGCTCTCCCCTTTCGCTGGGTTGATGGTCCCCTCCAGCATACCCCGCCACGCCAGCGCAGCACTCTTCATTCCGTGCTTAATTCCGCGTTGCCCACCGGCTTGCGAATTTCTAACATTGCTTACATTTCCATACGCTTGAGCTAACACGTTTTACCCCCGTATCAACAGTGTGCGGGGGTAAACTTATGCGCATGTTATAACTTGCCCGGAAGGATTCATCATGCTTAGGATCGGTCTTCTTACCAGTGGCGGCGACTGCCAGGCACTCAACGCCACCATGCGCGGCATCGTCAAAACGCTTATGACCAATAGCGAAGAACCTATCGAGATCTATGGTTTTGAGGACGGCTACCAGGGCCTTATCTACAGCAGGTTCCGCGTCATGACGCCCGCCGATTTTAGCGGCATCCTCACCCGCGGCGGCACCATCCTGGGCACGAGCCGTACGCCGTTCAAGCGCTTGGATACTCCCGAGGCCGACGGCGTCGAAAAGGTGCCAGCGATGGTCCACACCTATCATAAGCTGCAGCTCGACTGCCTGTTTATGCTGGGCGGCAACGGCTCCACCAAGACCGCCAACCGCCTGCGCGAAGAGGGCCTCAACGTTATCGCCCTGCCCAAGACCATCGATAACGACACCTGGGGTACCGAGCTGACGTTTGGCTTTACGAGCGCCATCGACGTCGCCACCAAGTGCATCGACGACATTCACACCACCGCCTCGAGTCACGGCCGCGTGTTTGTCATCGAGATCATGGGCCACAAGGTCGGCTGGATTCCGCTGTACGCCGGCGTCGCGGGCGGCGCGGATGTCATCTTGATTCCCGAGATCCCCTACGACATGGATAACGTCATCAAGACCATCGAGCATCGCATGGAAACCGGCAGCCGCTTTACCATCGTGGCCGTCGCCGAGGGCACTATCTCCAAGGAGGACGCGGCGCTGTCCAAGAAGGAGTACAAGAAGAAGCTCGCCGAGCGCACGAGCCCGTCGATCGTCTACGACATCGCTAAGGAGATCGAGGCCAAGACCGGTCGCGAGACCCGCGTCGCCATCCCCGGCCACACGCAGCGCGGTGGCCAGCCCGACGCTCAGGACCGCATCTTTGCGACCCAGTGCGGCGTCGAGGCGGCACTGGGCTGCTTACGCGGCGAGTTTGGCTACATGATTGCCCTGCGCGACGGCAAGATGTGCCACATGCCGCTCGAGGATGTCGCCGGCAAGCTCAAGTTTGTCGACCCCCAGAGCGACCTGGTACGCGAGGCCAAGGCGCTGGGCATCAGCTTCGGCGACGAATAGTCTCGGCTGGAACCGCCCCATCGGAGGCCTCAGGGCTTACCTCCCAAATCGTCCTCGGACATGTCAGGACCCCGCCGTGCGCTTCGCGCGGCGGGGTCCTTCCGTCCTGCGGAAAGATTTGGGAGGTAAGCCCTGGGGTCTCCTGCGGCAACTAGGGAGGCCGAGGCTATTCGTCTTCTTGCTGCGGGTGCCTGGGGTAGGATGCGGCGTGCATTTTTGGGAGTATTCAGCAGCTGAGGATGCCTGCATACTGGATTTTGGGCGAAAGGCAGGCACTATGGGGCACATCCTGTGGAAAATGAGCGGCTCTTGAGGCGCTGGGGGCTCTTAATCAGGGCTTTCAGCGTAGTTTTGCGCGCCTGCGGACTTCGGGATGCTGAATACTCCGGAATTTGCACGCCGCCCCCGGGGGTACCTGTGGGCAAAAAGCAACCGCCCCGTCAAAGTATGCATTTGGCGGGGCGGTTTATGCAAAAATGCTGCAGCGGGCGCGTCGGCAGCTCGCTAGAACTTGAATCCCAGGACAGGTTACTCGGCGCTTTTGAGGGCGCCGACCATGTCGATCTTGTTGAGGGTACGATTGGTGGCGAGGTTGACGATAAACGTAAAGCCAAAGGAAAGCACCACGGCGAGCACGTAGCTTAGCGGCTCGACTTCGACGTCAAAGTACAGCGACGGCATCTGCAAAATGTACGTAAAACTCTCGGCCAGCAAGCCGCCCAGTGGCACGCCCAGCGCGGCGCCAATTGCCGTGAGGATCAACGTCTCCTTGTTGACGTAATGGTGCACCTCGCCACGGCGGAAGCCCAGCACCTTGATGGTCGCCAGCTCGCGTTCGCGCTCGGAGATATTCGTGTTGGACAGCGTAAACACCACCACAAACGATAGGCACGCCGCCATAAAGGTCACGAGCACCACGACGGAATTGATAATCGTAAAGTTCGCCTCGTAGTTCTCCCAATGCTCGGCCGTACTCGAAATCGTAAGCCAACCGTCGCTCTTAAGATTCTTGCTAAACGCAATCTGGTCGGCCGACGAGCCCTTAAGCAGCACAAAGACGCCGTTGAGGCGTGCGCTTCGACCGAACGCGCGCTCATAGGTGCCCTGCGTCATGTAAAGCGTGTTGCCCAGATAGTTAAGCGAAATGTCACTGACTTTGACCTTGGCAACATTGAGCGACGAATCCTGGACGTGTGCCGTATCGCCCGGCTGAATCCCCAGCACCAGCTGTGAACTCTTACTCAGATACACGTCTCCGTCACGCAAAGACAGCGGCTCTTTGGACTCGTCCTCGAGGCGCACATAGTCGTCCAGGTCGTTCGTGCGGTCATCGGGCACCACGATCAGCTGCACGGTCTCGCTCTTGCCGCCAAACGTAAAGGTGACGTTGTCGGTCATAATCGGCAGCGTCGAAGTCACGGTCACGTTGGAATCATTGGCCGCGCTGCGCTCATCCAACGCCGCGCACGTCTGCGTAAAGTCATCGGGGTTGGCGACCGCCAGCAAGTCATAACGCGTGATATGCCCGTACTGTTTGGGCGAAAGCGCCACCGACGTATCGCGGATGCCCATACCGCAGATCACGAGCGCCGTGCAGCCGGCGATGCCGAAGATGGTCATAAAGGCGCGCTTTTTATAGCGGAATAGGTTGCGTGCAGCGACCTTGTTCAAAAAGCCCATGCGGCGCCAGATAAAGCCGATGCGCTCGAGCAAGATGCGCGAGCCAGCGCGCGGGGCCTTGGGACGCATAAGCGAGGCCGGGGTCTCGGCCATCTCGTGGCGGCAGGCGATAATCGTGGCGCCCACCACGCCCACGGCAAACAGCGCCACCGACACGAGCGACGACACGATGTCGTACGAAAGCAGCATCTGGGGCAGTGAGTACATGTCGTCGAACACCGTAAACAGGAACAGCGGCAGGCCCACAAATCCGATGATGTTGCCGAGCACGCCGCCGATCAGACAAGCCCACAGCGCATAGTCCACGTATTTGGACAGGATGCGTCCGCGCGAATAACCGAGTGCCTTATACAGGCCGATGAGCGTGCGCTCCTCCTCGACCATACGCGTGGCGGTGGTAAGGCTGATGAGCACGGCGACGATAAAGAAGATGAACGGGAACACCGTGGCGATGGCCTCAATTGACGAGCTGTCGCTCTCCACGCTCGAGTAGCTTGCGATGTTGCCGCGGTCCTGGATGTACCAGGTGCATTCGCCCAGATCGGAAAGCTCGGCGCGGGCATCGGCAAACTGTTGATCGGCGGCGGCGCGACGCTGATCCAGGTCGGCTTGCGCCTGCGCACGCTCGTCGCTGCCCTCGGCCATGCGGTTGATGTTGTCCTGCTCAATCCCAAAGAGCATATTCGCCTGACGCTCAGCCGCGTCCAAGCTCGCCGGCGTGTCGACCGTCAGCTCCTGGGCGCGCGCCTTCTCACGCTCCTCGCGGATCTTCTCGATATTGCCCTTGACCTCATTGATCTTTGCCGCGTAGGAATCCGAATAGGAGTTGAGGCTCTTGGCTCCCTCGACGATCACGTGGACCGCGGAGTAGGAAGAAGATGTCGCGGCGTCCTCGCTCACATAGAACTTATAGTCCGCCGCCGAAGCAGCGCGAAAGGCGTTGACTGTCGAGTCAGAACTTACATCAGTGGGGTCGAGGACCTCAGCCGTAATGGTGTAATCGCCCGCGGCAAACTGGTCCTTGGCGCTTTGATTGGACGAGCTCGCGTCATTGGCGGCAAAACTCACCGTATCGCCGATTTTCTTGCCCGATGCCTTCAGGAACTTCGAAGTCACCGCGACTTCATCGGCGCTCTCGGGCAAATCGCCGTTCACGAGCACCGGCTGATCGATGTTCTCCTTGGAGAGACTCTGCACGACCACGCGCTCGCGCGTTGTGCCCACGGCGGTGTAGGCGGTCTCGGTGTAGATGCCCTCGGCCGTTTCGACGCCATCGACCTCTTGTATGGCGTCGAGATCATCGTCAGTCAGGCCATAGGTCGACTGCACGTTAATGTCATAGACATTTTGCTGGTCGAAGTAGGCATCAACCGACTCACACAGGTCCTCGCAACCCGCCTTAAGGCCGCACATCACGCTCACGCCAAGCGCGGTGATGACCACGATTGACAAAAAGCGCTTAAGACTGCCTCGGATTGTGCGGTAGATGCCACGGCGAAAAACCGTCGGCACCATATCGTTTGAGCTTTGGGCAGTGCGGTAGGTCGTAAAATCCTGCTCGCGCTCCGTGTTCTGCGCGTCGCGGCGTAGGCTGTTTTGGCGGTCTTGGTCCATGGGCGCTACCACTCGATCGTCTCGATAGGCACGGGATTTTGCTGGACCGTCTCGCTCTCCACGCGACCGTTCTTAAAGCGGATCAGGCGATCGGCCATGGGCGCCAGCGCGGAGTTGTGGGTGATGATGATGACCGTAATGCCCTGCTTGCGGCAAGTGTCCTGCAGCAGCTGCAAGATCTGCTTGCCGGTTTTATAGTCAAGTGCGCCCGTGGGCTCGTCGCACAAAAGCAGCTTGGGGTTCTTTGCCAGTGCGCGGGCAATGGACACGCGCTGCTGCTCGCCGCCCGAAAGCTGCGCGGGGAAGTTGGCGAGGCGCTCACCCAAGCCAACCTGGCAAAGCGTTTGCTCGGCATCGAGCGAATCGGGGCAGATTTGCGCCGCAAGCTCAACATTTTCGAGCGCCGTCAGGTTGGGGACCAGATTGTAGAACTGGAAGACAAAGCCGACATCGGCGCGGCGGTATTCCACGAGCTGAGCCTCGTTGGCGGAGCTCACGTCGCGCCCGTCCACCGTCACGGTGCCGGAGGTCGCCGTATCCATGCCGCCCAGAATGTTGAGCGCCGTGGTCTTGCCGGCACCCGAAGCACCCAAAATGATGGCGAGCTCGCCGCGCTCGACCGTAAAGCTCGCGCCGTCGAGTGCGTGAATGCGGGCGTCGCCCTCGCCGTATGCCTTGATGACGTCTTTGAATTCGATATAAGCCATCGATCGGTTCCCATCTGGTCGGATAACTCTTTAGTATTACCCATTTCGCACCGACTAAAAAGGGACGGGTTTATTTTGGCAGGTTCTATATGGGGAAACGGCAGCTATAGATGAGGCGCCGGGGAGGCAGAGAAATCATCGATGGGGTCAGGCCGACCGCCAAACACAACGCACGCATCTCAATCTGTCAGCCAAATCATTCGAACAGCTGTTCGTTTCTATGATATGATTCCGCTATCTAAGCAGGCCAATACGCAGAAAGGCGGCCAACATGGCGTTCGACTTTAAGAAGGAATGCAAGGAGCTCTACAGACCTGCAAGCAAGCCGAGTATCATAACTGTCCCGCCTATGAGCTACGTTGCCGTTCGCGGAAAGGGCGACCCAAATACCGAAGGTGGCGAGTATCAAAATGCCCTGCCGCTGCTTTACGGCATCGCCTATACCGTCAAGATGTCAAAGAAAGGCTCAAGGAGTATCGAGGGCTATTTCGACTTTGTGGTACCGCCGCTCGAGGGCTTCTGGTGGCAAGACTCCCCGAGCGGCGACATCGATTATGTACGCAAGGACGATTTCAACTTTATCTCGTGCATCCGCCTGCCCGATTTCGTCACTCAGGATGACTTTGACTGGGCGGTCGCGGAAGCCACGGCCAAAAAGAAACTGGACTTTTCTGCCGTCGAGCTGCTTAAAGTTGACGAGGGTCTCTGCGTTCAATGCATGCATACCGGACCCTACGACAGCGAGCCGGCAACCGTAGACGCCATGCATGAATATGCGACCGAGCAGGGCTATGTCCCCGACTTCTCAGACACCCGTTTACATCACGAAATCTATCTTTCCGATCCACGCAAGTGTGCGCCGGAGAAACTTAAGACCGTGGTTCGTCATCCTATCAAGCGCGCTGAATAGCGTGGAGCGTCATTTCACGCGCTGGGTTTTAAGCCAGCCAACCAGCCGCCTCCTAGGCTGTCAAGCAATTATCTTGACGCAGCCCGTCGCATCTTATAAGTTTGTTTTGCTAAAGCTGGAAAGCCTCTCAACGATGCGCAACTCCAGCTCTTTTTCTATCAAGAGGCTTAATGAAATACCAGAAGTCGCGGATATCCATCAACGAACAAATAGCACTATTGACAGAAAACAAGGGTCTTAAGTGCTCTGATCAAAGCGAACTCGAGCGAGCTTTGGTCGAAGCCAACCACTACAGACTGTCGGCCTACTGGTTTCCCTACAAAACCAAATGCAAGTCCGGGATTACCATCTTTCGCGAAGGCACAACATTCGAAACCATCATCTACACGTATGAATTTGACCGAGCCCTCCGGCAGTTAATGTTTGATGCGGTCGGCAGTGCGGTCGGCAGAATTGAGATCTACCTCAGAAGCAGAATTGCCTATCTTGCCTCTGAGGAACGCGGGCCTTTCTGTTACCCAGATGTCGCCATAACGAGGCTCAACTCGGCATGCCCGTCGAGCCCTGCGCCGCACTGGGCTACGCAGCCGTCTTTGGCAGCGCCACCAATACGCTGCTCGCACCCATCCTTATTGGTTGCGAAGTCTTCGGCTTTGGTAACTTGCCGATGTTCATTATTGTCTGCGTTGTGGCTTACCTGTTCAACATGGATAAGTCCATCTACGCCCTGCAGGAGCGGGCGTAGATCGATGTCCAGGCAGGTGGTCTCAGCAGGAAACGACGTCCCACTCTGAGGCTGTATTCCGGGACACGGTTTCCGCTTGGAACGCCATTCGGAAAGCGCATCCCGCTTTAAAACGGAATTCCGGGACGTAGTTTCCGTCTGAGCCTCCATTCGGAAAGCATGTCCCGTTCTTTCACGGCATCTTGGCTATGCAAAGCGCTCGAGTGTTACTCCTCGTAGGCGCCCTCAAGCCGAAGCAGCCACTCCTTTCGATCAAGCCCGCCGGCATATCCGTTAAGCGAGCCGTCGGCCGCCACCACGCGATGGCATGGCACAATAATCGAAACAGGGTTGCGAGCGACCGCGGCCCCCACGGCACGGGGAGACACAACGGGTGTCTCATTTCCCGGCACACGATGTCGAGCCGCAACACGCTGGGCGATCTCACCATACGTAGCGACCTCGCCACGCGGAATAGAAAGCAGCTCGTACCAAACTTCACGCTGAAACGCCGTACCGATCATATGCAACGGCGGCGTAAACCGAGGTTCCTGCCCTGCAAAATAAGCATTCAGCCAAGCCCAGGAACGCTCAAGCACCGAAGACGCCGCACCATTTGCAGGACTCACCGACGACATGCCGCCAGCACCAGAAACTGCATCGGCGCCTTCAACATGTTCGGGATCTTCTTTGAGAAGCGTGGAGCCAAAGTGCTCCTGCCCCTCAAACCAAAGCCCCGTCAGACCGCGGCCATCAGCGGCAAGCAAGATTTCGCCCAAAGGCGAAGCAAACGTCGTCGTGACCACCAGCGGCTCCTTTCAAAACTCCGCAACATAATACCGCGAATTGTGCAGACAACCCCAATCGACCCCAAAGTCACCTCAGGCAGCAGGCGCGCAGCGCCGCAGCTGCCGCACGACCCCAAAGTCCCCGCAGGCAGCAGGCGCAACGCGCCGCAGCTGCCGGCCGCGCCCCACAGTCCCCCAAGGCGGCAGGGGCAAAGCGCCGGGGCCGCCGCCGGGACTAGGGCCCGCAACAGCCACGTGCCCTCACATCAGCCCAGCGGCCCCAACCAACAACGGCCCCATCGCAGACCGCTCGCGCAGCGTCACCGCAGGCGGGGGCCGGGCTTAGTTTTCAGAACACTCCGCAGACCAGTGTGGCGCCTTGTCCGCGGCTCCGAAGGAGCAGGACAAGGCGCCACACATGGTCGAGGACGTTCTGAAAACTAAGCCCGGCCCCGCCGGACAGGTCAACCTACTCGCAGAGCAGCTTGGCGATCTGGACGGCGTTGGTTGCCGCGCCCTTACGGATTTGGTCGCCGCAGCACCAGAAGGTAATACCGCGCGTGGCCTCGGGGTTCGAGATGTCGCGGCGTACGCGACCGACCCAAATCAGGTCCTGGTCGGAGGTGTCCATCGGCATGGGGAAGCGGTCGTGCGCATCCTCGGCGCTCATGTCGTCAACCAGCTTCACGCCCGGAGCGGCAGCCAGCGCGGCACGGGCCTCCTCAACCGTAATGTCACGCTCGAACTCGAGCGTAATGCTCTCGGAGTGCGAGCGCAGCACAGGCACGCGCACGCAGGTGCAGTTCACGCGCAGCTCGGGCAGGTGCATGATCTTGCGGCCCTCGTTTTGCAACTTCATCTCCTCGGAGGTAAAGCCCTCCTCCTTGACGCCGCCGATCTGCGGAATCAGGTTGCTCGCCAGCTGGGCGGCAAACGCGCGCGGCTCGGGGATCTCCTCGCCGCGGCCCAGGGCGGCCAGCTGAGCCTCGAGCTCGGCCATACCGGGAGCGCCGGCACCCGAAGCCGCCTGATACGTCGAGACGATCATACGCTTAACGCCGGCGAGCTGATGCAGCGGCCACGTGGGAACCAGGCCGATGATGGTCGCGCAGTTGGGGTTGGCGATAAGGCCGTGATGCCACTTGATATCGTCGGCATTGATCTCGGGCACGACCAGCGGCACCTCGGGATCCATACGGAAAGCATGGCTGTTGTCGACCACGACGGCGCCGCGCTTGACGGCCTCGGGCAGCAGCTCCTTGGCGATATCGTCGCCGGCAGCGCCGAGTACGATGTCGCAGCCCTCAAAGGCCTCGGGGCAAGCCTCTTCGATTACGATCTGCTCGCCGCGGAACTCAACGGTCTTGCCCGCAGAGCGCGCGCTCGCCAGCAGCTTGAGCTTACCGACCGGAAACTTCTGCTCGTTGAGGCACTCGAGCATCTGGGTGCCCACGGCTCCCGTCGCGCCCAAAATAGCAACCGTGTACTGTTTCATGCTTCCCCCTTTAAAGGTTGTGGCTTTTGCCCGCACGCCGAGCAGGCCGATTATTGTTGCCAGTGTATACAAGAACGGGGCGGGCACGAAACCCGCCCCGTCGAAACGAAACCGAAACGAAACGCCCCGCCGTAGATTTTTGAGGCGAGTCCCAAAAATCTAGCGAGATAGCAGCTACTTGTGGAGCGCAGCCAGAGCAGGATCGACCGGCGCGGAAGCCTCCAGGTCGGAGACCTTCACAATGCCGTTCTCATCGGAGAAGGCACGGTAAATGGTCCGAATCGCCAGATCGAAGTCCTTCTCCTCCACGCCAATGATGATGTTGATCTCGTCGCAGCTCTGCGAAATCATGCGCACGCTCACGCCGGCCTGGCCAAGCATACCAAACAGATGGCCCGAGATACCTGCACGGCCGCGCAGGTTGCGGCCAACGGTCGCGATAAGCGCCAGGCCCTCGACAACCTCGATCTCGAGCGGCTCGACCTCCTGCTGAATGTCGCCAACGAGCGAGTACAGTGAATCGTGCACGTCCTGCTCCTGCACCACGGCGCCAAAGCGGTCGACACCGGTGGGCATGTGCTCGACGGAGACGTCATAACGCTCGAACACCGAAAGCGCACGGCGCATAAAGCCAACACGGGGCTTGGTGCGGTCGCGGGCGACGTTGATGGCGACAAAACCGCGCTTGCCAGTCACGCCGGTAATGATGGGCTCTGCCTCGCCCTCATCAGCCGTCTCGCTAATGATGGTGCCGGGGTCCTGCGGCGCATTGGTGTTCTTGATGACCAGCGGAATACCCGCCTCACGCACGGGGAATACGGCTTCCTCGTGCAGGACGCTCGCACCCATGTACGAAAGCTCGCGCAGTTCCTCGTAGGTAACGCGGGCGATGGGCTGAGCCTCGGGAACAATACGCGGATCGGCAGAATAGAAGCCCGAGACGTCGGTCCAGTTCTCGTACAGGTCGGCGCCCAGGCACTTGGCCAAAATCGAGCCGGAAATATCGCCGCCGCCACGGTCGAGCAGCTTGATCTGGCCCTCACGCGTCGCGCCGTAGAAACCAGGCATAACAAAGCCGCCCTGTTGACCGTACTCCTGCACCAGCTCGGAGGTGCGATTCATGCTGAGCGTACCGTCGTGATGGAACGCCACAACCGTCGCGGCGTCCAAGAACGGCAGGCCCAGGTACTCCGCCATCAGGCGAGCGGTGAAGTACTCGCCACGGCTCACGAGCTCCTCGGTAGAGTAGCCGCCCGAGCGGGCGCGCTCGGCAAAGGCCGCGAACTCCTCGCGGATGGGATAGGTGAGCTCCAGCTCGTCAGCGATATCAAAATAGCGCTGGCCGATGTCCTCGAGTAGTTCCTCGCACGACACGTGATACTTAACGTGCGCGTTAACCAGGTAGAGCAGGTCGGTTACCTTAGTGTCGCCCTTAAAGCGGCGGCCGCAGGCGGAAACCACCACAAAACGGCGGGCAGGGTCGGCATCGACGATGGCCTTGATCTTCTTAAAGTGTTCGGCGTCGGCGACCGACGAGCCGCCAAACTTGGCAATCTTAATCATGGGCTTGAGGTTACCTTTCTAAAAGCCTCTGCAAACCTGTTTTGCGCGCTCTGATACCATGGTTTCACCGATTGGGACCAAGGCATCCGAGGAGCAGTGTTATATGGGAACTTATCATAGTACACGAGGACGCACTTTATCGTGCTCAAGTAAGGTGGCAATCCGCACCGGCATCGCTCCCGACGGGGGTTTGTTTGTCTCGGACGAGCTCGGCACCCAGCAGGTCGATATCAGCTCGCTTGCAGATAAATCGTACTTTGAAATCGCTCAAGATGTGTTGGGAATGTTACTGAATGATTACACGGCCGAAGAAATTTCGGCGTGTGTCGACGAGGCATACCGCGGCACGTTCGCGAGTGAAGAGGTTACGCCGCTCGTCAAACTCGACGCTGCGCCGGGCGCTGACGCCCCTCAGACCTATGTGATGGAGCTCTTTGGCGGCCCCACAAGCGCCTTCAAGGACGTCGCCCTGCAGATGCTCCCCCGTCTGATGGCCCGCACTTCCGCCAAGGACGGCGGCGCCGAGCGCATCATGATCGTCACCGCCACGTCGGGCGACACCGGCAAGGCCGCACTCGCCGGTTTTGCCGACGCGCCGGGCACGGGCATCACCGTCTTTTATCCCGAGGGCAAAGTCAGCCGCGTGCAGAATCTGCAGATGTCCACGCAGGAGGGCGATAACGTCGCCGTCTGCGGCATCCGCGGCAACTTTGACGACGCCCAGAGCGCCGTCAAGCGCATCTTTGCCGATAAGGAGCTTGCCGAGCGTCTGGAGGCTGCCGGCACGGTGCTTTCGAGCGCCAACTCCATCAACGTCGGCCGCCTGGTACCGCAGGTCGTCTACTACTTTGCCGCCTATGCGCAGCTGCTGCGCGCCGGCGCTATCGAGGCCGGCGACGCCGTTGAGTTCTGTGTGCCCACCGGCAACTTTGGCGATATCCTGGCCGGCTACTACGCCAAGCGCATGGGTCTGCCCGTCGCCAAGCTCGTCGTGGCGAGCGACAAGAACAACGTGCTTGCCGACTTCCTGACCACCGGCGTTTACGACCGTAACCGCCCGTTCTTCACGACCATCTCGCCGTCGATGGACATCCTTATTAGCTCCAACCTGGAGCGCATGCTGTACTTCCTATCCGATGGCGACTGCGAGCTCGTTGCCGGCCTTATGGAGCAGCTGGCGCAGACGGGTCGCTACGAGGTGCCCGCCGAGCTGCTGGCCAAGATTCAGAGCGTCTTTGGCTGCGGCTGGGCCAGCGAGGACGAGGTCCGCACTGCCATCAAGAGCTGCTGGGACGCGAACGGCTACGTGATCGACCCGCACACCGCTTGCGGCTATCACGTCTTCGAGCAGGTCGCTCCCGCCGAGGGCGCCAAGGCCCGCGTGCTGCTTTCGACCGCCAGCCCCTACAAGTTCCCGCGCGCCTGCTGCGACGCTCTGGGGCTTAACGTTCCCGAGGACGACTTTAAGGCCATGCGTGTGCTCGAGCAGGCAACCAACACGGTCGCCCCGACCCAGCTCGCCGAACTCGAATCCAAACCCGTCCGCTTCGAAGACGTCTGTGACGTCGACGAAATGGCCAGCTACGTAGAGCAGGCTGCAAAAAAGATAGCAACCAACTAAACCCCTTATAAGGCGCCGGCGAAAGCCGGCGCACCTTCTTTTATCAGATACCTACCGGGATGATGACGAACGTGCATAGCGTGCCTGGCTGTTTAGTTCGTCGCGAGTTCCGCACGCAAAGGAAAGCACTTAATGTGCTTTCCGTCTTGCGCAGGACTGCCCGAGCAGCGAACTAAACAGCCAGGCACGCCAGGAGGACTCACATGATCAAGATCACCGTCCCAGCAACAAGCGCCAACTTGGGCATTGGCTACGATACCCTCGGCATGGCCGTCAGCCTCTACTCGCACTTCACCTTCGAGCGTACCGACAAGCTCACCATCACGGGCTGCCCCGAGGAGTTCCAAAACGAGAACAACCTGGTCTACGTGAGCTTTGTCGATGCGCTGGCCGCATGGGGCGAGCCGGCCTTCCCCGTCACTATCGACATCCAGACCGACGTGCCCGTCGCTCGCGGCCTGGGTTCCAGCTCCACCTGCGTCGTCGCCGGCATCATGGCAGCCGCCGCGCTGACGGGCCATACCGTCGACCGCGCCGAGCTCGTCCGCATTGCCACCGAGGTCGAGGGCCATCCCGATAACGTCGCCCCCGCTATCCTGGGCGGCGCCGTCTGCTCCTTTACGCCGACCGATTCGCTCCCCCAGTGCCTGCGCTACGAGGTGAGCGATCGCCTGCGTTTTATTACCGTGATTCCGCCCTACGAGGTACACACGAGCGAAGCACGCAAGGTCGTGCCGCAGGAGATTCCGCTCTCCACCGCCGTGTGGCAGATGGGCCGCATCGCCGGTATGACGCGCGGCTTGGAGACTGGTGACCTCGACCTGATTGCCGCCGCCAATGACGACCGCATTCAGGAACCCTATCGTCGCCGTCTGATTCCCGACTACAACGCCGTGCGCGACACCTGCCTTAACGGCGGCGCCAAGACCATCTGGATCAGCGGTTCGGGCTCGACCCTTATGGCTGTGACCGACGACACCATCGTGGCAAAATTCCTGCAGGTCAAGCTACGCGAGCAGTTCCCCAAGTGTGACACGCACATTCTGACGTGCGACACGGAAGGCGCCCAGATCGAATACCTGTAGTCGCCGTCCCGTATACCCGCCGGGGAGGCCAGGGGCTTTGCCCCCAAATCGTCCTCGGACATGGCAGGACCCCCGCTGCGCACTTCGTGCGGCGGGGGTCCTGCCGTCCTGCGGAAAGATTTGGGGGCAAAGTCCCTGGCCTCTCCTACGTTAACTTCGCTGGCGGCGGCTACAGGAACCTACGCTCTGGAAAGTCGCCGGGCTGATTTTTTGGCTTCTATTTGATAAAGGCGCACTTCCCAGCATCTCATTCGCCCTATAGCTCTGTTTTAATTTCAAATTGATGATCGATGCGTGGCGTCATCTAATTATCTTCGCTACTCAAAACAGTCCCAAGTTTACGTACTAGCGTCTCAACAGTAATTCCGAGTGCATCCGCATAGACAAACTGCTCATAAACCCTAAGGCTGCGTTCCCCGGTCTCGACCTTTGAGATGAACGACTGAGGTACCCCCAGTTTCTTTGCGAGTTCAACCTGAGTGATACCTTGCTCCCGACGAATCTGGGAAAGGCATTTTCCGCATGTCCTGTTAGCATCAACGTTCATGCCGTTTACGCTATATTCCATTTTGATATATCCCAAACTGGGATATATTTATGTCACCAGCCATTCCGCTTATCAAAAATGCCCATCGCAGATTCATAGCTAGGAAGGAGCCTCGATAAACATGAATGACGAGATGAAGGAGCCCGACGAGGAAAAGGCACTCAGCGAGTCCGACGAGCGGAAGCCGGATTTCAAAGCCGAGCAGTTTTCTGATGGTGCTAGCGACACCCCCTCCTCTGAAATTCCGCCATCAAACGAAGATGACGGCGCACGCAAAAATGAAGAAAACGACTCACTTCTAACGCGGGCCATTCATAAATTAGGCAATAAAAAACGAGCGGCAATCGCAGCTGCCGTGGCAGTTGTCATCATCTTCAGTTTGCCCATGCTGTTTCCTCAATTGTTTTGTAGCCACAAGCTATGGGCCAATGCAACCTGCACTAGCCCCCGTGTATGCAAAAGTTGCGGCAAAACCGAGGGAGAACCTCTCGGGCACGAATGGGAAGAAGCAACTTGTACGACACCAAAGACCTGCCAGCGTTGCGGCGAAACGAAAGGGGAGCCACTCGGACACCAACCGGGCTCGTGGACCAAAGAAGTCGACTACGTAGATGCCACTTCGAAGGAAATACGAGAATGCGAGAGATGCGGAGAGGTCGTTGACACCCGCAACGAGAAGGAAATCACATCTTTTCTTGGCGACGGAAAGTTTTCAATTTCACCTGAAGGCTTTATTGATCGACTTAACGAGGAATTCTCCGATATCCCCAATTGCAGCAGCATGAATGCGGATTACGAACTAGACGATAGCGGCACGGGACTCGAGCTTCAGATAAAAAATGGCTCTACGCTTGCCGGTATTGGAGGCTTTTTCTCGGACTCGAGCAGTCAACTACTATTCAGCTATCTTGGATCCGAAAACTGCTTCAAAAACATAGTCATGTACTTCGAAAACTCCGACTATGCCGCGGCGACTGCATTGGCAACTATACAAGCAATCGATCCAACACTTTCGTTTTCAGACGCCAAGGAAGTTGGTGCTGCCTGCGTAGATACGCCAACTGTCAAAAATGGAATTACGTACGCAATCGTAGCTTCGAATGGAGAGTACTGGCTAAGCGCTCGAATTGAATAATTTTCTTTGATTACTAAATTCAGACGCCTCTTACTCGCGACATATTAAAATCAACCCCTGGCAGCATCGTCAATCAAAAATTGCCCCGCCGAGCACTTTAGCTTGGCGGGGCATTTCAATATGAAAGCGGATTTAAATATCAACAAGGCCTGCACGCTCCAACGAGACAGCCGGCTTCGCTGTTCTAATTGCTCGAAGTGCATCTTGAGCAATCAGTGGCTTGCATCTCTTTTAGGCTGCGCTGGTTTCTTTGTATTCGAAGACTGGTTCTAGGAGGTCTTCGATGTTGCAGTGAAGGGCTTTTGCTATGGCTCTTACGCTTGTTACCGAAGCTTCATTGATGTTTCTCTGGCGCTGCTCGTACATTTGGATTGAGCGGAGTGATACGCCCGATTCGTATGCCAGGTCTTGCTGGGTTTTCTTAAGCCTCTTCCTTGCTAGCGCCAGTTTGGTTTGACGAGGTGTTTTCTTCGCTATATCGCAAACAAGACGCGCCACACGCTCCTCTGAGGCTTCGTGCCAGGGGTAATACATATTGCACAGCGCATCGAACGGAACGACATGCAGCAGGTCTTCGAAAGACTCGCCCAGACGCCATTGCAGATATGCCAATATCCAGCCTGTCCAATACTCCGGCGTCTTCTCAAAACGATAGGTGCGGTCCGGTATAGACCCGCTTTGATATCCCGACCTTTCGGCGATAAGTGCGAACAGCTCAACACCTGATTTTCCCGATACGACCCATGCGTTGCCGCGTTCGAACTCGCGAGCTACACCGCTCAGGCAAAAGAGCTCAGCGACCTCGGACCCTTCCGCTCCATAGTCGTTCACGGCATAGTCAAAGCAGTCGCCAAGGTTGTTCATTGCATCCTCAAGGTAGTAGACGGGATATGTCCTACTCGGCCCACAATCCGTTAACTCTTGGATCATTTAAATCAACCCTCCCTGCTATCAAATCCCTAATGTCGACACCATCAGAGTCAAATCCGTTTACCGTATCCAGGTACTTACGTCGAGCGTTCTGTTCTCGCTCAAATCGTTTGGGATAAAACTCGGCTCCCGAGGCCTGTTTCCAATCGCGGAACCTGATCGCCGAGAACGCGCGCTCACTCATAAGCGCATATTGAATGCCCAAATCGCCCAAACGCATAATGCGCTGCAATTGCCTGAGCGAAATCATGCCGTTGACAAACTGTCTTGCAAACGAAAAGTAGGAATCGTCGGCGCGATAGCCTCGAATAACGTCATAGGGAGAAATATCAATCAGGCAGTTATCCAGCAGATAGCGAAGTCCTTCGCGCGCCAGCGGTGTCGAAACATTGAACTCCCTATTGTTAGCCAGAATTGCAAGCCAATTGAGAATTGAAAACTCCCCGGACTCCAAGTCCAAGACCGCAAGACCATCCATATCGAGCTCATATCGATTCGCGATACCATCGGACTCGGTCCGACATGCCCACTCCATTGCCATTTCCTCATGTGGCGTGCAATAAAACCCACACCCATAGTCATTGAATTGTCTGCATTTACCCAACGACGGATGCTCGACAACAACCTCCGACCCGTGCCAAAGCTCCATATCGACCTCCAAACAAAAATATCACCCCAGTGATAGTGTACCAACAACTATCACTGGGGTGATATAGATAGATGCAAACTATTGCCTGCCAAGAGCCCTTACTAGAGGCAAGCCTCGGCGATGCGCTTTTTGAGCTCGTCGATGCCGGTACCGGTCTGGGAGCTTGTGATGATCACGTTTTCGGCCGGGACGTTGAGCTGCTTTTTGATGGCTGCTGCCTGGCGGGCCTGCTGGGTGCGGCTGAGCTTGTCGGCCTTGGTGAGGCAGACGATAAAGTTGAACTCGTTGCCCTGCAGATAGTCGATCATGTCATGGTCGAGTTTGCTCGGGTCGTGACGAATATCCACCAGCGACACGACCAGGTTAAAGCTGCGCTCCGAGTCGAAGAAGTCGCCGATAAGTTCTGCCCAGCGGTCACGCTCGGCCTTGGAACGACGGGCGAAACCATAACCCGGCAGGTCGACGAAGTGCACGTCGTCGGCCTCGAAGAAGTTGATGTTGCTCGTCTTGCCCGGCGTGCTCGAAACCTTGACGAGGTTCTTGCGGCCAAAAAGCTTGTTCATGATCGACGACTTGCCCACGTTGGAGCGGCCGACGACTGTCTCTTATACACATCTGACGCTGCCGACATAAGGCTCGTGTAGATCTC
>URLR01000003.1 GCA_900548815.1 uncultured Collinsella sp.
TCTACACGAGCCTTATCGTCGGCAGCGTCAGATGTGTATAAGAGACAGAGACGGCTCTGTTTGTGGTCGACGCCGAGGCCGGCCCACAGCCTACGACGGTTAAGCTCTGGTATGCCGCCGAGGACCTGCGTCTGGCGCGTGCGGTGTTCGTAAACCGCCTGTCGCGCTCCGAGGCCAGCTTTGCGACCACGATGGACCTGCTGCAAGAGCGCTTTGGCACGCGCCTGGGCGCCGTGACCCTTCCCTGGGGCGAGGGCGAGGACTTTGACGGCATCATCGACCTGGTGCGCATGAAGGCGCGCCATTGCAACGGCACCGAAGCCGTTGAGTCGGAGATTCCCGAGGGGTATCGTGCCCAGGCCGAGGAGGCCCATGACCATCTGTGCGAGTTGGTGGCCGAGGCCGACGATGAGCTGATGATGAAGTACCTGGAAGGCGAGGAGACGCTGACGCAGGGGGAGCTTGAGGGCCTGCTGTCGAAGGCGATCGCCGAGCGCATCTTTGTGCCGGTCTTTGCGGGCGATTGCATTAAGGAGCAGGGCGTCAACTCGCTGATGGACGACATCGCGACGTACTTCCCGGCGCCGACCGACTACGGCGAGATGCCGCTCATCGACGGTGATTCGCTCAAAATCTCGAGCGACGATGACCGTCCGGTGGCGTTTGTGTTTAAGACCCTGGCCGATCCGCAGCAGGGTCGCATCAGCTTTATCAAGGTGCTGACGGGTACGCTTGAGCCGGGTCTTGAGCTGATCAACGCGCGTACCCGCAAGGGCGACCGTCTGGCTCACCTGTATGTGATGTGCGGCCGCGATATGACCGAGGTTGGCCATGCCTATGCCGGCGACATCATCGTGGCGCCCAAGCTGGCTGCCGAGACGGGCGACACGCTCTCGATTACCGGCAAGGTCGAGGCTGCGGCGTTTAAGTTTCCCAACTCGCAGTACCGCATTGCCATCGAGGCCGAGAACCGCGGCGACGAAGAGAAGCTCTACACGTTTATCGAGAAGGCCTGCAAGGCTGATCCGACCATGAGCATCGACCGCGACGAGGAGACCGGCCAGACCATTATCTCCGCCGTGGGTGAGGCGCAGGTTTCGGTGCTGCTCAACCGTCTGGAGGATCGCACCAAGGTCGTGGCCAAGAGCGTGCCGATCCGCATTCCGTATCGCGAGACCATCCGCCGCACGGCGAGTGCCCAGGGCCGCCATAAGAAGCAGACCGGCGGCGCCGGTCAGTACGGCGACTGCTGGCTGCGCGTGGAGCCGCTCATTGGGCCCGACGGCACGAGTGACGGCTACGAGTTTGTGGATGAGGTCGTGGGCGGCCGCATTCCGCGCTCGCTGATCCCCGCCGTGGACAAGGGCGTCCAGGAGACCATGAAGGACGGCATCATTGCCGGCTACCCGCTTACGGGCATTCGCGTGGCTGTGTACGACGGTTCGTATCACAGCGTCGACTCCAATGAGATGGCGTTTCGCGCGGCGGCTCGCATCGGCCTGCGCAAGGCATGCGCCGATGCCGATCCGGTGGTGTTGGAGCCCATCGAGGAAATCACGGTGACTATCCCCGAGAGCTACGCCGGCGCCGTGATGGGCGATATCTCGGCCTCGCGCGGTCGCGTGACGGGCATGGAGACCGATGAGCGCGGCGACACCGTGGTCATTGCCCAGGCGCCGCTGGCAGAGCTGGCGGATTACTCGACGCGCCTGCGCTCTATCACGCGCGGCACGGGTGACTTTACCATGAAGCCCGCTGGCTACGAGCAGGTTCCCTATGACGTTCAGGCCAAGCTGGTCGAGCGCTATGAGGAGGGTCGCGCCAAGTAGAGTGTGATTTTGTCTGCAATGTAGGTGCTGACGAAAGGGCCGCCCTGGGTAACCGGGGCGGCCCTTTTTGATTCCTTGGGGACGGAGGAAAACGGATCATTTTAGGCTTTGGGGCAGCTTGGTCGGTCCTAGTCTCCCGAGGCTTGATTGCGGCCGGTGGCGTAGTCGATCTGCACGTGCGGCTGCAGGTTGTAGCAATATACGTGGAAGCAGAGGGTCTTGCCGTGGTCCTCGACCGATTGCGCCTCAAGGCGCACGCCACGGCAGACAAGTTCCTCTTCGTTATACATGGGCGTGACGCGGTAGAGCACATGGTTGCCCGTATCGCGAATATAGTTGAGAATCTGCTCCTCAAACGGCAGCATGCCCGTTTCGTTGAGATAGCGCGTGCCGGTGAGGAGATTTTTGCGGTTGGCGTTTTCGCCGCAGAGCGACCAGGCGATAAGGTGGCAGCGGTTGTAGAGGCTCTGGCCCGGAATAAAGTCGTAGCGCTGCTGGCGCCATCCAGCGGGATGGATACGCGAGATATCGCCGCGTTCGCCTTGACCGAGTGATTCTGGGCCCACGCAGGCGAGCGCTTTGCGGGTGCGGCCCAGGCTGTCGAGCTTGGAGAACTTCTTAAAGCAGCCCTCTTCTGCAGCGCGATCGTATTCATCGAGTGTGAATGATGGCGTGCCGAGCGGGTGCGTGCTGTCGGCGCGCAGGGCAACGTAGGGGTTGCCGGCGTAGTCGGGAATGCTGCTGAGATATACGCCGCGGGCGCGGTGGAGATCGGGGTTTTCGACCTCGTCGATGGGGGCGGTGGCGCTGTCTGTGGAAGTGTCGTCACCGGTGTCGGTTGCGGCGGAATCGGAGCCATCGCCAGGGTCCTGGCCGTTTTGAGGGTCCGAGGAGCTCGCCGTTCCCGATTCGAGCCGAGCGACCAGGTCCGCCTCGTCGTCGGTGCGGCTGGGACTTTCGTTTTGTTTCTCGGCCAGAGCTACCGCCTGCTCATCGCTTTGCGGCGACAGCAACTTGGGCGCTCCGTCGAGCGATCCCGTAAACAGCGCAAACCCGAGCACCACGGCGGTGCCGATGGAAAGTACTTGCTTGTAGGCGGGCTTGCGCGACATTGAGGCTCCTGGATGGACGGTTGGGAATCTACCAGTCTAGCAGGAGCCGGCAGGGGCCGTTCGATCGAACAAATACTTAAGATTTGGGACAAACACTACTGATTCATTTGTCCCGCGGTCTAGACCGAGGTGGAGTCGAGCCAGTTGAGCTTGCACTCGAGAATGCGCTGCTCGCCGGGTTCGCTGCTGCCGTCAAGTAGGGCGAGCAGCATCTCGGCTGCTTCGCGACCTTCCTGGTTGACGGGCTCGATGATGGTGGAGACGGTCGGCGTGGTGAGATTAGTCCAGTCTTCGCAGTTGAGTCCCAAAAGGCCGATTTGCTGCGGAAGCAGATGGGCCATGGGCTGAAGCGCCTTGTAGACGCGGGGGAGCGCCCATTGGTTTTGGACAAAGATGAGCGTACGCTTGGCGGGATTGAACTTGAATTTAAAGTATTCGGTGAGCTCGTTGATTGACGGCTTGTTGTGATCGATGGGAATCGCTTTGTAGAGCTGCCCGTTCGCTGCCAGCGCCTCGGCATACCCCTGAAAACGCTCCATGCGGGTGCGCATTTCGGTCATGTTGGCGGCAATGGAAAAGAAATCTTCGTAGCCGGCGTCGAGGAGTGCCTGTGTGGCGTTGTACACGCCGTCGTAAAGGTTGGTTTTGATCCAGCTGGTACCTGGGCTATAGATGGCCGCATCGAAAAAGACGACCGGCTTGCCGGCGCGTCTAATGCGGTCATGCACGGCTTTGAAGTTTGCCGTGGGCTGGATGATAAAGCCATCGACGCCCAGCGAGAGCATCTTGTCGACGTACATGAGCTCGGTCTCGGGGTTAAAGTTGCTCGTGCAAACGACCGTCTGGTAGCCCGCGGGGAGCATGACCTGCTCCATGCCATTGAGAACGAGCCCCGCCCATTTGTTGGTGTTATCCAAAATGATGATGGCAATGACGTGGGTTTGCTTGCCGGTGGGCGTCTGCGCTTGGGCGTTGGGAACGTATCCGAGTTCCTTAATGACGCGCGCGATTTTGTTCTGCGTCTTCTCGCTAAGCTTTTCTCGTTTGTCGTTGAGGTAATACGAGACGCTTGCCGTCGAGGTTCCCGCCTCTCGAGCGACGTCTGCGATCGTAACGCGCTGTTTTGCCACAGCGACTCCTTCCGACAGATGAGCATTTTCCAACATGATGACTTTGAGTCTTGGTGAAGGATACGCTTCGGTGAGCGGCTTTTTCCTTTCATATGAGTATGCAACAAATGCGGCATACGGGTGGGGTCGAAATTTGTGACCGGCATGCGCATCTGCCGTCTACCGAGAAAATCAAATACTTCTTGACTTTTGAAATCGAGGGCAAAATCGCAGGATTCATTTTTGGTTAAACGCATAACTAAATCGCATAACCAACGCTCTGACCTGCGCGTTTACCGAAATAAGCTGGCATTAAGAAAAACGAGCACCTATATTGTTCTTGTCGAAAAGACAGCAAGTCCAAACGGCAGGGGATGCTCCGGAGGCCTCCGCAAACGGTGTCTTGCGCACGCAACTCTATGAAAAGAGGGAAGCAATGAAGATCGTAGGCGTTGCCGCCTGTACTGTGGGTATCGCCCACACGTATATGGCCCAGAAGGCGATTCAGGATGAATGCGCCGCCCGTGGCATCGAGTGCAAGGTCGAGGCTCAGGGTGGCCTGGGTATCGAGAATGAGCTCACGCAGGAAGACGTGGACTCCGCCGACCTGGTCCTGGAGTCCGTCGACGTGGGTGTCGAGAACGAGGACCGTTTTGAGCAGAAGATGGCCGAGGGCAAGTTCCTGAAGGTCGGCACCTCGGATGTAATCGCCGATCCGGTAAAGATCATCGACCAGGCCATTGAGATCATCAAGGCGACGGGTGGCGCCGTTGACGCGCCCAAGGCCGAGGCCAAGGCAGAGAAGAAGGCCGTCTCCGCTGCCCCGCAGGCCCCGACACCGGCGTCCAAGCAGTCTATCTTTGCCGATCCTGGCAAGACGCTGCTCAATGCATTCAATACCGGCGTTTCCTATTTTATCCCCATCGTCGTTATCGGCGGCGTGTTTCTTGCCTTCTCGCTGGCATCCGGTACCGCCGGCGCCAACGGCATGGAGGTTACGAACCCGCTGATGGTGAGCCTTAACACCATCGGCATGGCCGGCATCTCCATGATGATCCCGGTGCTTGCGGCATACATCTCCTACTCGATGGCCGGCAAGCCCGCGCTCGCCCCCGGTTTTGTCCTGGGCTACCTGGTCAACAACGCAGTCGTTACCCCTAACGGCAACAGCGTTTCGACCGGCTTCTTGGGCGCCATGATCATGGCGGTCATCTGCGGCTACTTTGTCCGCTGGATGAAGACCTGGAAGGTCAACAACACCATCCAGACCATCATGCCCATCCTGATCATCCCGATTCTGACCTCGCTTGTCCTGGGCATGGCCTATATCTACATCCTGGCCACGCCGCTTGGCTTTGTGATGGACTGGCTCACCGGCGTGCTCGGCAGCCTGCAGGGCGGTTCCGCAGTTGTCCTGGGTCTGGTCATTGGCGTTATGACCGCCTTCGATATGGGTGGCCCCATCAACAAGACCGCCTCGACCTTCACCATGGCCATCATGGCCTCCGGTATCTACGGTCCTAACGGTATGTTCCGCGTCGCCGTCGCCGTTCCCCCGATCGCCTGTGGCCTCGCTGCGCTCATCGCCAAGAACAAGTTCGATGACGCTGACCGCCAGATGGGCATCTCCGCGCTGTTCATGGGCTGCATCGGTATTACCGAGGGCGCTATCCCCTTCGCGGTCAAGGACCTCGGTCACACCCTGCCCGGCATTTGCATCGGCTCTGCCGTGGGTGCGGCACTTGCCGCCTTCCAGGGCATCGACTGCTACGTCCCGCACGGTGGCTTTATCGTCGCCCTTGCCACCAACAACGTCGCGCTGTTCTGCCTGGACATCGTGATTGGCGCCGTGGTCGCCGCTGCAATCCTGATTGCCATGAAGCCCACGCTCGATAAGCAGACCAAGTAAACCTTTAAGGACTCCGGTTGTGCGGAGGGATGGATTTGACTCCGCACAACCGCCCCTACACAACAAAATCCATCCGTACTGATAGGGCCCACATCTGGGTCCCAGGGAACTTTTGTCAAAAATCCTCTGGAGAAGGAGAACAAAATGTCCAACCTCACCATCCGTCAGGCCGTTCAGGGCATGCTCAAGCTGCAGGATAGCGGCGATCACGCAACCATGGTCGGCATTGGCCCCATGAGCCCCAACCTGATTCAGGCCGTGTTCGAGCTTGCCAAGGACGAGGATTTCCCGCCCATGTTTATCGCCAGCCGCAACCAGGTCGATATGGACGAGATGGGCGCCGGCTACGTCAACGGTTGGGACCAGACGCGCTTTGCCGCCGACATCAAGAAGGTTGCCGACGAGGTGGGTTACACCGGTCCGTACTACCTGTGCCGCGATCACGGCGGTCCGTGGCAGCGCGACGAGGAGCGTAACGCCCACCTGCCCGAGGACGAGGCCATGGAGCTCGCCCGCAAGTCCTTCGTCGCCGACATGGAGGCGGGCTTTGACCTGCTGATGGTCGACCCCACCAAGGACCCCTATCAGATCGGCAAGGTTATTCCGCTCGACGTGGTGCTTCGCCGCACGATTGATCTTATCGACTACCTTGAGCAGTACCGTCGCGAGCATAACCTGCCCGAGGTTGCCTATGAGGTCGGTACCGAGGAGACCAATGGCGGCTTGACCTCTACCGATAAGTACGAGGAGTTCATTTCTCAGCTGCAGCCCGAGCTCGAGAAGCGCGGCTGCCCCATGCCCACCTTTATCGTCGGCCAGACCGGTACGCTCACCCGTTGGACCGAGCAGGTCGGCCATTACAACTTCAAGAATGCCCGCGAGCTCGCCGACATGGCTAAGCGCTACGGCGTGGGCCTGAAGGAGCACAACGCCGACTATCTGGACGACGCGACGCTGCTCGAGCACATCCCGGCACACGTGACCGCCTCCAACGTTGCTCCGCAGTATGGCACCGAGGAGACCCGCGCCTACCTCAAGCTCTGCGCCACCGAGCAGATCCTGGTCGACAACGGTCTGTGCGATGACCCCTCCGACCTGTATCACACGCTGCTGGTCAAGGCCATCAAGACCGAGCGCTGGCGCAAGTGGATGACCGGCGATGACGTTAACCTGCAGGTCGATGACATCCTTGCCGACGATGAGCTCAGCCTGAAGATCCTGGATGTCTCCGGCCACTATGCGTTCAACGATCCCGAGGTCAAGGAGCAGGTCGAGAAGCTCTATCGCAACCTCGCTGCCCAGGACATCGACGGCAAGCGCTTTGTGATCGAGCACATCAAGCGCCCGATCAAGCAGTACGTCGTCGGTCTTAACCTCAAGGGCGTCACGAGCCGCATCGAGAAGGCTCTCGAGGACTAAGTAGCTTTTCCTACACGACGCCGGGCCTGGGGCATGTCCCAGCCGCAGGCCCGGCACATAGGACAAAGGGACATCCCCTTTGTCCTATTTTTTGAGTTTTGGATTCCTTCGAAGGAGTTTGCACCATGAAGTTCTTTATCGATACCGCCAATCTGGACGAGATCGCCGAGGCCAAGAGCTGGGGCTGCCTGGCCGGTGTTACCACCAACCCGTCCCTGTACGCCAAGACCGGCGGCAAGCTTGCCGACTTTGAGCCGCATATGCTCAAGATTGCCGAGCTCTGCGAGGGCCTGCCCGTTTCCGCCGAGTCTACCGCTACCACTGCCGAGGGTATGATCGAGGAGGGCAAGCGCCTTGCCGCCCTCGCCCCCAACATCGTGGTCAAGCTTCCCGTGTGCGAGGCCGGCCTTGCCGCCTGCCGTGCGCTGGCCGATGCTGGCGTGCGCGTCAACATGACGCTCGTCTTCTCGCCGACGCAGGCCCTTATGGCCGCCAATGCCGGTGCTCGCTACATCAGCCCGTTTGTGGGGCGCTTCGATGACATCGCCGAGGACGGTATCTCGCAGCTCGACAACGTCGTGACCTGCATTAAGAACTACGACTGGACGGGCAAGAACGTCGACGACACCGTCGAGATCATCACCGCCTCGGTTCGTACGCCCAACCACGTGACCCAGGCCGCGCTACTCGGTGCCGATATTGCGACCGTGCCCATGGCCGCTCTCAAGAAGTGCCTGCATCATCCGCTGACCGACCAGGGCCTCGCCTCTTTTGAGGCTGACTGGCAGAAGGTCGTCGCTCAGGCTTAACGAGTGGATTGCCCCGGCATCGCGTCATCCGGTGCCGGGGTTGTTCTCAAGAGAGGAATTCGTATGACCAACCAGGAGCTGGCGAAGGTCGCCAATGAGGTCAGGAAGGGTGTCGTGACTGCGGTTCACGCGGCCAAGTCGGGACACCCGGGTGGATCGCTCGGTGCTGCCGACATCATGACGTATCTGTACTTTGAGGAAATGAATATCGATCCTGCCGACCCTCACAAGGCCGATCGCGATCGCTTTGTGCTCTCCAAGGGTCACGCGGCGCCGGGCCTGTATTCGGTGTTGGCAAATCGCGGCTATTTTCCCGTCGAAGAGCTCGAGACGCTCCGCCATATTGGCAGCCGACTGCAGGGCCATCCCAACATGAACGACACCCCGGGCATCGATATGTCCACCGGATCGCTCGGTCAGGGCATCTCTGCTGCAGTTGGAATGGCGCTTGCCGCTAAGCACTGGGGCGACGGCTACCGTGTCTACACGTTGCTGGGCGACGGTGAGTGCGAGGAAGGCCAGGTGTGGGAGGCGGCCATGTTCGCCGGCAACCATGCGCTCGACAATCTTGTTGCCGTCGTCGACCACAACGGCTTGCAGATTGACGGCACGATTGATGAAGTCAACTCGGCCATGCCACTCGCTGACAAGTTCCGCGCCTTTAAGTGGCATGTGATCGAGATCGCCGACGGTAACGACATGGCGCAGATTGCCGCCGCCTTTGCCGAGGCCCGCAAAGTGAGCGACTCGCCCGTGGCCATTATCGCCGAGACGGTGAAGGGCAAGGGCGTCTCCTTTATGGAAAACCAGGTGGGCTGGCACGGCAAGGCACCCAACGATGAACAGTTTGAGCAGGCCATGGCCGAGCTCGCAGCAGCAGGGGAGGAGCTCTAATGGCAGACGTCAAGAAAGTCGCCACGCGCGTTAGCTACGGCGAGGCACTTGTCGAGCTGGGCAATGAGCGCGATGACTTTGTGGTTCTCGATGCCGACCTGGCCGCCGCCACGCAGACCGGTAAGTTTAAGGCTGCGCACCCTGAGCGCTTCTACGACGCCGGCATTGCCGAGAGCAATCTGATGGGTCTTGCCGCCGGCATCGCGACCACGGGCCGCGTTGCTTTTGCGAGCACCTTCGCGATGTTTGCCGCCGGTCGCGCCTACGAGCAGGTCCGCAATTCCATCGGCTACCCGCACCTCAACGTCAAGATTGGCGCTACCCATGCCGGCATTTCGGTGGGCGAGGACGGCGCCACGCATCAGTGCTGCGAGGACATCGCGCTCATGCGCACGATCCCGGGTATGACGGTAATCGTTCCCGCCGATGACATCGAGGCTCGCGCTTGCGTGCGCGCCGCCTATGAGTTTGAGGGCCCGGTTTACATGCGCTTCGGCCGCCTGGCAACACCGGTCATCAACGATCACGAGGACTATGAGTTCAAGATTGGTCGCGGCGTGGTCGTGCGCGAGGGGTCCGATGTGACCATCATCGCTTGTGGCCTTATGGTCGCCGAGGCGCTTGAGGCTGCCGAGGCGCTCGCTGCCGATGGTATCGATGCCGAGGTCATCAATATGCACACGATCAAGCCGCTTGATGAGCGCCTGGTGGTTGCCAGCGCCAAGAAGACCGGTCGCGTGGTCACTGCCGAGGAGCATTCGATTATCGGTGGTCTTGGCGAGGCCGTGGCCTCGGTGCTCGCGGAGCAGCATCCGGTGCCGATGCGTCGCGTCGGCGTGCGCGATGTGTATGGCGAGTCCGGCCCTGCGGTCGATTTGCTGCACAAGTACGGTTTGGACGCCGACGGCATCGAAGCTGCGGTCAGGTCCGTGTTGTAAGGAAGGTTTCCATGGGATTTGTATCTGCCAACCAAGTGACAATCGGGTATACCGCCGCCTCGCGCGAGGACGCCCTACATTATTTGTCCGAGCAGGCCATCGAGCTCGGCTTTGCCGATGACGCATCTGCCGTAGAGGCCGCCTTCATTGCTCGCGAGAACGAGGCCGAGACCGGCCTTGTCGCCGGTTTTGCCGTTCCGCATGCCAAAAGCGACGCGATCCACACGCCGGGCGTTGCCGTGCTTAAACTGACCGAACCCGTTGAATGGCCGAGCTTCGATGGGGTGCCCGTCGATGTTGCGCTCGCGCTGTACGTGCCCGCCGGCGAGGCCGGAACTACGCACCTGCGTCTGCTCTCCAAGGCTGCCGTGATGCTGATGGACGCCGGCTTCCGTGACAAGGTGCGCGCGAGCACCGATCCCGTTGAGATTGCGGAGCTCATCAATAGCGGACTCGAAGACTAGAACGGTCATCCCGTTCAATCAATTGATCCTTCTCCAAGGAAAAGGGCCGCGACGCCGTATGGGTGTCACGGCCCTATTTGCGTTTCCCCAGATAAAACCTGCCAAAATAAACCTGTCCCTTTTTGGCAGGCTAATCGTGAGTTATTTCACCGCAACTTAGGGCACGGTTAGGAAGTGTGCACCTTAAAGAGTGGAGCCCTTGATTAGAGAGATTGCGCTCGTCTCTCTAAATGTCTCTCTAAAGAGAAAGCTAGTTAAAGAGATAACATTGGGCAATCTAACAGCGAATTCGATACATCTCTCTAAATGTCTCTCTAAAACAAGGCGCTTATCTCTCTAAAGTTAGAGAGATAAATCTATTGTTTTAGAGAGACGGAATGCCAAAATTCGTCCGTCCGCTACCATCTGCCAAGAATGGCGGATAAAGGACTCATCGAAGTAATGGGTTCGTCGACGAGCCGCAACCGCCGCTATCGGAAGAAGTAGATGCAGCCGAATTGCCCCTCTATCGTCTCTCGAAGTTTGATGGGCGCTAGAGGGGCGACTGCCTCGCGATAATTTCCCCAGATAAAACCTGCCAAAATAAACCTGTCCCTTTTTGGTAGGTCAGTTAACGCAGTCCAGGTTGAGCATATGCGAGCGAGCAGGCTCCGGGTGCGGTAAGGTGACGTGAAACAAGCGGGCGCTGACCTTTTGGTCGCGCCCGTGAAGTTGAACGTCAGATTGCCGTGCCCGGGGCCTGCGCAGCGCCGAGCGGTTACGCCGTTTGTAAAACGGCGTAACTTAAAGGTTCATGTTGCCGTGGATGTAGGGGGTGACCTCGGGGGAGATATGGTCGCAGCCCAGCTCGCGCAGCGCGGACTCGATAACGGCGGGCAGCGGGGTCTTGCCCTTGTCGTCGATGGCGGCACCGCCGAGGGCGGCAATCTTGGCAACATCTGCGGGTGCGGCCTCGATATGCATGCAGCCGCCGATCAAGCGCGCGCGTACCTGTGCCAGATCAAGATCGTGCAGGTAATCCTCGCAGGCGCGGATTAAATCGACCTTCTCGCGCGTAAGCTCCTCGCCCGTGGGAACGCGCGTGGCAAGACATGCTCCCGCCGGCAGGTTCCAAACGGGATAGCCCCATGCGCGCAGCAGCTCGCGCTCTTCGTCCTTGGTAAAGCCGACCTCCATGAGAGGGGAGCGTACGCCGAGCTCTTTTGCCGCGCGCATACCAGGGCGGTAGTCGCCGCGATCACTTGCATTGCTGCCATCGATGACGGTGGGAAAGCCGAGCGACTTGGCGTGGTTGACGATGGCGGTAAAGCCGGCGTGCTTGCAGTGGTAGCAGCGATTGGCATCGTTGCAGGCTACTCGGGGGAGCTGCAACTGATCCACCGAAAGATTGAGCACGGGGAGCTTAAAATGCGGCCCCTCATTGACTTGTCCATCAACGGACCGCTCAAACGAAGCCTGTTCGGGCGTACCGATGAGCGGCGTGGTGAGGTGGACGAGAAGCGTGTTGGCGGGCATGATGCGAGCACACACGGCGGCCAAAAAGCTGCTATCGACGCCGCCGGAAAAGCCGATGGCGACGCGTCCGTATGCCAAAAGCAGCTGCTCGAGTGCTGCGAGTTTGTCCTGAAGCTCCTCTGCGGGTGCGGCGGTGTCTGAAAGCATGAAAGTTCCTTACAGTTATTAAAGCTCGGACGAAACTATAATCCTACCGAGCCACTCGCCATAAGACTTCTATCTATGTAACGAAAGTGCAATATGGTATATACGTTATATACAAGTTCGTAAAGTGCGGTAGAGTAGCGAAAGTATGACAGCGCGAGTCGATGGGGGACCGATATGATCAAGGCTGTTATTTTTGACATGGATGGAACGCTGGTCGATACCGAGCGTTTGGGGATTAAGGCCTGGAAGGCAGGCGCCGCCGAGCTGGGGCTCGCGATTGATGATGCGCTGATCCATCAGTTTATCGGCCGCACGCTGCCCGATGTCATGGGCATTCTCGAGGAGCATTACGGCAGCCGCGAGACCGCCGAGGCGATCTATGCCCGCCACAAGGAGATTCGCGACGAGATGGTCAAGACCGATCTGGAGCTTAAGGCCGGCGCCGCTGAGTGCCTAGACGAGCTGCTGGCGGCGGGCTATCACGTGGGCCTTGCGACGTCGTCGCGCCACGTTACCGCAGAGCGCAACCTTAAAGCATTCGGTCTCTTTGACAAGTTTGAGACGGTGACCTGCGGCGGCGACGTCGTACACGGCAAGCCTGACCCCGAGATGTACCTGCTCGCCTGCGAGCGCGCGGGCTTTGCTCCCGAGGAATGTGCCGTGGTCGAGGATTCGCGCAACGGCTGCGTCTCGGGCATTACGGCCGGCTGCCACGTCTTTGCCGTCCCCGATATCGTGCCGCTGCCGCAGGACGTGGTGGATGGCTGCGAGGCCGTGCTCGATACGCTGTTCGACCTTACGGCGGCGGTCAAGGCCGTGCGCTAGCGTCTGCATGTAAGCCATTTCAATAGCATTTTAAAGATGCGGCCATCCGCTTAACACGGGTGGCCGCATCTTTGTATCTATAGGGTTCAAACCAAAAAAGACTACCGTTTACCGATTGAAAACAACCGCTCACCGGACTGGATATGACTCATATTGAAATTGAAACGGTTCAAATAATAATGAAAACCGTAAATGAATCGCTTCAAAAAGGGAGAGCACATGGAGAGTCGCATCGAGTCCAAGCATTACGCAGCAGTCGATATCGGTGCTTCGAGCGGTCGCGTCCTTGCTGGCTGGGTCGAGGAGGGCAAGATGTCCTACCAGGAGGTTTACCGCTTCGATAACGAGCAGAAGCGCATAGGCGATCACGACTGCTGGGACGTTGAGGCTCTGTTCGACCATGTTGTCGCAGGCCTGCGTGCCGTCAAGGATCAGACCGGACAGGCTCCGGCCACCATCGGTATTGATACCTGGGGCGTTGACTTCGTGCTGCTCGATGAGCATAACAAGATCGTCGGTGACACGGTCGCCTACCGTGATGCCCGCACTGACGGCATCTACGAAGTTGCCGACCAAATTATGGATCCGGCCGAGGTCTATGCCCGTACCGGTATTCAACGTCAGCCTTTCAATACGCTCTACCAGCTGCTCGCCCTTAAGAACGAGCATCCCGAGCAACTCGAGGCAGCCCGAACCTTCCTGATGATTCCGGATTATCTCAACTGGCGTCTGACCGGCATTAAGGCCAACGAGTACACCAACGCGAGCACCACCGGCATGCTCGACGCCGAGAAGTGCACGTGGGACACCGAGATCCTCTCGCGCTTTGGTATTCCCCAGGGCATCTTCTTGGAGCCGACGATGCCTGGTGCCGTGCTCGGCGAGCTTACGGCCGACATCTCCGAGAAGATCGGCTATTCCGCGACTGTCGTGCTGCCCGCTACGCACGACACCGGCTCCGCCTTCCTGGCCGTTCCCGCCAAGGATGACAACGCCGTCTATATCTCGAGCGGTACGTGGAGCCTGCTGGGCGTTGAGAACCAGCACGCCATCACCAACGAGCTCGCCCGCAAGCAGAACTTTACCAACGAGGGCGGCTACCTCAAGCGCTACCGCTTCCTCAAGAACATCATGGGCTTGTGGATGAACCAGTCCGTTCGCCGCGAGATCAACGGCGTCGACTATGTCGAGGGCAAGACCTCGCACAAGGCGCTCATGGATCACAAGGTCGGCTTTGACGAGCTCCGTGCGCTCTGTCGCGAGGCCGAGCCCTTCGAGGCCTATGTCGATGTCGATGACGATCGTTTCCTGGCTCCCGACTCCATGATCCAGGAGATTAAGCAGGCCTGCGCCGAGGGTGGCGAACCGGTTCCGCGCACCGTGGGCGAGATCATGCGCACCAACTACTGCAGCCTGTCCCGTTCGTATGCTAAGGCCATCGAGGGCCTGCGCGAGCTTTCGGGTCACGACTACACGAGCATCAACATCGTGGGCGGCGGTTGCCAGGATTACTACCTCAACCAGATGACGGCCGACACCTGCGGGCTCCCCGTGTTCGCCGGCCCCATCGAGGGTACCTGCATCGGCAACTTTATCGTGCAGATGATCGCCGGCGGCGATTTTGCCGACCTGGCCGATGCCCGCGCCTGCGTTGCCCGCTCCTTCGATGTCAAGCGCATTGCCCCCAAGGGCGTCCAGGCCTAACCGAGAGTGGGGCTTGCCCCCCCGACTCACCTTTCACCTACCCCCAGCCCCGCGTGCGGCAAGTGACTCCTGCCGGGCACGAGTGGCTCTCTCCGATGACATACGGCGCGGAGGCCCTACATGACACCATGCTCCGCGCCGCCGTCAATCGGCTTTTCACGTTTTTCAATTGGACCTGCGGGTCCCGGAGAGGAGACAGACAATGGCAATGGAAGATCTGGCGTTTATCAAGGGCTTCTGCCGCTTGTGCGATGACGGCTTTAGGCAGGGCTGGCATGAGCGCAACGGCGGCAACCTTACCTACCGCATGACCGACGACGAGGTCGCCGAGGCCAAACCGTTCTTTGAGGAGCCTCGCGAGTGGGTCAAGATGGGCGTGCGTGGCGAGAATCTTGCCGGCCAGTACTTCGTGAGCACCGGCTCGGGCAAGTATATGCGTAATGTCCTGGAGGATCCGCATGCCAACATCGGCATCGTCGAGATCAACGAGACCGGCGACGCCTTCCGCGTTGTGTGGGGTCTTGCCAACGGCGCCCGCCCGACCAGTGAGTTCGAGAGCCATTACATGAACCACTGCGTCGCCGCCGCCCGTACCGATGGCGCCGACCGTGTGATTTACCACGCTCATACCCCCGGCATCATCGAGATGTCCTTCGTGGTGCCGCTGGAGGACCGCGCTTTTACCCGTATCCTGTGGCAGATGATGACCGAATGCGTCGTCGTTTTCCCGACCGGCGTGGGCGTTGTGCCCTGGATGGTCCCAGGTGGCCCGGCCATCGCCGAGGCAAGCTCCGAGCTCATGAAGACCTACGACACCATCGTCTGGGCGCACCACGGCCTGTTCGCCGCTGGTCCTGACTTCGACACGACCTTTGGCCTGGCGCACACCGTCGAGAAGGCCGCCGAGATTTACCTGGCCGCGCGTGCTGCCAACGGCGGTTCGGATGACTTCCTCAACAAGATTGGCGACAAGGGCCTCAAGGATACCTGCCGTGACTTTGGCATCAAGATCAACGAAGCATTTGTTGATTAGTAGGTAAGAAAAGCCGGCGGTTCCGGTTGCTGGGGAGCTCGTGGAAACCGCCGTCTTATCGCTGCTGTTTGGGCAGCTTGGAAACATTGTAAGGGGAAATAGAATGGGAAACACTCGCAACCGCCACGTGAACCCTTGGTGGGTAGCCGTCGTCTCGGGCATGGCATCCTACATCGATTCGTGCGCGATCATCTCTTCTGGTACGGCGCTGGTCATTTACCAGCAGACCTTTGGCCTCGATAACGGTCAGTTCGGTCTGATTTCCGCGGCGCTCACCTTCTGCATCGCCATCGGTTCCATCCTGGGCGGCAGCCTGGGCGACCGCTTTGGCCGCAAGCCGGTCTTCTCGGTCACCATGGGCATGCTCATCATCGGTGCCGTCACTATGATCTTTGCTCAGACCTTCCCGCTGCTGCTGTTGGGCGAGATTCTGATGGGTCTGGGTGTCGGCGCCGACCTGCCGGTTTCACTGGCGACCATCGCCGAGGAGGCGCCCGATGACAAACGCGGCAAGATGCTGCTGTTCTCGGACATCCTGTGGGTTGTCGGTATTGTCGTTGCCCAGGGCATTGGCGCCGTTGTCGGTGACTGGGGTTACCTGGGCGGCCAGATCATGTTCACCCAGCTTGCCGTTGTCTCCATCCTGGTGCTTATCGCCCGCCAGACCATCCCGGAGTCTCCGGTTTGGATTAAGGCGCACGAGGACCGTCTGGCAGGCAAGGTGAGCGAGCAGGCCCAGGGTAAGATTTCCGACCTGTTCAAGAGCCCCTACGCCAAGCCGTTCATCGCCCTTGCCATCTTCTACATTGGTACCAACATCCCAGCCAACTCTCTCGGTCAGTTCTCCACGTGGATCGGCGCCAACGTCGTGTCGCTGCCTATCTCCGTCGTGTCTACCATCGGCCTGATCTGCTACCCGATTCGCGCCATCCTCGACTTCGTCTTTATGAAGTTTGTCGATACCGACAAGCGTATGCCGCTGTTCTACATGGGTGCCGCACTCTACTTGCTCGGCTTCCTCATGTTCCCGCTCTTTGGTGCTTCGACGGTCACCTACGTTGCCACGCAGCTGCTCTACTGCATCGGTGCCGCCTTTGCCTTCGAGGGCATCCTGAAGGTCTGGATGCAGGAGTGCTTCCCGACGCTGCTGCGCACCACTGCTAACGGCGCCATCGTGTTCTCCTCGCGTTTCCTGTGCGCCGTCGCCGGCTCCTTCACTGCCACGTTCATCGCCGTGGCCGGCTACAAGGCCGCCTTCCTGGTTCTGTCGCTGCTGTGCCTGATTGGCTTTGCCGCCGCTATCTGGGCCTTCCATGGCGAGCGCTACAACGCGTTCGACGACGCCGAGTAATTTGCTTTATCCCGCCGCCTTGTCGCGGCAACCTCTGGGGCGAAGGCTTAGTCCCATACCCTCGCCCCACCCCCTGCGCAACTGCAGGCGGACGCGGTAGAAACATGTCTGTTGCGCTGATCTGATAACCGCCGCGTCCGCTTGCTTGCAATCATCAACTTTTCTCATTGGAGGAAATCATGCTCGTTAACACCAAGGCCAAGGTTGGCGTCTTTTCTATCGCCCTCGGTGCCTATCTTCCGCAGTTCCCGCAGCTCGTTCCCAACTTTGAGCAGCAGTACGAGGACTTTAAGGCCACGCTGCCTACGACCGTCGAGCTTATCGACGGCGGTATGGTGACCACCAAGGAACAGGCTCAGGTCGCGGGCGACAAGTTCCGCGCCGAGGATGTCGACTTTGTCATCCTGCAGATGCTCACCTATGCCACGAGCTACAACGTGCTGCCGGTCGTACGCGACCTGGACGTGCCCGTCGTCGTGGTCAACGTGCAAAAGAAGGCCCAGCCCGACTACGCCAACACCGATATCCCCACGTGGCTGGGCGATCTGTACGCCTGCGGTGCTCCCGGTGAGGTCGTAGCCGACCTTAACCGTGCCGGCAAGCGTCACGCCGTGGTGACCGGTGTTGTCGAGGGCGGCGACCCGGCCGTGGCCGAGCAGCTCGAGCAGTGGTGCCGTGCCGCCCAGGTGCGCCGTCGTCTGCGTCGCACCAATATCGCCCAGATCGGCCGTCCGTATCCGGGCATGATGGACCTCTACATCGACGAGACCAACCTCTACAACCGTCTGGGTCTCTACACCAAGCAGTTCGATTGGGAGAAGATGTGGGCTATCGCCGACAACATCGATGACCAGGCTGCCGTGGACGCTAAGGCCGCCGAGATTCTCGACACCTTCGACGTCGAGGGCGGCGCCAAGGTCACCGACGAGCCTATCCAGGAGATGGCCAAGTACGTCGTCGCCTTTGAGCAGTGGGTTAAGGACGAGGAGATCGGTCTGGTCGCCAGCCACTACGACGGCTATGCCAAGGGCCAGGCCGGCGTGCTCGACTCCATGCTCATCCCGGCGTTCTCCATGCTCATCAAGCAGGGCACGAGCTGCGCGGTCGAGGGCGATATGAAGGTCGCCATCGCCATGAGCATCCTCAAGACCATCTCTGGCACCGGCCAGCTTTCCGAGATGTATTCCATCGACTTTCCCGAGGACATTGTCATCATCGGCCACTCCGGCTCCGGCGATGCCGACATCTCGACCGCCAAGAAGCCGACGCTCAAGGTTGTTCCCGTGTTCCACGGCAAGACCGGTGGCGGCTACCTCACCCAGTTCTATCCCGGCCACGGCACCATCACCTTCCTTGGTATCACTCAGGACGGCGACGGCAACTTTAAGTTCGTGGTTGCCGAGGGCGAGAACGTTAACGGTCCGATCTTTACCTTCGGCGACACCAATATGCGCATGAAGTTCTTGATCGGCGCCCGCGAGTTCATGGATCGCTGGAACGAGACCGGCCCGACTCACCACATGGCCGCCTGCCTAGGCAGCCAGACCGACACGATTCTCAAGGTCGCCAAGATCCTGAACGTGCCCGTGGACGTTGTCTGCCGCTAATGGTGTTCCGTCGTCCTGACGAACGGCGGACTCGTTGAACGCTGTGCGGGTCTCGAGCGCCGTATCTTGCCGCTTAAGTCATCGCTTGCGTACATGAAGTACGCAGCGCTACGCTTTCGCGACAACCTGCGGCACTCGAGGTCCGCTCGCTTCGTTTGGACGACTCGATGATTTTCCCTGCTGAAACGATAGAGACAGAAGGGCCCGACAAGCGTTTTGCTTGCCGGGCCCTTCTGCTTAGCGGAGTTTGAGGTGAGCTGAAAAGGCTATAGATATGCACCGAGGTTGATGGCCGTGGCGTCGGTCTGGCTGCTTGCCTGGGTGCTGGCGCGTTCCAGCAGGAACGGCCGCACGAGTTCTTGGCGGTTGATGTCCTCGATGGTCGTGACCGCGGTGACGGTGCGCGCTGCAGAGCCGATGTGGACGTGCTTGGTCTTTGCCGGGGTCTTGTTCTCGATTTGCTCCATGAGCAATTGAACGCCCTTGCGGCCAATCTCGTAGCCCGGGGGCGCTACCGTAGTGAGCGGGACCGATCCGCTCCAAGCGAGTGGGTTGCCATCGCAGCCTGCTACGCGTACTTGCCCGGGGACGGCGATGCCTTTGTCGACCAGCGCCGAGATAACGCCCGAGGCCAGCACGTCGGTCAGGCCGACGACAAAATCGGGGCGTTCATCCGCGGGACGCTCGGCGATTTGGGCACCGATGCCGTAGCCGTCGGCGGCGGTATTCCATTCGCCGGCGTCGATGACTTCGATCTTGATATCGGGGTGTAGGGCGAGCGCCTTATGAATGCCAAGGACGCGCAGGGTGAGTTGCATAAATGCTGCTCGGCCGACGACGACAATATGGTGTGCGCCGCGGGCGATGGCAAGTTCGGCAATGATGCGACCCTGGGCCTCGTTGTCGGCCGCTACGTAGTAGCCGGGCTCGGAGCAATGGATGTCCAGATGGACGATCGGTACGGGCATCTTGGTCATGGCGGGGTGCCAGTCGGGGGATGCCATGGGCTGAACCATGACGCCGGACATCTGGGTGCCCATAAAGTAGCGCAGGTAATGGTCCTCGAGAATATCGTCGTTATCGGCGTTGGCGATGAGCAGGTCGTAGCCGTGCTTGCGGGCCTCGTTGTGGGCGCCGCTGGCGATTTGGAGTGAAAAGCCGTGGTCGAGACGGGGGAGCACCAGGCCAAAGGACTTGGTGGCGCCGCCCGCGAGCTGACGAGCGCTTTGGTTGGGCAGGTAGCCCAGTCGATTGATGGTTTCGTTAATGAGCTTGAGGGTCTCGGGACGCAACTTTTCGGGATGGTTGAGCGCGTTGGAAACCGTGCCCAACGAAACCCCGGCTTCGCGCGCGACGTCGCTGATTTTAACCTTTGCCATAGCGGCCCCTTTGATGCGTTTCAAGTACAAGCCAGATTGTAGCATCCCAAACCTTCCAAAAAGGGACAGGTTTATTTTGGCAGGTTTTATCTGGGGAAACGCCGTTGCCAGCGCGACCACCACGAAGGGGACAGGCACCTTTGCGGTGGTTTGGACCGGCTGGGCATGTGTGCATCGGGTGGTATCTAAGTTGAGATACCACTTCTGGTATATCAGCTTGCGCTTGCGTGAGTACAATACTCGAACGTTATACGTCTCAGCGCCCCCTGTGCGTGGACGTCTTGCAGTCACGCGAACGAAGGGATTTATCCTATGTGCGGAATTGTCGGCTACACCGGCTCTGATATTGCAAAGAACATCCTGGTCACGGGCCTCAAGCGCATGGAGTATCGCGGCTATGACTCTTCGGGCGTCGCGCTCGAGGTGGGCGAGGGCGCCGCGGCGCACCTCGACGTCATCCGCCGCGTGGGCAAGGTCGCGGGCCTGGAGAGCGAGCTTTCCAACATCGACAGCGACGCTACCTGCGGTATCGGTCACACCCGTTGGGCCACCCACGGCAAGCCCTCCGTCGTTAACGCTCACCCCCACACCAGCTGCGACGGTCGTATCGCCATCGTCCACAACGGCATCATCGAGAACTTCGCCGAGCTGCGCGAAGAGCTGGAGGGCCGCGGCCATCACTTTAAGAGCGAGACCGATACCGAGGTCTTCGCGCATCTGATCGAAGAGGCTTATGCCGAGACGCACGACCTGATGGCCTCCGTGCGCGAGGCGTGCACCCACGTGGTCGGTGCCTATGGTCTGGCCGCCGTGTGCGCTGACGAGCCCGGCGTGATCGCCGTGGCCCGCAAGGATTCCCCGATCGTGGTCGGCGCGGGCGAGACCGGTTCCTACGTTGCCTCTGACGTGATTGCACTCATCGACGCCACCCGCGATGTCGTGGTGCTCGAGGACGGTCAGTTTGCCAAGCTCACGCCCGCAGGCGTCGAGTACACCGACGAGGCCGGCAACGTTATCGAGCCCAAGGTCACCCACATCGACTGGGACCTGGACATGGCAGAAAAGGGCGGTTATCCCGACTTTATGCTCAAGGAAATCCACGAGCAACCGCGCGTCGTGCGCGACACACTGGTCGGTCGTATGACGCCGGCCGGCGAGCTCGACATCGACGAGCTGGGCCTTTCGCTCGAGGAGCTCAACGACATCGACCGCGTCTACGTGATCGCTTGCGGCACCAGCTTTCATGCTGGCCTCATTGCCAAGAATCTCATTGAGGGCTGGGCTCGCATCCCCACCGAGGTGGAGGCGGCCAGTGAGTTCCGTTATCGCAATCCCATCATTACGCCGACGACGCTTGTCGTTGCCGTGTCCCAGTCGGGCGAGACGGCCGATACCCTTGCCGCCATTCGCGACGCGCGCATCAAGGGTGCCAAGGTCTTCGGCATCACCAACGTGGTGGGCAGCCCCGTGGCGCGTGAGAGCGACGGCGTCATCTACACCAAGGCCAACAAGGAGATCGCGGTCGCCTCGACCAAGAGCTTCATCGGCCAGGTCGTGAGCCTCACGCTTTTGGCTCTGCTGCTGGCGCAGGTCAAGTACCGTCTGACCACCAAGCAGGCGCGCATGCTGTTCCGCGAGCTTTCCGATACGGCCGAGCAGATCCAGTGGATTTTGGATACCCAGACCGAGGCCGTTCATGAGGCCGCCCTGCTGTGCAAGGACGCGCAGTCGGCGCTGTTCGTGGGTCGCGGCATGGGTGCCGCTATTTCCTACGAGGGTGCGCTCAAGCTCAAGGAGGTCAGCTACCTGCACGCCGAGGCCTATGCCGCTGGTGAGATGAAGCACGGCCCCATCGCCCTGATCGACCCGGGCTTCCCTGTCATCGCTGTGGCCACCAAGAGTGCCACCTACGATAAGACCGTGTCGAACCTTATGGAGTGCAAGGCGCGCGGCGCCAAGGTCATCGTCGTTGCCACCGAGGGCGACGAGGAGATCAACAAGATTGCCGACTGCATCATTCGCGTGCCGGCCGTCCGCGACGTGTTCAGCCCCATCACGGCGAGCGTCCCGCTGCAGCTGCTCGCCCGCGAGGTCGCCATCCTGCGCGGCTGCGACGTCGACCAGCCCCGCAACCTGGCCAAGAGCGTCACCGTCGAGTAGTTGGTTCCGCCGTTCTAACAGCCAAGGCCCGGCTCCGCATTAGACGGAGCCGGGCCTTTTTGTGCGGAGAAACCACCACAAAGGTGCCTGTCCCCTTTGTGGTGGTTTTGGCAGGTTAGCGGAGCTTGCTGGTCTCGAAGTACTCGGGGAACTGGTCCAGAACCTCGGTCTGGTTGCGGAACATCATATGCAGGTGCTTGCTGACCAAAAAGCTCGCTTCGATGGGGTCGCGACCGGCGATAGCGCGGCGAATCTGCTTGTGCTCGTTCACGATGTCCTGATTGTCGAGAACTTGCGTGGCAGCGCGCAGCCAGCGGAAGCGCTCTAGGTCGGCATTGGTCTCTTCGAGCCACGACCACACGGTGCTGCGACATGCGATGCTAAAGATCATGTGGTGCATGAGGTTATCGCTCAAAAAGAAGCCGATGCGATCCTCATCGGCCATGGCCTTTTCCTGCAGCGCGATGGCTCGGTCGAGCTGCTCGATGCCTGCCGAGGTGGCGCGCGCGCAGCACTCCACGATCACCTGCTTTTCCAGATGCTCGCGGATGTAACAGGCACTCTCGGCAAGGGTGAGGTTGATGGGCGAGACGTAGGTACCGCTCTGGGGCACGGTGCGCACCAGGCCTTCCTGCGCCAAACGAACCAAAGCCTCGCGCACAGGGGTGCGCCCCATATCTAGGTCGTCGCAAAGTTGCTTGACGCCCAGCTTTTCGCCCGGCTTGTAGTCCAGGTAGACGATTTTGCGTCGAATGGTGTGGTAGGACTGGTCCTGTAGGCTCGTTTCCTGCTCGCCGACGTGCATCGATTCTTCCATAGCGCCTCGCAACTGTTCTATCAAACTCATATGTCAGTTGTTAATTATGCCGCGAATCAGCTCTCCGCGGTGGGTAATTCGGCTGTTGCCTGAGAACTATTGCGGCATCTTAGTCTGTGTTTGCGCAAGGCTGCGCTCAATGTTGCCGTATCATAAGCCGTCGCAAACGTGAAATAGAAAGAAGGAATCCCATATGCAACTGGCAAACATCGTACGCGAGCGCTGGAAAGGCGTCTTGTTCTGCCTGATCATCGCTATCCCCGCGACGTTGCTCGGCAAACAGATTGAGGTGGTCGGCGGGCCGGTATTTGCCATCCTCTTTGGCATGGTCCTGGCGCTCGTCTTTCCCAAGAATCGTCGCGAACCGCTCGCCGCCGGCGTTACCTATACGTCCAAAAAAGTCTTGCAGTACGCGGTTATCCTGCTTGGCTTTGGCATGAACCTCTCCCAGATCCTGTCCAAGGGCGCCCAGTCGCTGCCGATTATCGTGGCGACAATCTCGACATCGCTTGTCATCGCCTTTGTGCTCTGCCACGTTATGAACGTGCCGGGTAAGATCGCGACGCTTGTGGGTGTGGGTTCGTCGATTTGCGGCGGTTCGGCCATCGCTGCGACCGCACCCGTCATCGATGCCGACGATCGCGAGATTGCCCAGGCCATTTCGGTCATCTTCCTGTTTAACGTTATCGCGGCGCTCGTGTTTCCGACGCTTGGCGGCATGCTCGGGCTGACCAACGAGGGCTTCGGCCTGTTTGCCGGTACCGCCATCAACGACACCTCGTCCGTAACGGCTGCGGCGAGCGCTTGGGACAGCATGCATCCCGGCGCCAATGTGCTCGAGAGCGCCACGGTGGTCAAGCTCACCAGGACGCTGGCCATCATTCCCATCACGCTGGCGCTTGCTTGCTGGCAGATGCATCTGGCGCGCAAGGCCGGCGGCGACGCTAGGAGCACGTTCTCGCTTAAACGCGCGTTTCCCATGTTTGTGCTGTTCTTTGTGCTGGCGAGTGTGATCACCACGGTGCTTCAGCTTCCCGCGTCCTTTACGGCGCCCATCAAGGAGCTGTCGAAGTTCTTTATCGTGATGGCCATGGCGGCTATTGGTTTTAATACCGATATCGTCGAGCTGGTCAAAAAGGGCGGCAAACCTATCGCATTGGGCTTTTGCTGCTGGATTGGCATTGCATGCATGAGTTTGGGAATGCAGCACGTGCTGGGAATCTGGTAGAGAAGTAGCTGATTTGCGTGTTGCGTGCTGGCGAGCGCATTCTCACGGTGGAGCGATAGGAGCTCTTGCGGGTATGGCTTGTCCGCAGGTTGATAGGTCCCGAAGAGCTCTTATCGCCCCGCCAGGATGGCGATGCGGGGCAATTCATATACTCGCAGGACGGCGACTTTTGCCCTATAGTGTTTGGTGAGTAATATCGTTCAATTTTGAAACACTCGGTCGTGCGACCGTCGGCGGTTGCACGTCGCCGCGGACAGGGACAAATCATGGATAGCGATGCCAAGCTGAACATCTTGACCGATGCCCTAGCTGCCGCCGGGGCCTCGGCATTGGCAATCGATGCGCATGGGGACGTCGCGATCTCGACCGTGAATGACGTGGCGCTTGAGCGGGATGTGGCGGTTTTTGTCGCTGAGCGCCTCGACCGTATAGGAGACGGTGCGCGTCTGGTTATGGGGCGTGCGGGTACGCGCCTGAGCCTGACCGTTCGCCCCACCGACAAAGAGGGCGGGGGCCTTTGGGTCGTCGTGGTCCGCGAGGTGCGCGGCGCCGCGGCGCATGCGGGCATCGAGTGGCTCAACGCCGACGAAGTTGAGGTCCGCTACGAATCGAGCGCGTACGGCATCGTTGAGGGGGCGGCCTCGGTGGCTGCGCCGGTTGCAGAGAGTTACGCGCGCGGTGTGCCCCTTATGCTCGAGGGCGAGCTGGGAGCGGGTCAGGTCGAGATCGCCAAGCGCCTCTATCTGGACGGTCCTTTTGCCGGTCAGCCCTTTGTTTCCGTCGCGCTCGATGAACTCACCGATCGCGGTTGGCGCCATGTGCTCAAAAGCGCCGAATCGCCGCTGTTCCAAACGGGGCTGACCCTTTGCATTGAGGACTGGAATGCGGTTGGTCCCCAACGCCTCCGCGAGCTCGTTTCCACGATGGCCGACACCGCGTTGGCGACGCGCTGCCATGTGGTGCTGACGGCGAATGACATGCCGGGCGGCAGCGAAAGTGATCAAGCCGCTTTTGTGACCGAGCGCTTCGCCTGTGCGGTGAGCGTGGCGCCGGCAATCGCCGAGCAGGGAGCCGCGTCGAAGAAGGTTGCGCGCTATTTGGAATATCTCGCTGACGCATTTGGGACGTCAGCGCCCACGCTGTCTGCCGCGGCGGCGAAGACGCTCGATGCTTACCGCTGGCCGCGCAATTATCTGCAGCTCCGCGAGGTCTCGGAACGACTGTATATATTGGTGGGGGCGGGCACGGTGGACCGCACTGTGGCGGAGGAAGTGCTCGCCCAAGAGGACGTGATTAAGACCGCAACCTTTGGCGCCCCGACACTCGAAAGTGACCTGTATATCCTGCGACCGCTGGCCGATACCGAGCGAGATATCGCGCATTTGGTTGTAGACCATCTCCACGGCAACCGAACCCGTGCGGCGGAGGTGCTGGGCATAAGCCGTACAACGCTGTGGCGCTTGCTGAAGGACGACGACCGTTGAGCGAGGCGCCCGTGACCGCGCGCGACGCGTGTGCTACAGTCCAAAGCGTTATTGTTTCGATTTGGTTACGGCGTGCGAGGGCAAATGGCTGAGACTTCAAAACCGAGCCGCAGAAGGCGGAGCGCCGCGCCGGTTAACCGGCGCACGACATCGGTGACGTGGGGCAAACACGCCTCGGGGTTTGATGGCTCGTTCAAACGCACTAAATATGGCTATCCATCGGCAAGCGCTCGCTTGGCCATGCGGGCCGAGTCGTCGCTGTGGGGCCGCAAGCGCGTGGTGGGCTCAAAGCTCAAGCACGACGGCACGCTCGGTTACATCAGCCGCGGGGCGGCTCGCCGCAGCGGGCTCAATCCGGCTGGTTGGCATCGTTATGTTCCGATCGCGGTCGCCGTTGCAGTGATCGTCATCGCACTCGCTGCGCTTGGCTACGCCGGCGGTGGCGCCAACTTGGACGCAGTGTTTAAATCGCCCGAGCTCGCGCATGCAGGCACAGAAGTTATCGAGGGCGCTCAGACCCAGACGGGCGTCGCGCCCCAGCGCGGTATCGTTGCGGCGGCCTCCACCATCGCCGATGCACAAAAGGACGAAGACAAGCAAGGCGACGACGCCGAAACGACCCAGACAAGCGAAGCGACGACAACTCAAATATCAACATAGCTTGCCGGCAGAAGGGGACGTTCCTTTTCTGCCGGCAGTTTGGGACACTCCTGCGCTACTTGACGTACACCACGTTGTCGCGGCGGGGTTTGGGCTCGGGTAGCGTGTCCTCGGCATAGCCCAGAATGCAGTGGCCGACGCCGCGCAGGCTGCCGTCGGCGGGCAGGCCCCAGCTGGCCAGCAGCTCCAGGCCCTCGGGCGAGTCAAAGACCTCATGCGCGCGGTGAATCCAGCACGAATCGACACCCAGTGCATAGGCGGCGTTGAGCAAGTTGCCCATGGCGAGCGAGCCGTCTTCCAGATGTGTGGGCACGCTGCGGTCAACCAACACCACAACAACGGTCTTGGCGCCATAGAAGGGGTCGCCGTTGCTGCCCATGACCTGGGCGTTGAGCTGTGAGAGACGCTCGACGGTCGCGGGGTCGGTGACGGCGACAAACGTCACCGGCTGGCGGCCCATGCCGCTCGGTGCATATTGGCCGGCTTCGATAATACGTGCAAGCTTTTCGGCCTCGACGGGACGATCGCTGTAGTTGCGGCAGCTGCGGCGGTGAATGAGTGCTTCGATAGTCTCCATGGTGTCTCCTTGCGGTGGCGTTGCAGATGCCCCGTTCATACCCGCCGGGCTTAAACGATAGACGGTCAATTGCCCGGCCAAAAGGATAGATTCCAATTGGGAAAGTAGGTTTGCATAAAAGTACCTTCAGAATGTGACAAACAAATGGGATGGTTAAACGTTTTATCCCGTCTACCCTGCGGTTTTTTACCACTTGCCTAAATGACGAACGCATAACCTCTGATAAAGGTTTTACTAAAGGAGCACCAACGTTTATCAATGCGCCGTGGTGGCGCCGGGCCAGGAGGTAACATCATGTTCCAGGCTGGAGATGTCGTCGAGACCGATTTCGAAGGATTTCTGAAGCTGCTGCGTTCCAAGACGCGCGCTTTCGTGTCGATCAACGATCACGAGTACTACATCACGCACACCGATGGCTATTGGCGTGTTCAGGATTGCGAGGCCCTCAACGAGAAGGGCCACTTTACTGACTGCTCCGAGCTGGTCAACACGGTCTGCGAGGTCGTCGAGCTGCCGTGGATTGCCGGCAAAAGCCTGCATGACAGCTTCTCGGGTGCTACGGTCTATGAGGCCGTCGCCGCTTAACAGGCAATAAAACCCGATTTTCACGTGACCGCTGGCGCCGCCCCCGCGCCGGCGGTCTTTTTTGTCGATATGCTTATGTAGAGCCGACCATAAACAACGAGCGTATTGACGATAGTCAAAACTCGGACTAATGTAGAGATATAAATTGGTCAAAACTCGGACTATCGAATGGTGGGAGAGATGAATAGTGCAGTTAGCCTGGTCGATTTCGACCGGATGCTTAACGGGCTTGACCGTATCTATTCGGAGTTCGCGCGTACCTGCGGTCTTTCGGACTGCGCCTACTGGATGCTCGTCGACACGAGTGCAGCGGGCGGAAGCGTTGCCGTGAGTCGGCTGACGAGTGAATGGTTCTACAGCAAACAGACCATCAATTCGGCGATCAAGACGCTTAGGGCGCGAGGGCTTGCGACGTTGGAGTTTGCCGAGGGCAGTCGTAAGAACAAGGTTGTGCGATTGACCGAAGAAGGCGTGCGGTTTGCCAAGCGCTACGCGTTACCGGCGCAAAAAGCCGAGCAACAGGCATTCGAAGCGCTCGAGCCGTGGGAACAGCGCGAGATCATGCGCCTGGTCGGTAAATTCTCCCATGTTCTGAACGAAGAGTGCGAGGCATTTAAACGGCAAGTGGCCGCCGAGAACGAGGCTGACGATAAGGGCGAGGGGGACACATGCGACTCTTAATGAGGTTTATGAGGCCGTACCGCGGTCTGATTGCGGTGACGCTGTTTGCGGTGCTGATAGATAACGTCGGTACGCTGTTGGTTCCCACGATGCTGGCGAACATGGTAAACACCGGTATTACCACGGGCGATGTCGACTATATTTTACGTAACGGCCTGTACATGCTTATCGCGACCGGCATGGCCAGCGGCGGCACGGTGCTGGGCTGCTATCTTTCGGCGCGCCTGGCCGCCAACGTGGCCTGCGATATCCGCAATGCCGTGTACGACAAGTCGCTCGAGCTGTCCGCCAGCGACTTTGAGCGCTTTGGCACGGGTTCGATGATCACACGCTCGCTCAACGACATCAACGTGATTCAGCAAGCTGTCCTTCAGACGATTCAGCTGGTGTTGCCGGTGCCATTCTTGGCCGTGGCAGGCATCATTTTTGCTTGGTTCATCGATCCCGCCATGGGCACGCTGCTGGGCGTGGTGGTTGCGATCGTGCTGGTTGCGGCGGTCTTTACGGTGGCTAACGCCGCGCCGATTTTTATGCGCCTGCAGAGCTTTATCGACCGCATGAACGTGGTGCTGCGCGAGAACATCGTGGGCGTGCGCGTCATCCGCGCATTTAACAAGGAGCGCCACGAGGAGCAGCGCCTGGACGAGGTGTTTAGCGATTACGCGGCCAACGCCATCAAGGTCAACCACCTGTTTGTGGGTCTCGACAGTTCCAGCTTCTTTTTGATGAATATCGCCGAGGTGGCGGTGCTGTGGGTGGGCGGCAACCGCGTGGGCGTCCACGCCATGCAGATTGCGAGTATCTCGGCGGTGCTGGAGTATGCAATTCTGATCCTGTTCTTTGTGATGATGGCGCAGATGGTGGTGCTGACACTTCCGCGCGCCGCCGCATGTCTGAAGCGCGCGCAGCAGGTGCTGGAGATCGAGCCGAGCATCGTGGACGGTGACCGCACGCTGGATGACGGGGCGCGCGAGCCCCAAGACGAAGCCGATGCGGTGGCCGTGTTCGACCACATGTCGTTTCGCTTTGACGATGCCGACGAGGACACTCTGTGCGACCTGAGCTTTGCCTGCCGTCGCGGTCAGACGACTGCGATCGTTGGCTCGACAGGCTCGGGCAAATCGACGGTGGCAAAGCTTCTGCTGCGCTTCCACGATGCCACCAAGGGCTCCATTCGCCTGAATGGTGTGGACCTGCGCGAGCTTACGCAAGACGAAATCCGCGGGCGCATTGCCTATGTGCCGCAGAAGGCGTGGCTGTTCTCGGGCACTGTGGCAAGCAATCTGCGCTTTGGCAACGAAGACGCGACTGAGGCCGACATGCTTCATGCGCTCCAGGTTGCCCAGAGCACCTTTGTGCTCGATCAGCCGCAGGGGATCGATACCCCGGTGGCGCAGGGCGGTACGAACTTTTCGGGCGGCCAGCGCCAGCGTTTGGCAATCGCCCGTGCGCTCATGAAGCATGCCGATCTATATATCTTCGATGACAGTTTTTCGGCCCTGGACTTTAAGACCGATGCCGCCCTGCGTCATGCGTTGCAAGACGAGATGCGTGACGCTGCGGTGCTCATCATCGCGCAGCGCATCTCGACGATCTTGCACGCCGACCAGATCGTCGTGCTCAAGGATGGCGAGGTTGTGGGTCTGGGCACGCATGGCGAGCTTATGGAAACCTGCGAGGTGTACCGCGCCATCGCGGAATCGCAGATGAAGGGAGGTGAGTAGCATGACCGAGGAGCTCAAGAAGCGGGGCGGCGTTGATGACGCCGCTGCCGCGGGACTGGTCGAGGAAACGGCTGCCGCGTCGACCGAGCTGGATGACGCCGCCAAGGCTGCAGCCGAGCGCGAGGCTCGCCGCCAAGCGCTCTACGAGGAAAACGAACGTGCCGAGGACGAGCGCGCCCGCGCCGAGGCAGAGCGTATGCGCGACGTGGACGACGAAGACGAGGACGAGACACCTCGGGATACCTGGGCGACGGTGCGCCGCCTGTGGAGTGAGGCTGCCGGCGACCATTGGCGCTTCTATATCGTGTTTGCGAGTATTGTGTTCTATGCCATCTTTAACACCGCTGCGCCGGCATATAGCGCTCGCGTGATCGATGAGCTGTGGGGCCACATTCAGGTGGCGTTTGCCAACGACACCACCTTCAACATCACCTGGGAGAACTGCGGCAGGACCATCTTCATCTACTTTATGATCTGGACGGCCGCCGCCTCGTTCTACGCGCTCCAGAGCTTTTTGATGTCGAGCGTGGCCGAACGCCTCAATCTGCGCCTGCGCAACCGCATCGCGCAAAAGCTCAACCGTCTGCCGCTCGCCTATTTTGACGCGCATCGTCCCGGCGAGGTCGTCAGCCGCGCGACCAACGACCTGGACAAGATGTCCGAGAGCATGCAGCGCGGATTGCTGCAGCTGCTCGTGTCGATCGGCACGGTTGTTGGTGCTGTGAGCGTGATGTTCGTGTTCAGCGTGCAGCTTACGCTCGTCTTTCTGTTCTTTACGGCACTGTCGCTGCTGGTGACGAAGGTCGTCTCGCGCCGCACACACGATGTGACGGGCGAGCGCCAGGAGTGGGTGTCCAAGATTACGAGTGCGGTCGAGGAAGGCTATTCGGGCCGTCTGGTGATCCGCGCGTTTAACCGCGAACGTCAGAGCTCCGCTGAGGTGCACGAGGCTTCGAAGGAACTGGCTCGTGTGAGCACCAAGGCCGACTTTATGATTAACGCCGTCGGCCCCGCGGTGCGCTTTATCGGCCGCCTGGCACAGATCGTGATTGCGATTGTGGGCTGCAGTATGCTGGTTGCCGGCCACATGACCGTCGGCGTGTTCCAGGCGTTCTTCCAGTTTATCTACGAGGCATCCGAGCCCATGACGCAGTTGTCGTTTACCTTCAACTCGCTGCAGAGCGCACTGGCGAGTGCAGAGCGCGTGTTTGACCTGCTCGATGAGCCCGAGATGGAGGCCGATCCGCTGCCGGACAAGGCCGCCAAGCTGCCGGGTCGCGTGGAGGGCCGCGTCTCCTTTGAGCATGTGCGCTTTGGTTATTCGCCCGACAAGCCGCTTATGCGCGACGTGTCGTTTACCGCCGAGCCGGGCCAGAAGATTGCCGTGGTGGGAACCACGGGCGCGGGCAAGACGACGCTCATCAACCTGCTCATGCGCTTCTACGAGATTGACGGCGGGCGTATTACGCTCGACGGCGTGGATACGAGCCGCATGGACCGCGGCGAGCTACGGCAGCAGTTTGGCATGGTGCTGCAGGACGCCTGGCTGTTCGATGGCACGATTGCCGAAAACATCGCCTACGGCTGTCCCGAGGCGACGCGCGACGAGATCGTGGCCGCCGCTCGTGCCGCGCAGGTCGACTTCTTTGTGCGCACCATGCCGCAGGGCTACGACACGCGCGTGGCCAACGATGCCGAAAGCATCAGCCAGGGCCAGCGTCAGCTGCTGACCATCGCACGCGTGCTGCTCAACAACCCGGCGATTCTCATCCTGGACGAGGCGACCTCAAGCGTGGACACGCGTACCGAGCTTGCCATCGGCCGTGCCATGGATGCGCTTATGCGCGGGCGCACGAGCTTTGTGATCGCACACCGCCTGTCGACGATTGTGGATGCCGACCTGATCTTGGTCATGGATCACGGCAACATTATCGAGCAGGGCACGCATAAGGAGCTGCTGGCTGCCGAGGGTGCCTACGCCGACCTCTATCTGAGCCAGTTCGCATAATGTGACAAAGGGACAGTCCCACATGTCGCATCAACGCAAAGGCGCGCCGGGGATGAATTCCCTGGCGCGCCTTCTTGCGTTGATGCCGATGTCGTTTTGTGCCGCTTGCGTTCCTAGCGCTCGTCCACGAGCTTGGCGACGAGGGCTTTGAGCTCGGCCACCTCTCGCTCGAGTTCCTTGACGCGGCGGGCATTCTCGGTGATGCCCTGGCGGTTGAGGGCACTCTGCTCGGCGGCGTCATCGGGCATGTACTCGCGATGCTGCTTGGCGTCGAAACTCTCCTCGAACACGCGGCAGCCGTTGCGCTTGATGATGCGTCCCGGCACGCCCACGACGGTGCAGTTGTCGGGCACGTCCTTAACGACGACCGAGTTGCCGCCGATTTTGACGTTGTTGCCGATGCGGATGTTGCCGAGCACCTTGGCGCCCGTGCCCACGGTGACGTTGTTGCCTAGGGTGGGGTGGCGCTTGCCGGTCTCGTTGCCGGTACCGCCGAGCGTGACGCCCTGGTAGAGCACGCAGTTGTCACCCACAATGGTGGTCTCGCCGATGACGACGCCCATGGCGTGGTCGATAAAGAAATGCTTGCCGATCTGTGCGGCGGGATGAATCTCGACGCCGGTGATGTGACGGGTGATTTGCGAGAGCACGCGGGCGAGCGAGCGATGACCGTGCTCCCAGAGCCAGTGCTCGGGCACGTGGTTCCACTTGGCGTGCAGGCCAGGATAGGAAAGGAAGATGACCAGACCGTTTTGCGCGGCGGGGTCCTGCGCTTGGACGGTCTTGATGTCCTCGCGAATGGTATTGATAAAGCTCACCGGCCGCCCTCCCTTAGCGCCATGGCAATGCGATTCAATAAAGTATAGCGATTCGCTAGGGATTAGGAAGGACAATCTTGGCGGCATTGCGCGACAGGTGTCAGTTATGCAAACTTGCTGGTAATGGAGTCATGCTTTTGTGGGGTTGCGCACGAGGGGACGCCGCAACCGTATACTGGTCAACTTGGACGTATCCGCGCCCACAACTGAGAGGTTTTACTTCATGGGTTTCATTAATTTTATCGCCGAGCTGCTCAAAGACCCGCGCACCGCGATTGCCAGCTGGATCGCCGCCGGCCCGCTTATGGCCTACGGCTGCGTGTTCCTGATCATCTTTATCGAGACGGGCGTGGTGTTCTTCCCGTTCCTTCCCGGTGATTCGCTGCTGTTTGCTTCGGGCTTCTTTGCCCACAACGGTGGCTTTAACATCGTGGCTTTGCTGGCCGCCGCATGGGCTGCTGCCATCTTGGGCGATCAGTGCAACTTTATGATCGGTCACTTCTTTGGCCGCAAGATCATCGCTTCGGGTAAGGTCAAGGCCATGACGCCCGAGCGCATTAAAAAGTCCGAGGACTTCTTGGACAAGTGGGGCCACCTGGCCATTTTCCTCGGCCGCTTCTTCCCGTTTATCCGCACCTTTGTGCCCTTTATCGCCGGCATGGGCGGCATGCACTGGCGCAACTTTGTCATCTTTAACGTGCTGGGTGGCATTACCTGGTCAACGCTCTTTACGCTGCTGGGCTACTTCTTTGGCGGCATTCCCTTTGTGCAGGAGCACTTTGAGCTGCTGATTATCGGCATCGTTGCCGTGTCGATCATCCCGACCGTGGTCGGTCTGGTCAAGGCTAAGCTGGGTAAATAGAACGCGTAGCTCGAGCCAGCGCGCAAACCGTGCAGTTGAGGCCCGTCGCCGTTTACGGTGGCGGGCCTCTTTAGTTTCAAGACTTTAGTCCGCTGGCCGCGCAGCGGCCAGCTTTAAACCACCCGCTACGCGGGTGGAGACAAACGGCTTTACAAAGCCACCCCTCCGACCGATATTGACGATTGTTCAGGCCGTCAAGAATTCGAGTCGAAGGGGTGGTCGCCATGGCCCAGAAGGCCTACAGCCTTTCCCACACGAAGTGGATGTGCAAGTACCACATCGTGTTCACGCCGAAGTATAGGCGCAAAGTGATCTACAACCAAATCAGGAGCGACATAGGGGAGATCCTCAGGAAGCTGTGCGAGTACAAGGGGATCGAGATAATCGAGGGGCACCTGATGCCCGACCACGTGCACGTGCTGCTGGCGATCCCGCCGAAGTACAGCGTCGCGAGCGTCATGGGCTACCTGAAGGGGAAGAGCTCGCTGATGATATTCGACAGGCACGCCAACCTCAAGTACAAGTTCGGCAACAGGAAGTTCTGGGCGGAGGGCTACTACGTGTCCGCCGTCGGCCTGAACGAGGCGACGATCGCCAAGTACATCAGGGAGCAGGAGTCCAACGACATCGCGCTGGACAAGCTGAGCGTGAAGGAGTACGAGGACCCCTTCAAGAGGGGGTGATGCTGCCGGTTCGACCGGCGCGCCACGGGTCAAGATGCACTAGGCCTGGACGAAGTCCGGGCCCGCGCCTTTAGACGCGAGCCCGGGGCCCGTGGGTTATACCCTAAGAGCAAACCACCCTTTTTAAGGGTGGTTCTGATTTCAGCCAAATGAAAATACTTTACTTAGTTAAAGAAAAGCGTTTTATCAGACGCGTACGGGGAGTACAATCTCGTGCATGCGAATCGACGTGCCATCGGCTTTGATGCTGCCCGCGTGTCCTGCCCGGCTCTACGCTTCCGGGTATGCGACGTTGCGACGCGGCCGGCTTCGGTCCTTGCGTGCGGGTTCGCGAGTATGCAACCGTGTATGTAAGGAGCGACATATGACTGTCGAGAAGAAGGATATCGATTGGGGTAGCCTCGGCTTTGGCTACATGAAGACCGATTACAGCTATGAGGCCCATTGGAAGGACGGCGAGTGGGACGAGGGCGGCCTGACCACCGACCACACCCTGCATGTCTCCGAGTGTGGCGGCATCTTCCACTACTGCCAGGAGGTCTTTGAGGGCCTGAAGGCCTACACCGCCGAGGACGGCAGCATCGTCTGCTTCCGTCCCGATATGAACGCCGAGCGTATGTACAACTCCGCCCAGCGCCTCGAGATGCCCCCGTTCCCCAAGGACAAGTTTGTCGAGGCCGTCAAGCAGGTCGTCTCTGCCAACGCTGCATGGGTTCCGCCCTTCGCCTCTGGCGCAACCCTGTATGTGCGTCCGTTTATGATCGGCTCCGGTGACGTGATCGGCGTGGCTCCCGCTCCTGAGTACACGTTCCGCATTCTCGTGACCCCGGTCGGTCCGTACTTTAAGGGTGGCCTCAAGCCCGTTAAACTGCGCGTTTCCGAGTACGACCGCGCCGCACCGCACGGCACCGGCAACATCAAGGCCGGCCTGAACTACGCCATGTCCCTCAAGCCCACGATGGAGGCCCATCGCGAGGGCTATGCCGAGAACCTGTATCTCGACTCCGAGTCCCGCACCTATGTCGAGGAGACCGGTGGCGCCAACGTCCTGTTCGTGAAGGAGGACGGCACCCTCGTCGTTCCTCAGTCGCACACCGACTCCATCCTGCCCTCTATCACCCGTCGTTCGCTCGTTCAGGTTGCTCAGGACCTGGGCATGACCGTCGACCAGCGTCCCGTCGAGTGGGCCGAGGTCAAGGCCGGCACCTTTGTGGAGTGCGGCCTGTGCGGCACCGCTGCCGTCATCTCCCCGGTTGGCGAGATCGACAACAAGGTTTACGGCGCCGACGAGACTGTGACCTTCCCGGCTGGCTACACCGAGATTGGCCCTGTGATGAAGAAGCTCCGCGAGACCCTGACTGGTATCCAGTCTGGTGCTGTCGAGGACAAGCACAACTGGGTTTACACCGTCGCGTAATTTGTCTTACCTATCCGGGCAGAGAGCAAGTTCCCTCCCGGCGCGTCCTCGGACATGCAAGAAGCCCTCGCTGCGCACTTCGTGCGGCGAGGGCTTCTTGCGTCCTGCGGAGTGCGCCGGAAAGGAAGGCCGCGCTTTTGTTTTGGTTCGCGCCATGTGGGGGTGGCGGCGACGTGCATTTTTGCGAGTATTCTGCAATCGAAGGCCCCTGCATACCGACCTCGGGCAAAAAATCGGGATTTCTCGATGTTTTCTACGGATGATGGGCGGGGTTATGGGCTTATAGCGTTTGATTTGCAGGGATATTCGCGGTCTTTGGCACTTATCGTGGCGCCCGAAGCTCTTGGTTATGTTGAATACTCCTAAAAATGCACGACGCTTAGAGGGGGACCTTTGCGAAAAAGGAAACCGCCCCGTCGAAGTATGCATTTGACGGGGCGGTTTATACATTTGGACGATTAAGGATGCGCTGTCAAACTACTAGAACTTGACGGTCGGGGCCTGGCGGGCTGCTTCGGCGGCCTCGAAGCCCTGGCGCTCCTTAAACTGGAAGATGCCAGCAAAGATGACAGCCGGGAACGTCTGAATGGCGTTGTTGTAGCTGAGCACGCAGTCGTTGTAGCTCTGGCGTGCATAGCTAATCTTGTTCTCGGTGTCCTCGAGCGATGCCTGCAGCTGCGTAAAGTTGGTGTTTGCCTTAAGATCGGGATAGGCCTCGGCCACAGCGAAGAGCTGGCGCAGTGCGCCGGTCAGCACGTTGTCGGCTTCCATCTTGGCCTCGGGCGTGGTGGCCTTGACGGCGGTGTTACGCGCGCTGATCACGGCGGAGAGCGTCTCCTGCTCGTGCTTGGCGTAGCCCTTGACGGTTTCGACCAGGTTGGGGATCAGGTCGTTACGGCGCTGCAGCTGCGTATCGATGTTCTGCCAGGCGTTATCGATGCGGTTACGCTTGGTGACCATGTTGTTGTAGATGCCGGCGATGGCGCAGACAATCACAATGACAACAACGATGCCGATGATGACGGTAATCATGATGTCTCCGTTTCGAATGGCCGCGGCGGCATGCGCCAGCTGCCGTTGGTATAACGCTACTAGTATACCCGCAACGTTTTACCGTGCCGAACTTTCCGGTAAGCGTTGTGTTTTCGGCGGGGTCGGCACCGGGGCAAAGCGCGCGAGGTACAGGTGTAAGATATGCGACAGATTGACGAGTGTTGTCTTTGCCCTGAGGATGGCGATACCAGTGGACCTTCGCATTAAGAAAACCTACCGCGCCCTTTTCGATGCCTTCACCGAGCTTCTCGAGGAGCATCGTTTTGAGGACCTGACGGTTGCCATGCTTTGCGACCGCGCCATGATTCGCCGCACGACGTTCTACAAGCACTTTCGCGACAAGAACGATTACTTTGCCTTTTATATCGATGAGCTCATGTCGGGCTTGCCGCAAAAACAGCCCGATGAGGCCGGCGCAGTGTCTGCCGAGGACGTGCGCGCGCTTCGGCACGCGATTTTGGACGATGCTATGGATTTGATTCTGACGCACGAGCGGCTCATGGATAACATTTTGGCAAGCAGCATGTCGGGCATGTTGACCAACGTTATTTGCGACCGCATTGCCCGCTCCATCCGCGAGCGTGTGATGAACGTGCTTGCCGAGGATGCCCTGGCCCCCGTGTCACTCGAGACGACGTCCGAGTTTGTCGCCGGCGGTATTATTCGACTTTTCACGATATGGTGGGAATCGGGCCACGATCTTGAGCGTCGACCCGAGATGGCCGACGTGGTCGATGCACTGTTCGAGCGAACCATGACGCCGGTGCATCACTAGAAGTGGCGGAGAGAGGGGGATTCGAACCCCCGGAACGCTCTCGCGCTCAACGGTTTTCAAGACCGCCGCATTCAACCGCTCTGCCATCTCTCCGTGAGTCGTAATGATAGCATCGTTTTGAATTTGCAACAGGGAAGGCGAACGATGACGATCACCGAAATCGACGAGAAGTTCATGCGCGAGGCGCTGGCGGAGGCGCGAGTCGCCACGGCGGTGGGCGAGGTGCCCATCGGAGCCGTAGTGGTGCGCGACGGTGAGATCGTCGCGAGGGCGCACAATCGGCGCGAACTCGACCAGGACCCTTCGGCTCATGCCGAGTTTGCGGCCGTGTGCGCCGCTGCCCAGGCGCTTGGCCGCTGGCGCCTTTTCGACTGTACGGTTTATGTGACGTTGGAACCCTGCTGCATGTGCGCGGGCCTTATGGTCAACGCGCGCGTGGGGCGCTGCGTGTATGGCGCGAGTGATGCCAAGGCGGGCGCGCTGGGTTCGCTGTATGACCTGAATGCCGATTCGCGCCTGAATCATCGGTTTAACGTGACGGCTGGGGTCCTGGCGGATGAATGCCGCGAGCTGCTGAGTAGCTATTTTGGCGGTCTGCGCGGAGCGGGTGGCAGCGGCTGCGGCTGCGGTCCGAACCTTGAGGCGCATGCCGCCCACGCCGCGGCGCTTGCAGGTGCCGGTGAGGATGCTGGCATGGCGGTTGACTTTGGTCCTGCGTGTCGCCGACCCCGCCGTGTGCTGTTGGCGATTGACTCCTTTAAGGGCAGCGTTTCGAGCGCGCAGGCGGAGGCGGCGGTTGCCGAGGGCATGCGCCGTGTGTGGTCCGATGCCCAGGTGGCCGCATTGCCGCTGGCGGATGGCGGCGAGGGGACGCTCGATGCCGTTGCCGCGTGCGGCGGTGAGATTGTGACCTGCGAGGTGGCAGGTCCCTTGGGCGACCGCGTGTCTGCCCGGATGCTGGTGGACGACGAGCGCGACTCGGCTGTAATTGAGATGGCCGAGGCGGCGGGTATTGGGTACTCGCCCTGTACAGAATCGGCGGCGCTTGCGGCTTCGACCTATGGCGTGGGCGAGCTCATGCTTCGCGCGGTTCGCACGGGCGCAAAGACTATCTATATTGGTTTGGGCGGCAGCGCCACCAACGACGGTGGCGCCGGCATGCTGCAGGCGCTGGGCGCGCGTGTGGTCGATGATCAGGGATGCGATGTCGTCCCCGGTCTTGCCGGCCTTGAGCAGGTGGCGAGCGTTGATCTGGCGCCCGCGCTGCAGGCTTTGGATGATGCTCGTATCGTTGTGCTTTCCGATGTCGAGAATCCGCTCGTGGGGCGTCGAGGCGCACTGGCGGTGTTCGGCGGGCAGAAGGGCCTGCCGGCGGATGATGTCGAGGTGCTGCGCAGATACGACGGCTGGATGGTCGGCTACGGTCGCTTGCTCGATGCGGCGATTGCCAGAGCTCGAGCCCAGGGGTTGTTGCGCACACCCGAGGGCGCACGGACATTTGGCTCGGTGCTCGGTGTACCCGGCGCGGGCGCTGCCGGTGGCTTGGGCGCGGCGTTGCTGGCGCTCGGCGCGGAGCTACGCTCGGGTGTGGAGACGGTGCTCGATCTCGTGGGGTTTGACGAGCGCGTGCGCGATGTCGACCTGGTCATAACGGGCGAGGGCAATATGGATGAGCAATCCGCCGCCGGTAAGGCGCCGGTGGGTGTGGCTCGCCGCGCCAAGCGATATGGCAAGCCGGTAATCGCTGTCGTGGGCGGTCGCGCTGACAACCTCGATGCGGTGTATGGGCAGGGCGTCGACTTGGTGCTTCCGATCTGCCGCAAACCCATGTCCCTCGACCAGGCGCTCGAACCACGGGAAGCCACAACCAACCTCATCTGTGCCGGCGAGGCAGCCGCCCAATCCTACGACCTCGCCCGCCTCTAAGGCCTATCTCCCTATAAGTTGCGGTGGAATACGGAGTGTTTTTGCCTTTAAGGTGCCAATTCAGTCCGTATTCCACCGCAACTTCGAGAATGGCCATTCGAGGTTGGCTGCCTTGGGCCTTGGATCGGACCGTTTGCCACGAAATGCGGCCATCTACTACGTTAAACCGGCCACCTTCGACCATCCCGGAATTTGCAAAAACAAAACCGCAGGTAGAAAGCTTGCCGATTTTCGAAAAAGCCGGCTATGGTTGACCCTTGCGGCCTAAACGTAGTAGATGGGCCCTTTCTGTGGTGCGGCACCAAGCCGGTCATTTTGGGATCGGACTATTTTGACTACTCATTGGCTGCTCTGGCAATCGGGCTGCAAAAGTAGTCAAAAAAGCTCCGTCCCAAATTAGCTACCTTGCTCTGGCGGGCGGGAGCGGGTAAGATATACCGAGCGCCTAGCGCGTTCGATGGGTTCGGATGACGACATGTTCCGAATCTGGTCAGGTCCGGAAGGAAGCAGCCATAAGGAGCCTCTGTCGGGCATCCGAATCCATCGAGTGCGCAGGCGCTTTTTGGTGCCGCGGCTACCCGCGAGTGCCGGCAGGGCGCTTGGTGTCTCGCTGGTCCTCGGCTTTGCCTGCGGGATCGCTCGACTACCAAGCGCCCTGCCGGCACTCGCGGGTAGCCGACCAAAACCACCTGAAGGGTCACATTTATCTGAATAATTTAATCCCGTGTCTTTTGCTGCTCGTTGGCGTTGTCTGGAGCGCGGCGGCTACGTGGTTCAAGAGACGGCGGCATTGCCATCTGTTTTTTCAAGTAAAGAGGCTCGTTTCCCTAGGTTGGGGAAACGAGCCTCTTTTTGTCTCTGGGTTTGTGGATTGGCGGAGGTAGTATGTTCTGGCAGCTATTTTGAGTTCTTGATGCGGCGTGTGGCTGTGGCGGTTATTCCGAGGCCTGCGGTGGCGATTCCTGCGAGTGCGATTGCGCTCGGTGCTGTGTCGCCCGTGTTTGCGAGCTTGCCGGCGGTCGTATCTGCTTGCTTGCCGCTGCTCGAGTTCGCCTGCTTGGTGGAGCTTGGTAGGGCGTCTTTGCCGGTTGCAGGTGAGGCAACGGGCGGTGTCGCCTCGGCGGGTTGCGTTGAGCCGGAGGGAGGCACTGTCTCGGCGGGTTTCGTTATCTCGGGCGAGGTGGTCTTATCTGCCGCGGCCTTTGCCTCTTCGTATGCCTTGCAGGCGTCGTCATAGGCCGCTTGCGCCTTTTCCAAATCGCCGAGGAGCGCATTTCGCTTGGCAATGTCCTCGTCGATCTGGGCTTTAGCTTCCTCTGCCTCACTTTCGAAATACTGAACCTGTTTTTCCTGGCTTTCGAGCCGGCGTTGGTAGCGGTGAAGATCATCTTCACAAGATTCTTCTCGCCTTTCTGCCGACATGATCTCACTGCGCAACTGCTTAATATGCTCCTTAATAGCTGTGCTGGGCGCCTCGTCGCCGAGCTCCTTGAGTACCTTATCTAATTCTGCCTGAAGGCCGCTTGTCCGGTTGTGGGCCTCATCGTATTTGGCTTGGGCTGCATCGACGTTCGCTTGCATGGCGGGAAGGGGTTCCCTCCGTTTGGCGGCTTCCGCCACCACCATGTCGTAGAGTTCTTGAAATGCGGCAATGTCATCATCGATTTCCGCAAGTTTCTCGGGACTTGCGGCGTCTTTCGCGGCCTCGAGGTTTTTGAGCGCTTCCTGCATGGCTGCATACGCTCTTTCTTTTGCGGCGGCCGCATCTTCCGTCTGCAAGGCAACTGCACCGGTGGGGGAGCTGGTTTCTGCCGCGATCGCCGTTGCGGGGGCGATCCCCGCGACAAGTGCCGCGGAAAGGGCGATGCCCACAGTTGCTCGTCTTGCTCTTCTTGCGAGAATGACGTTCATCTCGGCACCTCATTTCAAGGGTCGGCGACTAACTTGGTAGCACTAATGTAAGTATATCAGGCGGTCGACCCGACACTGGCTGGGTGTGCGCGTGCCTTTCCGCTTCTTTGGAAACCGAATCCCATTAGAAATGACGAGTTGTTTACGCTTCTTTTGGGCTCACCGTACTATCATGATTCGAATTGAATGTGGATGATGATAGGGAGCGCCTTTTTATGATTGAGCTGCTTAGGCGTTTTGGTGGTAAGTTTCGCCGGTATATGGTGATCGGCCCTGCGTGTAAGCTGATCGAAGTGATCTTTGACCTACTGACGCCGCTGGTGATTGCCCAGATGATCGACAAGGGCATTGGCTCGCACGACGTGAGCGCCGTTATCCACTACGGCATGCTACTTGCCGCCATGGCCGTGATCGGCATCTCGTTTACGCTCGTCTGCCAAAAGATGGCGGCGCTCACCTCGCAGGGCATGGGCACCGATATCCGCGGTGCGCTCTACCAGCACATCAACAAGTTGAGCTATGCCGAACTCGACCGCTTTGGCACGCCGTCGCTTATCACCCGCATCACCAACGACGTCAACCAGGTGCAGCTCGCTGTGGCGCTGGGCGTACGCATGCTCATCCGCTGGCCCTTCTTGGCGGTGGGCTCTATGTGCGCGGCCCTTGCCATCGACCTTAAGCTCGGCATGATCTTCTTGATCTGCACGCCCGCTATCGGCCTGGTGTTTTGGTTTGTCATGGCGCGCTGTATCCCGTACTACAGGCAGCTGCAGGCAAAGCTCGACCGCATTGCGCTCATTTGCCGTGAGGGCCTTTCGGGCGCCCGCGTGGTCCGCGCCTTTGTGCGCGAGGACCACGAGCGCGAGCGCTTTGCCCAAGCTGCCGATGACCAGGCCAATACCGCCATCGCGGTGGGCAAGCTCTCGTCGATCCTTAACCCCGTCACGTTTCTTGTGATGAACCTGGGCGTGTGCGCCATCCTGTGGGTGGGCGGCATACAGGTCAACGTGGGCGAGCTTACGCAAGGCCAGGTCATGGCGTTCGTCAACTACATGACGCAGACCCTCACCTCCATCGTGTACGTCGCCAATCTGGTCGTGGTCTTTACCAAGGCGAGCGCCAGCGCGTCGCGTATCAACGAGGTGCTCAACTGCGAGCCGAGCATCACCGACGAGGATAACGAGCCGGTCGCACTGCCCCAGGCACCCGCGACGGACGTCGACGCCCCGGTCTCCGCGCTGAGCTTGAGCCATACGAGCTTCTCCTTTGGCGCGGGCGCCGCCAACGCCGTCAATGACGTGACCCTGGAGCTGCCGCTGGGCAAAACGCTCGGCATTATCGGCGGCACGGGCAGCGGCAAGTCCACGCTCGTCTCGCTCATCCCGCGCCTGTACGATGCGAGCACCGGCAGCGTGAGCGTGATGGGCGCCGACGTGCGCACCTGGCCGCTCGATCAGCTGCGCCATGTGGTCGCGACCGTTCCGCAGCGCGCATCGCTGGTGAGCGGCACAATCCGCAGCAACCTGACCTGGCGTGACGAGTCGGCGACCGACGAGGAGCTCTGGGCAGCGCTCGATATGGCGCAAGCGAGCGAGTTCGTGCGCAACAAGCCGCAGGGGCTCGATGCCCCGGTCGAGGCGGGCGGTAAGAACTTCAGCGGTGGCCAACGCCAGCGCCTGACCATCGCGCGTGCCCTGGTGGGCTCGCCGCAGGTTCTGATCATGGACGACTCCGCGTCGGCGCTCGACTTTAAGACCGACGCGGCGCTTCGCCATGCCATTCGCGAGCGCAGCGTGCGCGGTGCCGTCGAGGGCGGGCTGCCGCTCACGACCGTCATCGTGAGCCAACGTGTCTCGACCGTGCGCGACGCCGATATGATCTGCGTACTTGACCACGGTTCGGTCGCGGGCCTGGGCGCGCACGATGAGCTCTACACGACCTGCCAGCTCTACCGCGAGATTTGCCAGTCGCAGCTTCGCCGCGAGGAGCTCGAGGGTCAGCAGGAGAGCACGACGCCCGCGTCCGCTCCGACCGCCCCCGCATCCGTCTGCGCAAAGGAGGGCTGCTAAATGAATCCGTACACTTCCTCCGGTTCGGTCGCCACGATGACGGCCAACGTGTCCGGTAACGATAACCTCAACGACCTGGGCGACGGTCCGCGCCAGCCCGGCGATCCCGAGCGCTATCCCGTGGGTGCGGTGACCCGCCGCCTGCTGGGCTATGTTCGCCCGCATCGCATTTCGTTTGTAGCGTCGTTTGTGAGTGCCGCCGTCTCGGTGATCTTGCAACTCTATACGCCCATTCTCATCGGCGAGGGCATCGACCTTATCGTCGCCGCCGGGCAGGTGGACTTCGACGCGCTGCTGCCGCTTGTTACCAAACTCGCGCTCGTCGTGGTGGGGGCCGCGGCCTTCCAGTGGCTACAGGGCTATTGCGTTAACCGCCTGTCCTACGAAACGGTGCGCGACATGCGCGTGGAGGCGAGCGATAAGCTCAGCCGTATGCCGCTCAGCTTTATCGACAGCCATGCCCACGGCGACCTTATGAGCCGCGTAGTCAACGACGTCGATCAGGTGGGCGACGGTCTGCTGCAGGGCTTTACGCAGCTCTTCACCGGTGTTATCACCATCGTGGGCACGCTCGCGTTTATGCTCTCCATTAACCTGACCATGACGCTCGTGGTGGTACTCGTCACGCCGCTTTCCATTTTTGCAGCTGGTGCTATTGCCAAGCTTTCCAACAAAAGCTTTACGGCACAGCAGCGTATTCAAGGGCAGCTCGGCGGTCATATCGAGGAGTACGTAGGCGAGCAAAAGCTTGTCGACGCCTTTGCCTATGGTCCCAACGCTCAGCAGCGCTTCGATGCCCTCAATGCCGAGCTCTACACCGCGGGCGAGCGCGCGCAGTTTATGGGTTCGCTTTCCAATCCCGGTACGCGCTTTATCAATAACATCATCTATGCCGTGGTCGCTGTGATCGGCTGCGTGGGCGTGATCACGGGCGTGCCCGCGGCGCTTACGGTGGGCGGCGTGCAGATCTTCCTGTCCTATGCCAACCAGTACACCAAGCCGTTCAACGAGGTCACCAACGTCATTACGCAGATCCAGACCGCGTACGCCTCGGCGCGCCGCATGTTTGCGCTGCTCGATGCGCGCGAGCAGGAGCCCGACGCGTCGGACGCTGTAGAGCTTACCGCCCCGCAGGGTGAGGTGACTTTTGAACACGTGGACTTTAGCTACGTGCCCGACCGCAAACTGCTGCAGGATATCTGCATCGAGGCTAAGCCCGGCATGCGCTTTGCCCTGGTCGGCCCCACGGGCTGCGGCAAGACGACGCTCATCAACTTGCTGCTGCGGTTTTACGATATCGATGCCGGACGCATCATGGTCGATGGCCGGTCTTCGCGTGACTACACGCGCGCAAGCCTGCGCCGTGCCTTTGGCATGGTGCTGCAGGACACTTGGCTGTTCGAGGGCACGGTGGCGGAAAACATCGCCTACGGCTGTCCTGACGCCACGCGCGAGCAGGTTATCGAAGCTGCCAAGCGCGCGCATGCGCACAAGTTTATCGTGCAGCTGCCAGGCGGCTACGATACGGTCATCGGCGAGGACGGCGGCACGTTTAGCCAGGGTCAAAAACAGCTGCTGTGCATCGCGCGCGTCATGCTCACCGACCCGGCTATCTTGCTGCTGGACGAGGCGACCTCGAGCATCGATACCCGCACCGAGCTGCAGGTGCAGGCGGCATTCGACGAGCTCATGGCCGGTCGCACAAGCTTTGTCGTGGCGCACCGCCTGAGCACCATCCGCAACGCCGACTGCATTCTGGTGATGCGCGACGGCCAGATTATCGAGCGCGGCACGCACGACGAGCTGCTGGCGGCAGACGGCTTCTATGCCGAGCTCTACCGCAGCCAGTTTGCCCAGTAGGGGCTACCGATTAGCGGCAGATGGTTTACATCTGCGTTGTTAGTACTAAGATATTCATCTAATAAATTGCATTAGTGGCTTTAGTTTTGGGGGAAACGAGGCAACGTGACTATGACGTGCTCTCTGGTGGTTAACAGCAAGAGCGGTAATACCAGGATGGTTTCGGGCGCGATCAAGCGCGCTCTGCAGGCTGCGGGCGTTGAGTTTGTCCATGCCGCGGCGTTGAGCGACGATGCGGATGCAGATCAGGTTGCGCTCGAGGCGCAGGGCGCCTGCGCGGCCGACACAGTGCTCGTCGGTTTTTGGTGCGACAAGGGCGCGTGCACGCCTTCGGTCGCGGCGTTGCTCTCCGCCTTGCACGGCAAGCGCGTCTTTCTGTTTGGCACCTGCGGTTTTGGGGCCGACCAGAGCTATTATCAGCAGATTATCGATCGTGTGACCTCCAATTTGGCTGAGGATGCCGAGCTTGCGGGTTGGGCGATGTGCCAGGGCAAGATGGGCCCCGCGGTCAAGCAGCGCTACGAGGCCATGCTCGAGCAAGATCCCGACAACGCGCGCTATAAGATGCTGCTCGACAACTGGATTGCTGCGAAGGACCATCCCACCAAGGAAGATCTGGATAACATGGCCGCAGCCGCCAAGAAGGCCGTACTGGGAGAGTAGCTTCGCCGTCCGCGATCCTTCGTGCAAAACAATACAAATGTGAAAGCCTCGAAGTTCTCGAGGCTTTTTTCTTGACACTTGTGGGCACAACCGCTGCAAGCGTTTGGGGCGACTTTTTCCATCACCCCGATGACGAGGCCGTTCTGGACAACACGCTCGCATATGTTCGCTGGATGTATTCAGAATGGGACGGGCTTTCCGGATGGATGGGGTTTCGGAAAGTGTGTCCCGGAATTCGCCTTTGGAGTGGGATGCAGTTTCCGGTTGAGGGCTCTGGCGGAAACTGCGACCCGGAATTTGCGATCGGAGTGGGATGGAGTTTCCCAACGGGGCCGTAAGCGGAAGCTGCATCCCACTCCGGACGTGAATTCTGGGACACGGTTTCCGGATGCAAAAAGGCCACATGGTGTGGCCTTCAACTTATATATGTTCAGCAGGTGTCCCCATGACAAGCCGCGCTTCAACACCGAGGCGTCTGCCCGGCGATGCGGAACGTAAGGTTCATCGCGAGTTCCGCACGAGCCGGAGAGCACTTAATGTGCTCTCCGTGCGAGCAGGACTGTCCGAGCAGGGAACCTTACGTTCCGCGTCGCCGGGCAGACGAACCAGTTAAGACGCGCCGTTACTTGATCTTGGTTGTACCCGGTGCCAGGTTGGGGTCGGTCTCGTTAGCCTCGGTCTGGAAGTGCTCGGTGTACACGTTCTTGCCGTCGCGGAACATCTCGTAGTACTGCATCTTGGCGTAATCTTCGCGCGCCTTGGTGGCGGCTGCGGCGGCGGCATCGTCACCGGTGACATTGGAGGAAAGCGCCCAGCGCAGGCTGGCGTCCTCGTAGCCCACCGAGTTGATGGCGGGCAGCGACTCGCGCAGCGTCATGTGCGCTTTCTGGTAGTCGGTCAGCGGTGCGCCGATCAGCTGCATAAGCTGCGTGGACAGGTAGTTGGTGGACAGGTCGTCGACCTCGCTCGTCTGGTCGCAGCCGGCAACGTCGTAGTTGGCCCAGATGATGTAGTCGGTCTGCCACAGACGTTCCTGGTGCGTGGCATCGTCCTCGCCGGTAAACCACTTGTCGTTGAACTTGGACGGGAAGAACGGCTGGTGGTCGCCCCAGAACACCACGACTACCTTACGGTCGAGCTTGCTCAGGGCGTTGAGGAAGTAGCGAAGCGCCTGGTCGGACTGCTCGATGCACGAGACATACTCGTCGACATCGGAGAGCGTGCCGTCCTCGACGGTCTTGGCGTCCAGATCGGTCGTGTCGATATTCAGGTGCATCTGCTTATCGACCGGCAGCAGGCCCGTATCGTAGCCCGAGTGGTTCTGCATGGTCACGTCGAAGATAAACTGCGGATCGGCGTTCTGGTCGAGCAGCTCAAGAATCTTGTCGTAGGTAGCCTGATCGGTCACCATGCCGCGCAGGGTGTCGGCTCCCTGGAAATCGTTGATGGACAGGAACTGGTCAAAGCCAAAGTCCTTGTAGACGTTCTCGCGGTTCCAGTTGGTCGCGTGGTTGGGGTGCATGGCCGTGGTGGAATAGCCGAGCGATTTGAACTGCTCTGCCAAGTTCCCGGTCGTTTCCATGTTGTAGATGGTGTAGGGGTACACGCCCGATCCCAGGTTGGCCATGGAGTTGCCGGTCATAAACTCAAACTCGGTATTGGCGGTGCCGCCGCCGTAGGCGCTCACGTAGAGCTTGCCGCGGCTGAGGCAGTTGGACAGGCTCTTAAAGTACTGCGGACCCTCGTAGCCGGCGCGCATGTTCTGGTAGATCGACAGATCCGAGAACGTCTCGTTCATGATGGCGATGACCGTGGGCTTCTCGCTGTCGAACTGCTCCTGGGCGGCGGCGCGCTCGTCGCTCTTGGCCGCGTCGGACTTGTCGTAGGCCTTGGCGTACTTTTTGAGCGTGGCCTTGGCATCGTCGACGGAGTAGTCGGCGGGTTTGGGCGGCTTGATGGACTGTGCCGCACTAATAAAGGCAGGCAGGTAGCCCTCGCGCCAGTAGCTCTCGAGCGGGCGCCAGGTGTAGACGGTGATGCCGAGAGTGTTGTAGTAGTCGATGAGCGTAACATGCGCGGTCACACCGCCCAGGCACAGCACGGCCACGAGCAGGTTGGTGAGCAGCATGCGCTTGGCGTTGGCGGCGCCCTTCTGACGGTGCGGTGCCACCAGGCCAGCGTACTCGCACAGCAGCATGGCGATGGCGGTAAAGCCCATGGACAGCACGCAGAACAGCGAGATGGAGAAGGTGTAGCCGGTGCCGGCGACCGCGGCGGCGGTGGAGATGGCCGAAAGGTCGCCCGGCTGGATGGGCATGGACTTAAACGTGATAACGAAGAACTCGGCAATGCCCAGGATAAAGAGGGCAAAGGCCAGGACCGCGGGGGCTGCGCCGTGGCGCTGGAATAGGAAGAACAAGCCGACCATGAGCGTGGTGATGATGGCCCACTCGAGCAGGATGCACAGGGGGTAGACCCAGGTAAAGTCGTGGTTGGACGATACCTCCATGCCCAGCAGCGCAAAGACGCCGGCGAGCAGCAGGCACAGGACGGCGGCGACGAGCGGTTTGCCCACAAAGGCGCCGCGCAGGCGGGCGAGCTTGCCGGTGGGGGCGGGGGCGTCGGGCCCGGCGAACGCAAAGACGCGCGGGGCGATGCGGTCGCGGGCGATGCTGGCCCAAGCGCAGCCGGTGAGGATGGCGTTGGTCAGGATGAGCATCATGAAGGCGAGCGGCTCGTTTTGCGCGACGAGGCCAATGGCGCCCCAGACGGTCAAAAAGAGCTGGAACAGGCCAAAGGCGACGCTCCAGGCGAAGGCGCCCTTGGCAACGGTGCCCGACTGAGCGCGAATGGCCTTGGCCTCGCGCAAGACAAGGTGGACGGTCGCCGCAAGACCGACGAGCGAGATGGCGGCAGCGAACATGCTGAGACTCCTCACAAACTAAAACGTACGAAAGCGGGGGTTTACCCGATTGTTACCAAGATATGCGCTGCAATTGGTGTCTGCGCACAACAACCAGCCATATTAACGCGCACGTGTGGCGGTGTGACGCAATGTAGTGGCGACCTGCGCGATAATGGACGGGAATTACACGGAAACGTAAAGGCTTCTTAAAGAATTAGCGAGGATGAGGCGATGAACGAGCAGGTTTGCACCAAGGCTGTGGATACGTGTGGCTATCCGGTCGAGACCACGGGCAATGCGGTGCTGGACACGTTGGAGCACCGTTCCTCCACGCGTGCCTTCGCGCGTGATGACGACGACCGTCCCGTGGCGGTGACCGACGAGCAGCGGGCGGCAATTTTGCATGCGGCGAGTCGCGCGCCGTCGGCGGGCGCCATGATGATGTATTCCATCGTGAGCATTCGCGAGCAGGCTACGCTGGATCGTCTGGCCGACCTGTGCGACCACCAGCCCATGATCGCCAAGGCGCCCTGGGCACTAATATTTGTGGTCGATTATGCCAAGTGGATCGATCTGTTTGAGCACGTGGGCTGCTTTGAGCCCGAGTTTGTCGAGCGTACGGGCAAGGCGCCCCGCCGCGCGCCGGGTTTGGGCGACTTTGCCATCGCGGCCCAGGATGCCGTGATCGCCGCGCAAAACGCCGTGGTTGCCGCCGAGGCTCTGGGCTTGGGGAGCTGCTATATCGGTGATATCGTCGAGAATGCCGAGGAAGTTGCCGAGCTGCTGGATCTGCCTCCGTATACCATGCCGCTGTCGATGCTCATCATCGGCACGCCCCGCAAGGAGCGCCCGGCTATTGCGCATCCCGTGGTGAACCTGGTGCACGAGGAACGCTACTGCCGCGCCGATGCTGCGACCATGGACGCGCAGGTGGCCGAGATGGACGCGATGTTCCGTCCGCATGCCCGCGAGGTAGGCGAGCGCGTGGTGGATATCTACACCCGCAAGCACACGAGCCCCTTTATGGCCGAGATGAGCCGTTCCATGGAGTGGTGGTTCAAAAACTGGCTTGGAAAATGACGGATGTGACAAAGGGACAGTCCCTTTGTTGCATTCCATATCGCCGCTGTGGCCTAAAGGTCGTATAAATGTTTATCTAGCTGGGAAGACGGTGCCATTTAAACATGGGCCGATTACCTATAATCCCTTCGAACATTAAAGTTGGGAGGAAACCGGCTTATGGAACAAAAGGCCAAGGAGGCAGCCTCGCACGCTGCGATTCCTGTGAGCATCTCGGCGATGCTCGTCACGCTGGGCGTGGTGTATGGCGATATCGGCACCAGCCCCATGTATGTAACCAAGGCGCTCGTCGCCGGCAACGGCGGCATCGGAAGCGTCACGGAGGAGTTCGTGCTCGGCGCGCTCTCCCTTGTCGTGTGGACGGTCACGTTGCTGACCACCATCAAGTATGTGCTCATCTCGCTGCGCGCCGATAACCATGGCGAGGGCGGTATCTTTGCCCTGTACAGTCTGGTCAAGCGCTGCGGCAAGTGGCTCATCATCCCCGCCATGCTGGGTGGCGCCGCGCTGCTCGCCGACGGCATCCTGACGCCGGCCGTTACCGTTACCACGGCCATCGAGGGCCTGCGCACCATCCCGGCGGTCCATGCCGTGCTGGGCGATGACCAGGGCCGCGTCGTCGCCATTACGCTCGCCATCATCATCGTGCTCTTCTTGGTACAGCGCATCGGTACGGCCAAGATCGGTCACGCCTTTGGCCCCATCATGACGCTGTGGTTCCTGTTCCTGGGCGGCACGGGTCTGTTCTTTGTCTTCCAGCGCCCCGCCGTGCTGCTGTGCCTCAACCCGGTGCGCGGCATCACCTTTTTGCTGAGCCCCAACAACCACGCGGGCATCATGATTCTGGGCAGTTGCTTCCTCGCCACCACCGGTGCCGAGGCGCTCTACTCCGACATGGGCCACGTCGGCCGCGGCAACATCTACGCTACCTGGCCGTTCGTTAAGTGCTGCCTGCTGCTTTCCTATATGGGCCAGGGCGCTTGGCTTATGAACAACGCTGCCAACCCCGAGCTCATGGGCATTGCCGACCTCAACCCGTTCTACCAGATGCTCGCCCCGGGCCTGCGTCCCTTTGCCGTAGGCCTTTCCACCGTTGCGGCCATCATTGCCTCGCAGGCGCTCATCACCGGCGCATTCTCGCTGGTGTCCGAGGCCAGCCGTCTGGACCTCATGCCGCACATGCAGGTCTTCTACCCTGCCGAGACCAAGGGCCAGCTCTACATCCCCATGGTCAACAACGTCATGCTTGTCGGCTGCGTCATCGTGGTGCTGCTGTTCCAGAACTCGGCGCATATGGAAGCCGCGTACGGCCTTGCCATTACGCTGACTATGATGTGCACCACGCTGCTGCTCTTCTTCTACCTGCACGAGGAGCGCAAGCTCAAGGTTGCTCCGTGGATCTTCGCGGCCTTCTTCCTTTTGCTCGAAGGCTTCTTCTTCGTGAGCTCGCTCACCAAGTTCTTCCACGGCGGCTATTTCACCATCCTCATGGCTGCACTCATCATGGGCATTATGGTGTGCTGGTACAACGGCACGGCGGTCGAGCAGCGTCAGTTTACGCTGCTGCCGCTGCGCAGCTACCTGCCGCAGCTCAAGCGCCTGCGCGACGACGACCGTTACGAGCGCATGAGTGACAACGTCGTGTACCTGACCAAGGACACCCATACCGACTACATCGACCGCGATATCGTCTATTCGATCTTGGACAAGCATCCCAAGCGTGCCCGCGCCTGGTGGTTTGTGAATGTCGAGACCATGGACGAACCGCATACCTTTGCCTATTCGGTCGAGACGTTCGGCACCGACTACGTGTTCCGTGTGCATCTGTACCTGGGCTACAAGATCAACCAGCGCGTCAATGCCTACCTGCGTCAGGTTGTTCAGGACCTGGCTGCCACCGGCGAGCTGCCGCCGCAGACGCATGACTACTCGGTCTACAAGGATCCGGGTAACATCGGCACGTTCAAGTTCGTCCTGATTCGTAAGCTTCTGGCGCCTGAAAGCGATGTGGAGCCGAGCGAGCGTACGGCCATCACGCTCAAGTACATCATTCGCCGCGCCGCCGGCACGCCCGCGCGTTGGTACGGCCTGGAGAACTCCAACGTGAGCTTTGAGTACGTGCCGCTGTTCACCAAGTTCAAGGCCGTGAACAAGATGCAGCGCCTGGCTCCCAACGAGCGGCCGTAGTCGACGCTCGAGGTTTGTCTGCGAACGGGCGGGCTTGTGTTGACGGGGATTGAGTCTTGGGAGGAAACCATGGATGCAAAGGTGCTTGACGGTTGCGATCTTGCGACCGAGCTGGTGCGTGAGGTACGCGCCGATGCTGCCGAAGATCGGTTCTTTACGAATCGGGCCAACATGGACATGGCCGACCGCGTGATTTCGATCGTGGTGACGGTGCTTGTCGCGGCGTGCGTGTGCGCACTGCTCGCGCACGTGCTGTTTGTCTAACGTCCGCAGGTTGCAAAGGCTTTACACTTGGAACCACCACAAGGGGAAACCACCACAAAGGTGCCTGTCCCCTTTGTGGTGGTTTTTGTTTTTGAGAGAGGGGCGGAACGCTGATGGACGTCCGTACGGACGGCGATATTGCCGATAGCTTTTGGTGGCGGCGCACAACGCTGACGCGCCGCACTCCTCTGTATGACGCCTGCGTATCGGTGGGGCTGCTGGTCGCGGCGACGATTGTGGGCGCGCTGCTCGACCATCCGGGTCTCGCGCCGAGCATCATGATCGTCTATGTGTTCGCCGTTCAGCTGTGCGCATTCTTTACCTGGAGTCGCCTGTATTGCTTGCTGAGCTCGGCTGCCGCCGTGGCGCTCTACAACTTCTTGTTTGTCGACCCGCGCTACTCGCTGTCGCTTATCGACCGCGGCTATCCCGGCATGTTCTTCATCATGTTCGTGGTCTCGCTTGTGTCGAGCTCGATTGCGTTGGCCCTGCGCCGCGCCTTGGCACAGACTGCCGCCAGCGACCGCCGCACGCATATGGTGCTCGAGACCAACCGCATGCTGCAGCGGTGCGCCGATCAGCATCAGATCGTTCACGCCATGGCCACGCAGCTGGCGCGTCTTTCGGGCTGCCCTGTCGTGTGGTACAGCGCCGACGCCGAGGGCGATGACCTGCTGCCGCGCGCGACTTACACGGCCGTGGGCGATGCCGCACCGGTGCACGAACTGGCGCCGCAGATGCCGCCTCGGCTCTCGGCGTCCGCCTATGTGGGAACGCCGCTCGACGCCACGTTTGGCGGCTCGGCGTTTTATGGCATCTACCTGACGGTTCGCACGGGCGACGGCTTCGCGCGCTCGGGCGACCCCGCCTCGGTGGTGGGCGTGCTGGCTATCGTTGCCGAGCCCGACGTGCTGACGCATGAGGAGCGGACACTTGCCGATGCCATCGTGAGCGAAGGCGAGCTGGCGCTCGATCGCGCCCGCGCCATGGAGGCCCGCGAGGAGGCGGCGGTGCTTGCCAAAAATGAGCAGCTGCGCGCCAACCTGCTGCGCTCCATCTCGCACGACCTGCGCACGCCGCTCACCAGTATTTCGGGTAATGCCGATGTGCTGCTCGACCAGGGCTCGACCGGCACCGCCGTGCTCGACGCCCAAACGCGCCGCGGCCTGCTCTTGTCCATTCGCTCGGATGCGCAATGGCTCAACGCCACCGTCGAGAACCTGCTCGCCATCACCAAGCTCGAGGGCGGCGGTATGCGCCTGTCGACCACGCTCGAGCTCATGGACGATATCGTCGAGGAGGCGCTGCGCCACGTAAGTCCGGCCGTGCGTGAGCACGATCTTAAGGTAGTGCCGTGCGACGAGCCGGCGCTCGTCAACGTCGATGCGCGCCTGATGGTGCAGCTGGTGGTCAATCTGGTGAACAACGCCATCACCTATACGCCCGCGGGCTCGCATATCATGATTTCGATTAGCGTCGACGATGGACGCGTGGCGTGCTCGGTTGCCGATGATGGTCCGGGCATCGCACCCGAGGATCGCGAGCGCATCTTTGAGTCGTTCTACACCGCCAACCACGGTTTGGCCGACAGCCATCGCAGCGTGGGCCTGGGTCTTTCGCTCTGCCGCTCCATTGCGCTGGCGCATGGCGGTAGCATAGAGGTTGCCGCGGCGGACCCGCACGGCTCGGTCTTTACGATTGAGCTTCCCGTCGCCGACGTTTCGTTTGATAAGGAGTAGCGCCGTGCCGAACTCTGCCGTAAAACCGCTCATCTTGGTTGTTGAGGACGACCCCGCTGTCCGCAACCTTATCGTTGCCGCGCTCGAGACGCACGGCTTGCGCCATATGGCCGTGGAGACCGCCCATGCCGCCATCGCCGCCGCCTCGTCGCAGGCGCCGAGCATTGTGCTGCTCGATCTGGGCCTGCCCGATATGGACGGCGTCAAGGTGGTGGAGTCGGTGCGCGCATGGTCGGGAATGCCGATCATTGTGGTCTCGGCGCGCAGCGAGGACGCGGATAAGATTCGCGCGCTCGATGCCGGTGCCGACGACTATCTGACCAAGCCGTTTTCGGTCGAGGAACTGCTCGCGCGCATTCGCACGACGCTCAGGCGCCTTTCGTATGCGCAAACGGGCAGTGTTGCCTCCGAGGGCTCGTTCGATACCGGTGAGCTGCATATCGATTTTGATGCCGGCATCGCCACGATGGATGGCGAGGAACTGCATCTGACGCCGATCGAGTACAAGCTCCTGTGCCTGCTGGCGCATAACGCCGACAAGGTGCTGACACACCAGTCTATCCTGCATGAGATTTGGGGCACGGCAACTAAGAGTGACCTGGCAAGCCTGCGCGTCTTTATGGGTACGCTGCGCAAGAAGATCGAGTCCGACCCCGCGCATCCGCGCTATATCCAGACGCACGTGGGTATCGGCTATCGCCTGGTCACCCAAGGCTAGGACGGCGCCCGCCATCCCAATATGAGTTGCGGTGAAATACGGTCTAAATTTGCCTAATTCCAGGCAAAGCAGTCCGTATTCCACCGCAACTTTGTTTATTTGCCCTTGGGCTTGCTGGCGTAGAACTTCTTCTTTTTGGGCTTGCCGGCGGGGGAGGGTTTGCCGGCAAAGTTGGACTTGCCGTTGCCGGTCTGCGCGTGCGCAGGTACAGCCGCGCGGGGCTTGCGGGCCTCGGGGTTGCGCAGCTCCTCGGTTCGCTCGGCAATCTCCTCGGCGCTAAAGCCGACCTCGGCCATGGCGTCCTCGATGGGCAGTCGGCGCACGATATAGCAGTGGTGCACCTTCTGGTTGCGCGCGAAGTCCTCGGGGATGGTCTGTGCCGTAATGTCCTCCAGCACGACGCCCGCGCGCGCAAGCTTGCGCGTTTCGGGGCGGAAGCCGCGCAGGTTGCAGCTAAAGATGGCATGTCCGCCCTGTGCAAGCAGGCGAGATACGCCGGCCAAAAGCTCAACATGGTCGCGCTGGACATCCCAGGTGCGGCGGCCCATCTTGGACGAGTTCGAGAACGTGGGCGGGTCGACAAAGATCAAGTCCCAGCGGTTGCGCGTCTGGCGCTGGTCGCGAATCCAGGCGAGCACGTCGTCGCGCACAAAATGATGCTGCGGACCAACAAAGCCGTTCTGGCGCATATTGCGCTCGGCCCAGTCCAGGTAGGTGTTGGAAAGGTCGACTGTCACGGTTTCCTCGACGCCGCCGTCTGCCGCATAGCAGGTGGCGGTGCCGGTATAGGCGAACAGATTGAGGAAGCGGCGTGCCTGTTTGGCGTGCTCGCGCACCAGGTTGCGGGTGACGCGGTGATCCAAGAAGATGCCCACATCCAAATAGTCGTCAAAGTTGACGGCAAAGGTGAGCCCGCCCTCTTCGATGAGCGGCAGGCGACGGCGCGCGATGTTGGCGCGCTCGCCCGAGCCACCCTTGCCGGCGCCCTGCTTGCCGTACTGCGAGCCGCCGCACGAACGCATGCGGGCCTTGGCGTGCACATGCTCGGCGGGAACATCTAGGATGCGCGGCGCGATGGCCAAGATGTCGAGCATGCGGGCCTGGGCCAGTGCGGGGTCGATGGTCTTGGGCGCGGCGTATTCGGCGATGACGAGCCAGCGGCCCGGCGTCTGCGGGCAGCCCTCGTACAGGTCGATGGCGGCGGAGTAGTCGGGAAGGTCGGCATCGTAGACACGGTAGCAGCTCACGCCCTCGCGCTTTGCCCACTTGCGACGCAGACGGGCGTTCTTGCGCAGGCGGTTGGCGAACTGCTCGGACTCGGGGATGAGCACGGGCAGCGGCTTGCCGTCGCCCAGGTCGAGCGTGGCGGCGGGCTCGGACATGGCGGGAGCGGTGCTGCCTTCATCATTGGCGTTGTCGACATCTGCAGTCTCGCCTTCAGCACCTGCACTGGTCGTAGCTTCAAATGCCGCGGCTGCGTGGTCGAGCGAAGGCCAGACTTCGACGGTCGCCTCCTCGTTGTTGGGCATGACGGCGATCGAGTGCTCGGGCTCGGCGTGGAGCGCGCGGGCCAGCAATCCGTCGCGGGTGAGCGCGGCGACCGGTGCCGCGGCAAGCTCGGGTGCGCGGCGCAGCTCGCCGATGAGCGTCATGGCGTCGTGCATGAGCGAAAGCGGCGTCTCGGTGGTGTCTGCGACTACGGCGGCGCCGGCGACGGCGCCCGCATGGTCCAGCACGGTGGCGGGCTTGGCGGCGCAAAAGACGACAAAACGCTTGTAGCCGGCACACTTGACCATGCGCTCAGCGGTCTTGCGGGCGGCGGGGTCGATGTCTACGGCCACGATGCGTGCCTGGCGCTCGCGTGCTGCCGCCTGGCGCTCGCGTGCCTCGGCAAGCAACTGCTCCCACAGAGCGGCGTCGTGCAACTGCCAGCCCTCAAAGCCCCAGTGCTCGCGTGCGGCGCCCGGGGCGCGGTCGGTCAGAATGTTCACGGCCTCAAGCAGCAGGCCGCCGCCGGCGCACGAGGCGTCGACCAGCGTGGGCAGGGCTTCGTTCTCGTAATCGTCGGCCGTTAGCTCGCGCTCGCATAGCGCGGTCCAGCCGACCTGCGCCAGCACCAGGGCGGCGTAGTCGGGGCGCAGCACGTGCGCGCCCTCGCCGGCGCGGGTCGCTGCGGGCGGCAGGCGTTTGAACAGCGGGTCGCCCGAAAGGTCCAGGCTGATGCTCGCGCGACGCTGGCGCAGCGAAAGCAGCAGGTGAACGTCGGGGTCGGCGGCATCGACATCGGCGCGACGGCCCGTGGTCTCGGCCAGACGGTCGCACAGCGCGTCCTTGGCGCGCAGGGCCGAGAAGCGCGTGTTGCGCAGCTGCTCGGTCACGCCGCGGGCGGTGATGGCGATGGTGGCGCCGGGGCGGACGATGGTCTCCCAAGCGATGTCGTAAACGCCGTCGTACAGCTCGTCGGCATCCTGCGCCTCAAAGCGCCCAAGCACCACAAACACGCGGCTGGCCAGGCGCGACCACAGACAGGCGCGGTAGCCTTCTTCGAGCTCGCCCTCAAACGTGGCGCGGCCCTTCAGGCGGCGGACATGCGAAAGCCCGAGGCGTTTAAGCTCATCGGCGAGTGCGGACTCAAAGCCCTCGGGGCAGCTTGCGTAAAATTCCATGGGTGACCTCTCTGGTTGCGTCGCTCCATTATATGATGGATACTTCGTTTACTCTCGCCCCCGAAAGGAACCTATATGATTGATGCGTGCTCCTTGATTCCCATTTTCATTGCAACAGCCTCAGGACTCGGGGCCTCGCACAGGCTCCCGCCGCCTTACAGAACTGAAAGCTGGGCGTAGGGCAAATCCATGGCACGTGACCTGCGATTGCTCGGCCATAGATGGCGTAATCGAGGCCAAGGGAGGGCATCATGTGCGAGGGAAACGAGAGCTGGTTCTGGCACGCGAACGACATGGTGGTGGCGGGCGACATGAACCTCGTGGTCCGCGTCCTGTGGGTCGCGCTCATCGTAGGCATCGGCGTCGCGACGATGGCCACGCTCTGGATCGTCACGAGGTAGCGCGCCACGAACGGATGACGAGGCACGCGGCGCATGCCACGCTGGCGGAACCCTAGCCTCGCTGCTGGACAATCTGTTCGATGAGCTTCGCGACGGAGTCCTCGGCTGCGTCCCCGATCAGGTGATGGGCCGCGGCCTTCGCCTCTGGCATCGCGCCCGCGACTGCGTAGGAGTTCGGCACCTTTTCGAGGAGCGTCACGTCGTTTTCCGAGTCTCCGATAAAAGCGACCTCGTCCAGCGTGACCCCAAGGCTGCCGAGAAGCGCGTCGAGTCCGTTTACCTTGCTCCAGCCAGCCGGAACAACATCGAGGAAGAATGGGACGGGCGAGGGGAAATCAAGCTCTGGGCAGGCTTCCTTGCATCGACTCCGAACGACTTCCGTCGGGGCGGAGCTGACGTTGACGAAGATGCCGGCGGTGATGACGTCACGGTTCGTGGGCACGTCTCCGAGCGCCATGTCTCTTCCGGAGTCCTTAACGATTTCCAGGGCGAATTCGTCGCCAGGCTCGACGGCGCAGAGGAACTGCTCGCAGCGTTTGCCTGTCTCATCGACATCGGCGACTAGCCAGAGTGACGTCCCCGCGTAGGGGCGTACGGCGCTATCGAGCTTGACGAGGGCCTCCGTCGAGAGCGTCTTTTTGAACACGAGTTCGCCGCTGGAGAAGACCTTCTTTCCGTTGGCCATGATGCCGGTCGAGAAACAGCGCGCGTCGCCGTCAAAGGCATCGGCCAGGTCGGCGTAGTCGCGGCCGCTTGCGGGGCCGAACGCGATGCCCGCATCAAGCGCCGAAAGAATCGCGCTGTGCGTGCGCTCCGATACGACCCTTGAGCCAAACGGCAGCAGGGTCCCGTCCATGTCTGCGAGGATGAGCTTTATCAAGGGGTCCTCCCGTTTCGGTCTGGGCGTCGGTGCGCCGGTGTGCGTCGTCCTAGCTGTATTGCCTGTCTCCCAAGAGATTCTTCGAGATGATCCTGTTAAACTCTACCGGGTCATCCCAGCAAGAGGTCAGGAAGAGGAACAGCAGCTCGATGACGAAGTTGATCGAGCTGTGCGAGAAGGCGACCTCGGTTCCGGTGATGGCCTGATCTCGCGAGATGGCTCGGATGATATACGTGGCACGCTTCGCGAGCGGCGTATCTGGGTTGTCTGTGATCATGATGATGGGGGTGTTCGAATCCTCGGCAGAGTCGAATATGTTGACGAGGCGCTTCGAGTATCCGGACGTCGAAATGACGAGCAGGATGTCATTCTCCTTGAGGCTGGTTGCGGCGGAGACCATGGCATCGGTGGTACTGGGGCAAAACGCCCTGACTCCAACCTGTGAGAGCTTGAACGCCGCGTTTACGCCCATGCTAATCGAGTTGCCGACGCCCGCAATCAGGACGAGGTTGGCGTTGTGGAGCAGATTGACGACTGCCGAAAAGTCATCGGAGTCAATGAGCGAGGCGGTTTGGGAGAGCTCCTTGACCTTGTGAGACAGGACGTACTTAATGGAGCCCTCGACGTCGTCCAGAGTAACCTTGCCGCCCGTGGCCTTTTCCTCGCCGGAGGCCCTGCTGATGGATATGCCGAGCGCCAGACGCATGTCCGAATAGGTTCGGTAGTCAAGCGTCCTTGCGAACCTCGAAACAGACGCCGGTGACGTACCGGTTCCTGCGGCGAGTTCGCGGACGGTCATCGTTGCGACGTCCGACGGGTGGTCGAGCACATACGTTGCGATTGCCTTCTCCGAGGGGGATAGGCTGTTCATGACCGCGCAGATGTGGCTGAGCACATCCCCTGTCTTATCCATGGTTACTCCTTGGCCCTAGTTTGCTTCGTATCTTAGGTCAAGAGAGGTGAAAATAAAGCAAAATGTTTCATAAGCGGTGAAATAGCGTTTCACCGCTGATTTCCTACCGTTCACGGTAAATCGGTGCTTCCCCGGCGCAATCTCATCTTGAGCTGCTATCTTATGAGCCGTGAAACAACGGCACGAAAACGATGAAACAACAGAACATTGTTCCAACGCCTCACAACTTTGTTTCACGCTAGATGGCGAATCACTTCGAAGCCCAGACAGGCACCCGGCGAGCAAGAAGGGAGAAGCACGATGCACAACGCCAGGACAAACGCAAGCATGACTTCGCTGTTCTTCGCGAACGTCCTCTACTGGGTCTGCGCGGGCGTGTACTCGCCGTTCCTCTCCGCTCACTACACGAGCCTCGGCCTCAGCGCAGCCCAGACCGGCATCCTCCTCGCGGCGACCCCGGTGTGTGCGCTCGCCATCCAGCCGCTCTGGTCGACGATCGCCGACAAGCTCGGGCGCCGCCGCGCGGTCATCGTGATCCTCTGCCTTGCGGCGGCGGTACTCGCTCCGCTGTATTACCTGGCGTCGACGTTCGTCCCGGTCCTTCTCGTAACCTTTGCGTTCTCGGCGTTTTTCTCGGGGCTCCTGCCCCTGAGCGACTCCCTCGTCATCGAGCTCGCGGATCGCTCTGGCCTGGACTTTTCTCGCATTCGCATGGGCGGCACTATCGGCTATGCCATCGTCGTCCTGATCGTAGGTCGGCTGCTCGACATGGCTCCTCAAATCCAGTTCGCGGTGGTCTCTGCCGCGCTGGTGGTCTTCGCGGCTCACATGTGGCGCCTCCCCGAGGCGGGAATTCGCGCCAATGCCGCGGACGATCCCAAGGTCTCCCACGGAAAGGGCCTCCTCTCGCTGTTTACCAGCAATGAGATCGCCTTCGTCTTGGTCTTCGCCTTCATCAGTTCGGCCGCGATTGGCTTCATCGGGGCGTTCTTGGGCCGCTACGCGGTCGAGCTTGGCGAGGGTCAGAACCTCGTGGGCGTCCTGAGTGCGGTCTCCGCTGCGAGCGAGATCCCCATCCTGCTCGTTTCCTCCAAGCTGGTCAGGCGCTTCGGCGAGATGAACCTCCTGATCTTTTCCTGCTTCATGGCGGCGCTCAGGCTCGTGCTCGTGGGCACCGGCATCGTCCCGGTCATGATCTGCGGCCAGCTGCTGCAGAGCGTGAGTTACATGACCGTCTACTACTCCTGCGTTACCTACATTGCCAACCACACTTACGAGGATTGTCGCGCTCGAGGTCAGAGCGCCTTCGCGATGGTTCAGAGCGGTCTGTCCGTCGTGGTTGCGAACCTGTTTGGCGGTTGGGCGTGCGACGCGCTCGGCACGCACGCGGGTTTTCTGGCCTTCGCCCTCGCTTCAACGATTGCTGCGGTCGTTGCTTTTGTGGCGTACGTACTGTGGCGTCGAAGCGCAGCGCCACAGCCTGAGGGCCAGTCGGCCGCATAGGTTCCACCGCGTTTTGCAAGCGCCTGCCTGCTTCGCGCTTCTCTTCGTGTTCAACCAGCTGACGAGCTGAGAACTGTCCAATCCAATGGTTATCCAAGTGAAAGGAAGACAAAGATGTCTCTCATCAAGGTCAACGAGCTTCTTCAACATGCGACCGAGCACCACTATGGCGTGCCCGCGATCAACGTCATCAACACGGAGACCATCCGTTATGCGATCCAGGCCGCCGAGGATGAGCACATGCCTATCATCATCCAGTACTGGCCCGGCTTCGAGGACCACTGTGCCCTCGACATCATCGCCTTCGCCGCCCGCTATTACGCCGAGCGCGCGAGCGTGCCCGTCGCCGTCCACCAGGATCACTCCGCTGGTTACGAGATCGCCGTCAAGGGCGTCAAGGCCGGTTTCCCCTCCGTCATGGTCGACGGCTCCTCGCTTCCCTATGAGGAGAACTTCCAGCTCACGAAGGACGTCGTCCAGGTCGCCAAGATCTTCGACGTTGACATCGAGGCCGAGCTCGGCCACGTCGGCAACGGCTCCGACGCCAACGACTTCGTGAACAGCGACCACTATACCGACCCGAACCTCGCCGAGGAGTTCGTCGAGGGCACCGGTTGCGGCTCGCTTGCCATCGCCGTCGGCAACGCCCACGGCCCCTACGTCAAGGTCCCGAACCTCGACATGGAGCGCATCAAGGCCTGCAGGGAGGCCGTCAGCGTCCCCCTCGTCATGCACGGATGCTCCGACATCCCCGACGAGCAGCTCCAGGAGGCCGTGAACCTCGGCATGAGCAAGTTCAACATCGCCACGGAGTACTTCCGCTCCATGTACCGCGCCTTCGAGAAGGACATCAGCTCCGGCAAGAACGACGGCAACGGCGTTGGCCTCCTGATGGACGCCGCCCCCGACATGCGCGCGTTCGTCGCAAGCAAGATCCAGCTTCTGAACCCCAACCACTATTCGCTCTAGGAGAGACTCGATGAAGAAAGTTCTTGTCGCGTCGCACGGTCACCTCGCAAGCGGAATCAGGAGCTCGATCGAGATCCTGACCGGCATGGCGGACATGGTGGAAGCAGTTGACTGCTACGTGGACGACTCCGATTTCACCCCTCGCATCCAGGCGTTTATTGACTCGGTGGGCCCTGAGGACGAGGCCATCATCTTCACCGACATCTACGGTGGCTCCGTCTTCCAGAAGGTCGTCCTCATGGAGCCGGAGAAGCGCGGGATCGTCCATGTTACCGGTATGAACCTCGGCCTCGTGATCGAGGCGCTCCTCGGCGCTGAGCCGGTCACGGCAGATTCGATCAAGCAGAGCGTCGAGCTGGCGAGGGCGACGATGCAGGTCGTCGAGCCTCCGAGCAAGGCCACGGACAACGAGGGGTCCGACGGAGACTTCTTCGATTAGAGAGCACTAATAAGTAAGGAGAGGAAACAATGATTGTTCAGGTTCGAGTCGATGACCGTCTGATTCACGGGCAGGTCGCCCTGGTGTGGACCAAGGAGCTCAACACCACTAGGATCATCGTCGCCAACAAGCACGCCGTGGAGAGCGATGCCCTTCGCATGACGCTTTCCATGGGTACGCCGGCGGGCCAGAAGCTCCTCGTCAAGGATGTTCCGGATGCTTGCCGCATCGCGAACGATCCGCGTGCGGACTCCATGCGCATCTTCGCGCTCACCAACTGCGTGCGTGACGTGCTTGAGCTCGTTAAAGGCGCACCGGGCAAGATCGAGGGCGTGAACGTTGCCAATGTCGGCCGCTTCGACAAGTCCGATCCGGATAGCAAGGTCGCCCTCAACTCCACGATCATGCTCAACCCGGATGAGCTCGAGGCCGCGAAGGAGCTTTGCGAGCAGGGTATTCCGGTTTTCCATCAGCTTATCCCGTCCAATCCCAAGACTCCTCTCAAGAGTCTGATCGAGGCGGCGGAGAAATAAGGGGATTTGGCCAGGCGGTCAAATGAAATGAGAGAAAGGAAGTCAAATAATTGGGTTAGCAGTAATGGCCTGGTTGACCGTGCTGATTTGCTACGGCGGCAACTGGGTTCTCGGTCAGTGTATGATCGAGCGTCCTCTCGTGGTCGGCCTCGTTGCGGGCCTTCTGATGGGCGACGTCAAGACCGGTGTCATCATCGGTGCCTCTCTCGAGGCAATCTTCATGGGCGCGGTTAACATCGGTGGCGCCATCTCCGCCGAGCCCGTTACCGCGACCGCCCTCGCCGTCGCCTTCACCGTTGGCGCCGGCATCGACCAAGGCGCCGCCATCACGCTGGCCGTTCCCGTTGGCGTCGTCACCGCGTTCCTCTCGATCTTCATGAACAACGTGTTCCTCGCGTTCTTCGCCGCCACCTTTGACAAGATGGCCGCCGAGGGCAACGAGAAGGGCCTCGCGCTTCAGCACTTCGTTCTCTGGTTCGTTAAGTACGCCGCCTTTGGCCTCATCGCCTTCCTCGGCGTTTACCTTGGCGCTGAGCCCGTTGCCGCCATCGTCAACCAGATTCCGGCCAATGTCATGAGCGGCCTCAACGCCGTGGGCGCCCTCCTGCCCGCCGTTGGTATGGCGCTCCTGCTCCAGATGCTGTGGAGCACCGAGCTCAGCATCTACTTCTTCCTGGGCTTCACGCTATACCAGTACCTCGGCCTCCCGATGATCGCCATCGCGGTTCTCGGCGTCATCATCGCGGTTGCCTCCGCCCTCCGCGACAAGGAGATTTTCGATCTCACCAAGAAGGGCTTGGCCACCCAGACCGTTTCCAACGACTCTGTAACCAGCGACGAGGAGGATTTCTTCGCATGAGCAACCTGACCAAGAATGTGAGCCCTGAAGACAAGAAGATGCTCAACAGCATTTTCCTGCGCTCTTTCTCCGTGTTCGCCTCCAACGCCGGCGGTTCCGTCAAGGCTGGCGCCGACGGCTGGCTGTACTCCGTCCAGCCCGCGCTTAACCGCTACTACGCCGATGACCCCGAGGCCCGTGCCGAAGCCATGAAGCGTCACACGACTTGGTACAACATTACCCAGAACGTCGGCACGTTCGCCATGGGCCTCGTCGCCTCCATGGAGAGGGAGAACTCGCAGCACGAAGACTTCGACACCGAGTCCATCGACGGCATCAAGGTTTCCCTGATGGGCCCGATGTCCGGCATCGGTGACGCAATCTTCTGGGGCGTCCTGCGTGTCATCGCTGCCGGCATTGGCATCAACCTCGCCATGAGCGGCTCGCCCCTCGGCGCGATCATGTTCCTGCTGATCTACAACATCCCGTCGATCCTCTGCCGATACTTCATGACCTACCTCGGCTTCAGCATGGGCACCAACTTCATCTCCGAGATGTACGAGGGTGGTCTCATGAAGCTCATCACCAAGGCGACCTCCACGGTTGGCCTCGTGATGATCGGTGCCATGACTGCGGCGAACGTCCAATTCAACACGATCCTGTCCATTCCGGTTCAGGACTCTGACCCCGTCATGATCCAGACCTACCTCGACTCGATCTTCAAGGGCATCGTGCCCCTGGGGCTTACGCTCGTCGTCCTCTGGCTCCTGCGCAAGAAGAACGTGAACGTCAACATCATCCTGGTTGGCATCATGATTCTGGCGCTCGTCCTCGGTCTCGTGGGCATCGTGTAGGGCGGCTTCCGGATCATTCGAAGCTTGTTTAAGGCAATTCCCGGCGGCACGCGATCGAGGACATTCGACGCGTGCCGCCCCATTAGAAGGAGAGAACATGCGCTACACGCACCTCAAGAATTCCGATGTCGACGTCTCCCAGCTCGCTGTGGGCACCTGGGCGATCGGCGGCGACTCCTTTGGTGAGAACGATGACGCCGCCAGCATGTCCGCCATCCGCACCATGCTCGATCACGGCGTCAACCTCATCGACACCGCGCCGTGCTATGGCAACGGCACGTCCGAGAAGGTCGTCGGCAACGCGCTCAGGGGCGTCGACAGAGAGAGCTACCTGCTCTCGACCAAGGTTGGCCTGATCACCAGCGCCGCCGGCTATGACCGCGACTCCTCGTTCAAGAACATCATGAGGGAGGTCGAGAGCTCGCTGCGCAACCTCCGCACCGACTACATCGACTTCTACTTCGTGCACTGGCCCGACGCTAAGACTCCGTTCTCCGAGACGATGTGCGCCCTCCAGCTCCTCAAGGAGCAGGGCAAGATTCGCCACATCGGCGTCTCCAACTTCACGACCGAGATGATCGAGGAGTGCGAGAAGGTCGCTCAGATTGACGTCCAGCAGCCGCCCTACTCTATGGTTGACCGCTCCTCCGAGGACCTCATCAAGTGGGGCTACGAGCGTGGCATCGACTCCTTCACCTATGGCTCCCTTGGCGCGGGCATCCTGTCGGGCAAGTTCCGCGAGCTGACGAAGTTCGAGGAAGGCGACGTCCGCGGTGGCTTCTACGACTACTTCCGGGAGCCCAAGTTCTCGCGCGTCCAGGAGCTGCTCAAGGTCATGGACGAGATCGCCGAGGCCCACGACAAACCCGTGGCGCAGGTTGCCGTGAACTGGAGCACCCAGAAGGAGTACGTGGGCACCGCTCTCGTGGGCGTGCGCACGGACGCCCACGCGATTCAGAACTGCGAGACGTTCGAGTGGGAGCTTTCCGCCGACGAGATGGCCAAGCTCGACGCCAGGCTCGACGAGCTGAAGATCGGCTAGCCATGAGCGCCGAGGATAGGAAGTACCCCACTTCCGAGCTTGAGGTGCTTGAGAGTGGCGCGAGGGAGGTTGTCGAGCCTAACGGCCTGAGGCTGATGCTGAAGCCCGTGCCGGGTGACGACCGCGAGCACGTGCTCGATCCGCGCGTCTATGCTCGTGCGCACGCGAAGCTCGCTGCGGCTCCTGCGGCGGGGTCGGCGCCGGCCGGACCGGTGGACGTGATCGCGTGGCGCTCCGCGCCCAACAAGGAGACCCACGTCGTGTGGGGCGCGAACGTTGCCAAGAAGACCGTCGTCATGAACTTCGGCGACAAGGGCATTCCGCTGCACATCTTCACGCCGGAGGGGCACGAGGATGGGTCTGCCGCGCTCGTGTTCATCCATGGCGGCGGGTTCATGGTGGGCAACATCGGCCAGTACGAGAACTGCCTGCGCGACATCGTGGAGCGCACGGGTTGCGTCGCGATCTATCCGGAGTACCGCCTGTCTCCCGAGACGATGTTCCCGGGTGGCGTCGAGGACTGCGTGAAGACGCTCGACTGGCTTGTCGATCACGCTGACGAGCTGGGCGTTGATGCGACTCGCATTGCCGTGGCTGGTGACTCTGCGGGTGGCAGCCTGTCGAATGCCGTCGTGCTCGAGGGCTCTCACGCGGATAGGATCAAGGCGGTTGTCGAGCTTTATCCGCTCGTTGATGGCGGTCCCGTTCCGGATGAGTGGTCCTATGACCTGTACGAGGTCGTGGATGAGCAGAGGCCCGAGGCGCTGAGCAGGGTTGATCGCATTCGCCTCGCCAACAACGACCTTCCGCCCATGTACGTCAACGGCGATGCGGACAAGATGCTCGACCCGCTGATTTCCGCGCTGTTCGCGGAGGACGTGAGCGCGTTCCCCCGCACGGTCATCATCTCTTCCGAGTATGACTATCTGCGCTATCAGGACGAGCTGTTCGCGAAGAGGCTGCAGGATGCGGGCGTTGACGTCACTGCGATTCGTTATCGCGGCTGCGACCACGGCTTCTTCGAGATGTACGGCGTGATGCCTCAGGCTGAGGATGTCTGTCGCGTCATCTCCGAGGAGCTTGCGAAGATCTAGGGGCTCGTCGCGGCGACCTCCTGGACGAGTGACGGTCCGGCGGGATGCTAGGTGCGTCCCGCCGGACCTTTGCGTTGGCGGGCGCGTGCCGCTTGCCGGCGGGCGCGTGTGGGGTTTGCCTCGGCGGTGCCGGATTGACTGGGAGACGCGTTTACCGTCGATCTTCCAAGCGAGCCCAGCAAGCAAACCGCGAGCTGAGCCCCAAGGGCATTGACAAGGGCGTGGGCGTGACGCGAGCACTGGAGTATCTGGGATGCAGCCGTAACGCGCGCACCTTTGGCTTCGGCGATTCGGGCAACGACCTGGGCATACTCGCCGCTGTCGAGATGGCTGTCGCCATGGGCAACGCCATGCCCGAGGTCAAGGCGGTCGCCGACTATGTGACCGACGACGTCGAGCACGACGGCACCGTCACGGCGATGCGCCACTTTGGGTTGATCTAGCGGGAACCGCCCAATTACCGTTCACCCGCGGCGGGCGGCTCAAATGGGCCCGCCCTGCAAAATCGTTTTGCTGCTGGAAGGTGTGCTCAAAAACGCTAAAGTGTTTATACCGTTCGCCGAGAAGATAAAAACCCGCAGCTCACGCCTTGATAAACATAGGTAAAGTGTTTAGCAGCTTACCGGCCGTGTGCAAACGAAAGGAATCAGGCAGATGGCAATCAAGGTGTTCGCTGACGGTGCAAACCTCGAGGGCATGCTCGACATGTACGAGAACGGCAACGTTCAGGGTTTCACGACCAACCCGTCCCTTATGAAGAAGGGCGGCGTGACGGATTACCGCGCGTTTGCCAAGGAGGTCCTGGCCCACATCACCGATGTGTCCGTCTCGTTTGAGGTCTTTGCCGATGACGTCGAGACCATGGAGGTCGAGGCGCGCGAGATCGCTACCTGGGCCGAGAACGTCTACGTCAAGATTCCGTGCGTGACCACCAAGGGCGAGTCCACCGCCGAGTTGGTGCGCAAGCTTTCGACCGACGGCATCAAGGTCAACGTCACCACCATCTTTACGCCTAAGCAGGTCGACGAGATGGTCGAGGCCGTTGACGCCGAGACGCCGTCTATCATCTCGCTCTTTGCCGGCCGCATCGCCGACACCGCCGTCGATCCCATTCCGTTTATGACGGAGTCGGTCAAGAAGGCCGCCGCCAAGCCCAACTGCGAGGTCCTGTGGGCGTCCACGCGTGAGCTCATCAACATCTACCAGGCCGAAGCCTGCGGTTGCCAAATCATCACGGTGCCCAACAGCATCCTGGCCAAGCGCAAGAACATCGGCCGCGACCCGTACGAGGTCTCGCTCGACACCGTGCGCGGCTTTGCCAAGGATATCGCCGCTTTGGGCTTCCATATTCTGCCGTAACGCGAACACTGGCTGCGCCGCGGGTTGTTCGCCCCGGCCTTTCCTTTCCCTATCGCTCACGCGCTTCGCGAGGGTCGCGCTAGGCAAAGGAAAGGCCGGGGCTGCCGACACGAGCTTGCCGGTAGGTTGGTAATCGGCTTCCATATCCTGCCGTGGGCAAAGGTACCCCCTGCAGCGACGTGCAAAATCGAGAGTATTCAGCAAGGTAAAGGCTTTTACCAGCTAGATAAAGCACGGAACAGCCCCCGTTTTGGCTCTGATGATGCTAAAACGGGGGCTGTTTTTGACTTTATTGCCTCTGAGGGGCGTTCGGAGCGGCAGAAATTGCAGAATACTCGCGATTTTGCACGTCGCGAGAGGGGGGACCCTTGCTTTAGGTGGTTTACTTCCCCTGCACCATGGTGAGCGAGATCTTCTTGCGGTCGCGATCGACCTTTTCCACCCACACCTTTACCGTGTCGCCGACGCGTACCACGTCGCTCGGGTGCTTGACGAAGCGGTTGGCCAGCTTGGAGATGTGTACGAGGCCGTCCTGGTGCACGCCCACGTCGACGAAGGCGCCAAAGTCCACAACGTTGCGCACCGTGCCCTTGAGCTCCATGCCGGGCTCCAGGTCATCGATGGAAAGTGCCGAGCGGCTAAAGACCACCTCGGGCGCGTCGTCGCGCGGGTCGCGGCCGGGCTTCTTGAGCTCGTTGACGATGTCGATGAGCGTGAGGGTGCCGCAGTCCAGGTCGCTTGCCAGCGCCGAGATGCTGCCCAGACGGCGCTCAATGTCGGGCACGCCGCCACGGCTGAGCTCGCTGGCTTTAACGCCTGCGCGCTCCAGGACGGACGTGGCCACCTCGTAGCTTTCGGGGTGGACGCTCGTCGCGTCGAGCGGGTTCTTGCCACCGCTGATGCGCAGGAAGCCCGCGGCGTTGAGATATGCCTTGGGCCCCAGTTTGGGGACCTTCTTAAGCTGGCGGCGATCGGTAAAGGCCCCGTTTTCCTCGCGGTAGGCCACGATGTTCTTGGCCACGCTCGGCGTAATGCCCGATACGTATCCCAGCAGGCTCGCACTCGCGGTGTTCACGTCGACGCCCACGCGGTTGACGACGTCCTCCACCACGTGGCCCAGGGTGTGCGAGAGCTCAGCCTGGTCAAGGTCGTGCTGGTACTGGCCCACGCCGATGGACTGGGGCGGAATCTTGACGAGCTCTGCCAGCGGGTCCTGCAGGCGGCGGCCCAGGCTCATGGCGCCGCGCACGGTGACGTCCAGGTCGGGATACTCCTGGCTCGCGAGCTCGGAAGCGGAGTACACCGACGCGCCGGCCTCGTTGACGATGGTGTAGCGAAGGCTGGGCGCCTGCTCGGCAATGAACTCCGAGACGACTTCCTCGGTCTCGCGGCTGGCGGTGCCGTTGCCGATGACGATGGTGTTGACGCTGTCCTTCTTGACGAGGCGGGCGAGCTCGCGCTTGGTGCCGGCGACGTCGTGGCGCGGCTTGGTGGGGTAGACCACGCCGTGGTCGAGCAGCTTGCCGGTCTCGTCCATGACGGCGACCTTGCAGCCGGTGCGGTAGCCCGGATCGAGTGCGAGCACGCGGGCGCCGCGCACGGGGCGTGCCGAGAGCAGGCCCTCGAGATTCTTGGCAAAGACGTTGATGGCCTCGGTCTGGGCGCGAACGGTGAGTTTGGCGCGGGCCTCGCGCTCCAGCGAGGGGGCCATGAGGCGCTTGTAACCGTCAGCGATGGCGGCATCGAAGATGGGAGCGAAGACGCCTTGGCGACGGGGCCAGCGGCTGCCGAGGCGTGCCGTGGCGGCAGCGCCGTCGACGTTCACGCGCACGCGGAGCTTGCCCTCGCGCTCACCGCGGTCGATAGCCAGCACGCGGTGGTTGGGTATACGGCGTAGCGGCTCATCATAGCTGTAGTACCTGTCTCTTATACACATCTGACGCTGCCGACGATAAGGCTCGTGTAGA